>JAZKFS010000087.1:42149-58812 GCA_040386315.1 Bacteroidota bacterium
TACTGCCCTCTTAATTTGAAGTAGATACTAGACTTCTTTCAAAAGTATTATAAAACTTGGATTGTCATTCTGAGCGCAGCGAAGAATCAACGTTAGAATGACTAAACGCAAACTTTGACGTAGATTTTTCTCTACTCTCAAAATGACACACGATTTTTTAATTTAGATTTTAACTTTTGAAAGAACTCTACTGTATAAATAGTATATGAAACATTATGTTTTCCTCTGTTGTTTTTTTTGTATTAATGCTATTGTAGGTAATGCTCACCAGGCACAAGATACAAGCAATATCTGGCAGGTAATGACCGGCCCGTATGGGGGGAGTGCTGACCTGATAGCATTGGACTCGTCCGGTGGAGTCTATACTGGCACACTAGTAGGAGCGTATCGCTTTAATGAAGATACAGAAAAATGGACGCTCCTTGGATTTAAAGGGCAGTATATTGAAAATATTATTACGAGACCAAACGGCGACGTCTGTATATTCTCAGGGACTTCCATTGGTATTTATAATCCTATAAATTCTACATGGACGGAATATAAGCCTAAGATAAAAGTTCCGGATGGAAGTAATGATAGTATTTCCTTAAGAGGCAATTCTGTTGCAATTATAGATTCAAATATTTATGTTGCAAATTATAATTGGATTTACCATTCAACCGACGCTATTCATTGGAAACTCATTAATGCTCCGGAAATAACAGGTAATAGTTCTCCTGTAATTGTAGTAAGCAAGAACGGCACACTAATTCTAGCAGGACTAACATATGAATTAGGAGTACTGTACTGCTCAAAAGATACAGGAAAAACATGGGAAAAGCGCACTATACCCGGAATAGGCGGCACATCCGGTATCAGTGATTTTGAGCCCCGTTTTATGCAGGCTGATAATAATGGCAGGATATATTTAGGCGGTGCAGGATCGTATGGCGGGATATTACGCTCGGAAGATAATGGAGTAACATGGAAACGTATTACTACCAGATCTACCACTATGTTTTCTATGCTTCCTACAGGGCAAATGCTATGTAACAGTAATCAGGGTGCGATATTTTCCAGTGACTGGGGTGATACGTGGAAAGAACTATATCCATACTCTACATCTTTTATCGGAGTAATAAGGGGAGATGGGAGAATTTACGGAGTCGTTATTAATGATATAAAGCAAATAGACCTGTCAAGCGAAATTATACGTTCTGATGATAAGGGTAAGAACTGGAAGCGCTGGCCTTTAGGATATTACTCTGTCAGCTTTACTGCAATTACAACCCTGGCTGACGGATCATTGCTGGGAGGAGGAAAATGGCGCTCAACAGATGAGAAAACGTGGGAACCATATGCTGAAAAAAATTACAAAATAGCAGATGAAAACGTTATTAATGCTTATGGAGAAGTTTTTGCAGCCGCAAGCGATGGCGTTTACAAAACGCAGGATATGGGTAAGACCTGGTCTAAAGTTTTTTCTGATATGTATGGTACAAAAGATATAGCGATTAATAAGCGTGGATGGATCTATGCTATTGGCGAAGCTGCGATCTGGTGGTCAAAAGATCGCGGCGCTACGTGGGAAGCAAATCTGGGGTCTCTTCGCGGCAGAAATACTGTTGCCTGTGATTATCAAGGGTGGATATATGCCGGATATAGAATGGATTCGCTGGTTCGCTCAGAAAACTTTGGGGAAACGTGGGAAAATATTCCTATTGGCAGTATTGAAAACAATCCTTTTGTACATTATGATATAAGCTTTGATCGCAATCATCGGGTTTTAGTTGGAACATTTTTTGAAGCACTGCTGCGCTCATTCGATAGTAAAGGCACAGATTACACAAAACTTGCCGGGAATCTAAACTCTGCAATTGATAGAATAAGTGTAGATTCTTCAGATAATATATATATACGCGGCACAGATTTCTGGCAATCAATAGACAAAGGTCAGACGTGGAAATATATTACAGGTAATGATATTAATATCGTAGAAGGTTCGTCAGCTTATCCAGCACCATCTGGTTACGTTTATGTCGGAGCACAAACAGGAACCTACAAAAGCAGTATAAAGCACCAAGTGGCGCCTTTTGTGATTGCTACCGAGCAGGGATGTGGATATTACACAATTTTGCTTGTGGGCGATACGTTACGATCCGTGGACGTTGTTAGCTCAGGGTTATTCAATATAAAAGTTAGTTTTGACACAATTACTCCGAAAAAATCCATACGTGTGAAGTGTACGCTTATAGATAATTCAAAACCTGGACGTTTTGGTATTCGTGCTGTGAATACAAATGGAAAGGAAACATTATATGAAGATATAATTTTCACTCCACTTGCTGCGCCTATTATTACACCAAACGGGAAAACTTTGATGAGTAACCCATCAAGAAAATACCAGTGGTTTATGAATGATAGTCTTTTATATAGCGACACAGCGCAAACCTATAAGCCAAAGAAGAGCGGCACTTACAAAGTACGCATTACTGACACGAACTTTTGCGATGCCATGAGCGAACCATTTACTTATAGCACTGTTGGCATAGAGGAATATACAGCCGGACTAACAAACGCACTCAGCCAGAATATGCCAAATCCTTTTAGTGATAAAACAGAAATTTCCTATACAATTGCTAAAGCAGGAAAAATCAGGATTGCTGTAATAGATGTTCTTGGCAATACAGTTGCTGTACTGTATGACGGCTTTCAGGAAGCAGGAAAATATACGGCAGAATTTTCAACAAATACTATTCCAAGTGGAACTTATTACTACAGACTGGAAGTAGGTGGGCAAGTACTGACAAAAAATATGAGTGTGGTACGCTAAAATTTGAAAAAAATATATAAACACAAAAGCCCGCGGTTTAAAACACGGGCTTTTTTTTTTTTAAGTAATTGTACTTCCACCATTGCAAATATTTATCTTTGTAAAACGCCTGAATGTATCAGGCGTTTCACTTTTAAAACCATTTAATGAAATCAATCTCCACGTTTCTTTTCATTTTCCTTTTAAAAACTATTTCACTTTCCGCGCAATGCACTGAGCGGCTTTTGCTTGATGGCAAGGAAGACCTCACAGCGTATGGTATGGACACAACGCAGCATTGGTGGGCTATTACGACGCCTTTTTCGGAGCGCTACAGGTTGACGGTGGATAGTGTTGCGACTGGTGTGTATTCGCAGATACTGCCGCCTGTTTTTTCGCCGGATGGAAATGTGTGGGCGACGTTCGCTTTTGAAAATCAGCAATATTTTCTTTTAAAAAAGGATACGGCATTGCCACTGAACTGTACAGAAGTCCAGCAGATCTTTTTTAGTGCAGATTCGCGTATTGCAGGTGTGGCTGTGCGGGTGGGAACAGAAGATGTTATTCGATTTGCCGAGCGCGAAATCCGAACAACGAATCGTTTTGGGAAAGTTTATATCAGTCCGGGCGGTGAGCGCGTGGCTTATACTGTTCAGCGTGGAACGCAATCGGCGCTTTTTGTGAATTTCACGGAAGTCGCGCAGATGGAGGAAATAAAACCGATTGGTTTCTGGAATGACGGCGAATTTTTATATGCCGGGCGGTCGGGAAAGCAGTGGACGGTTTTTAAAAACAAAAAGGAATTGTCCGGCATGGCGGCGGATATTGGCGATGTAGCGGTAAATGCTACGGGAACGGTTGCCGCAGCGGTTGTCAAACTTTTCAACGGGCGTTCGCAACTGCTGATCTTTTCTGATGAATATTACGAACCTTTAAAAGGAAAAGAGTACGACGGCATTACTGACCTGGTGCTGCATCCGCAGTTAGCGCTCGCGGTTTTTAAAGCCACTCTGCGCGGGGTTACCCATATTGTGCAGAATACCGCTGAATACGCCGGTGGAACAATTACAGGAAAACCGCAGTATTCAAGTGACGGAAAGGACGTTTTTTTTGCAGGAGAGGACAATGATTCGTTCATCAATATGAACGGGCAGCGGTTTTCTTTAAAGAACCGGATCGCCGCCGATGGCGCGTATGCATTTGCCCCCGGAAAAAAGTCTATTGCGTTTGCATCAAGCAGCACGCTTGTTGTGCAGAATTTTGAAAAGGAAACAATGCGCGCGGGTTTGATGGTTGACCAGGTTATTTCACCACGCTACAACAGGTTTTTAAAACGATACGAAACGCTTGGGCGAATTAACCAGCGCTTATATCTCATCTCATGCCCGGTACAGTAATTCTTTTAAAAGATTCTTTTTAAAAAGATTTTTAAAAGATTTTTAAAAGATAATTTCTTTAAAAGTAACCAATTAGCGAAATTTGAATTATTCGTACAAGTACGATCTTGCTTTTAAAAGAACGATATGGCCCGGCTTTACATACATTCTATGAAACTGTTTATCATCTCGCTTGCCCTGATCTGTGCCGCACTCACCAATGCGTATGCACAGAATGAAACAAATGAATGGTTTTTTGGTGAGTATTGCCATATAAGCTTTGCGACCGGGCAACCTGTTGTACAACCATTATCGCCTATTAAAATTGCTGAAGGCGCCACATCTATCTGCGATGAAACTGGCAAACTGCTTTTTTTAACGCAGGGGACGACGATTTGGAATTCCCAATTGCAGGTAATGGCAAATGGGACCGGTTTGGCGGGAGGTATATCGTCCACGCAAAGCGCTGTGATCATTCCGCATCCCGGAAACAAAAATCTCTATTATGTTTTCACTTCTGCTGATCGTACGAATGGTTCTTCATTTACGGGCTTTCATTATTCTGTCGTGAATATGAGCCTTGCAGGAGGTTTAGGCGCGGTCGAGGAAAAGAATACTCTTCTTATTAAGGACAATGTATCGGAAGCGATCACCGCAACTGTTGATTGCAGCGGGAGGGGTTTCTGGATAATGACGCACAGCGAAACGAATAATATTTTTTATGCTTTCCGGCTAACGGCTGACAGCCTTTTTAAAACGCCAAGAATCAGTAGTTTTAATGCACCCACAGAATCGTACGAGCAGCCTTTTTTAAAGTTCTCGCCCAATGCTAAACACCTTGCACTCACGAATAATAATAGAGGCGCGGCTGCACTAACATATTACGATTTTAATAATACAACCGGCGATGTTTCGAATAAACAGACGCTGATGAACGGGAGGACCGACGCCTGCTACGGCGTTTCGTTTTCACCTGATAATTCAAAATTGTATGTTGGGCAGAGCGAACTGGAGCTTGATCTATACAAACCAAATTCCCTTGCACAGTTTGATGTCAGCCTTCAAAATGAAGCAGCCATCCGCGCATCAAGGACAAATCTTCCTAAATTAGGCATTGTGCTTGCCATGCAGTTAGCCCGCGACGGAAAGATATATATTACGCAGGGCGAATACCTGGCGCGTATTGAGCAGCCGAACCTCGCCGGAAAAGCGTGTGCTTACCGGGACAGCGCATTGTTTTTAAACGGGCAAAGATCCATTATCAGTTTGTGTTATTTTCCGGACAGCTATTTTCAGCAGGGGCGGCGATATCTGACGTGTGCAATTCCCTCGTCAGGTTTTGCACCGGACACGATCTGCGCGGAAAATACTATTCTTTTTAAAGACACAAGCGATAACTTTCCTGATTCGTGGCGCTGGACATTTGAAGGCGGGCAACCGTCAGAATTTATTGGTGAAAAACCGCCGCCAGTCTATTACGAAAATGCGGGAAATTTTAAAACAACACTGATCACGACAAACGAATTTGGCAGCGATACTTTAGAGCACACGAATCTTGTGAGCGGTTTTCCGGTTGCTGAAGCGAATGACGATGTGGTGATCTGTCCGGGAGGTTTTGCCCGTTTGGGAAGTGAAGCTTTAAAAGGAAATACATACTCATGGACGCCGGCAGCAGCATTGGATAATCCCGCTGTAGCGCAACCCATTGCTTCACCGTCAACTGCCACGCGATATTATCTTACTGTCAGGAATGAATTCGGATGCGAATCAATAGATTCGGTACTCGTAAATGTTGGTGAGATCATTGCAAAAGTTTCGCCCGATATAGCCATCTGCCCGGGAAGCAGCGCCGTTTTAAAAGCGTCCGGCGGCGCGGAATATGAATGGAGCCCGGCTATCGGGTTAAATAAAACAACAGGCACGAGTATCATTGCCACACCTCCACAGACAACGACATACACAGTTATCGTTTCCGGTGGCGGCCAGGCATCCTGCCGCGATACGGAATATGTAGAAGTTAGGATTAAAGAGCTTCCAACAGATGCTGCCGGAGAAAACACATCAGTTTGTTTGGGAAAAGGTGTGGAGATCGGCGATAAAAAATATATAGGTTTACAATGTTCGTGGACGCCGGAGGCGGGACTGTCCGATCCGCACATTGCAAATCCGATAGCATCGCCAACGGCCACAACCACATATTACATCACCATACCGCAGCAGGGTGATATTTGCACGGCAACTGATTCGGTCACCATCACGGTTTTAAAAGCGCCTGTTTTTACCACGCGCGACACCGCATTGTGCATAGGGCAAATTGCAGAACTTGAAGTGTCAAGTAATGATGATAATCTGAATTTCCAGTGGAGCCCGGCAGACGGACTCAGCAATGCAAATATTCAGCGACCGCTGGTAACGGTTTCAAAAACTCAAATTTATACGATAACTGTTACAAATAACCTGAACTGCCAGACTATCAAAACGCTTACCGTAACAGTCAGCCAAAAAGAAAAGATCACCGCTGCTTTAAAAGCGGAAACGGAGGAAATTGCACCGGGAGAGTCAACTGTTGTAAAAATGTCTTTAAAAGCCGAAAATCCTGCAAATGAGATCACCTCTTTTAAAGCCCGGATTCATTACGATGCAAAGGTTTTTCAGTTTAATGAAAACAGCGAAAAGTTTTTAAAAGGCGCAGATAATACATGGTTTTTAAAAGCGAAAATAACTGTGCCGGGTGAACTGCTCATTGAAGCAACCGGTATAACACCATTTAGTGAAACAGAGATCGCATTTGAAATTACAGCATATCTTGCAAAGCAAACCGAAGAGAATATTCTTTTAAAAATCGAAGAATTAAACGGTGAAATTTTACAGGAGCAGATGTGCAGAACGATTGAAATTCAACCCGCGAAACTTCTTTTAAAAGAAGTCTGCGGAGGAGATATCCGTTATGTAAAAGTTGGTGAATTTCAAACGGCACTTCGCGCAATATCGCCAAATCCGGTTCATGAGGAAAAAGCAGAAATTCAATATTCGGTAGGAATAGCCGGAAATGTGGAACTGATGATGTATGATCAGCGAGGCAATTGCGTCCAAACGCTTTTTAAAGGAGATCGTGCTGAAGGCAATTATACGGCAATACTTGATATAAAAGAATTGCCGGCAGGCGTGTATCTGTGCCGATTGTCAACGTTCCAAACGACACAAACCGTGAAGTTTGTTATTGTAAAATAATTGTTTCAAATGTAAAGGATAATGGCTATTTTTAAAAGAAAACGTCATTATTATGAAAAGTTTCGGTAGTATAGTCCTTTGCATTCTAATAACTGCTCTCTCAAGCTGTACTGAAGAGTCCAGTGTAACACCAACACCTGTGAGTGACGATGCACCATTTGGCATACCGGACTTTACTCAGCCGGAATATGGCTGGATTGATACAAATGCCAAGCATTGTAAAGATTTCTATTCACGGCTTTATTGGTGGTCACCAAAGTTTTATTATCAGGTAGCAGATGCCTCGCCCGATGGAAATAAACTTTTGCTTCTTTTAGCTGACCGGCTTGGTGTATATGATGTAAGCAACAAATCTCTTACTACTCTTGCTTCAGGACAATATCTTGGAGCACAATGGAGCCATTCTGGTAAATATGTATCAGCTAGTGATAAAAATGGTGGGTTGGATAGATTTGTTACAATTTTTCATATGTTTTCCCAAGAAAGAATGTATCCTGTAAGTTTGCCCGCCAATACAGCGGATGTAGATATTACATATAGATTTATGCCTGGAGATTCTTCTTTTTTGATTGGCGCTGCTTATCTTCTTAATAATGCTATACAACATGATTTATTTTCGGTTAATATTACACCTCCTTTTACTCAAAAAAGATTGATAGTCCCAGGATATTCACCAGACTTTAAGAATACTAATTATTATTCAATTGATGCTATTGGTTATAATGAATACACAGGTACACATTCAGAAGTCCGCCTGATAATTGGTTCATTAACTGATTCTACCATCAAAAAAACATATAAATTAGATAAAATTAACAGCCTGTCAAAACCGGACTCCCGTATGTCTTCTGATGGCAACTGGCTCGCTGTAAATGTAGGGGCAAGCATGAGCAATACGAAGTATGCTGATAGAACTAGTATTGGTGGTTTGGCAATTATTGATCTGCGCGAGGGAAGCTCCACGCAATATCAGGTGTATAGATTCTTTCCTGATTATATGAAGGGAGGTTGTAATTGTGCTAATCTTGATTACTCACCCGGCATGGCATGGTCAGCCGATGGAAAATATTTGTATCATCAGCAGATACGCATTAGCGATTCTACCACACAGCTTGTTCGTCGAGAGATCCGCACAGGAAAAACAGAAGAAATTTCAAACTTTCTGACACCGCCGTAATTGAATAATGTGTTTTAAAAATTCTTTTAAAAGCGTTCTTAAAAATCAGGGGCGCTTTTTTTGTTTTTAAAAACTTATTTAAAAACCAATGCCCTGACAGGCGAAATTTTCACCGCGATCCACGCCGGAACAAGCGTTGCCAGAAAGGATAGAAGAAGGGAAGTGGAAATGACGATAATATAATGCACGGCTTTAAAAGCTACAGGCAGCGTATCGAGAAAATAAATGTCGCCCTGAAGTTGAATAATATGAAAAGTATCCTGTAGCCAGCAAAAGAAAAATCCAAGCGCACAGCCCGACAGCGTTCCCACAAGCCCAATGGAGATTCCCTGCAACACAAATATTTTTAAAATCCCGCTCGACGGCATCCCAAGTGAACGCAATACTCCGATGGAATGGGTCTTTTCGACCACGCTTATCAGCAGCGTTGTTAAAACATTAAAAACTGCGACAATAGAGATCAGTCCGAGTACGATTGGTATCGGCTGCTTTTGCAATTCGATCCATGCGAACATTGAACCGTGAATTTCAAAAATAGTCATACCGTAAAACGGGTAGCCGACGTAATCCTCAATTTTGCGCAAAGCTTCCGGCGCATCGTTGACATTGTTTAAAACTACGTCATACGATGTTGCAGAATTTTCAGGAAATTGAAATATTCGTGAAGCGGTTTTAAAAGGTACGTAAATATAAACATCGTCGTACTGCGCCATTCCCGTTTCATAAATCCCGGTAACGGTAAAATATTCAAAGACCGGTGTGGGAATTGCGGTTGAGTCTTCCAGATTTGCATCTTCAGAAAGAGTGGTTAGCAAAACGGAATCACCAAGTTTCACACCGAGCTTTCGTGCTAATTTCCTGCCAAGAATAACGTTAAAAGCCGTATCTGACGGAAAAGAAAAAATGCCTTCCTTGATATTATTTTTTAAACCGGTAATTTCATTTTCAGGGTAAATCCCGCGAATATACACGCCTTCCACCGTTTTAAAAGCCCGCACCAAACCCTCTCGCTCGATATTAGGAGCCGCAGCTTTCACCATCGGAACGGCTTTTAAAAGGTTTTTAAACTTGGGTTGGTCGGCAGGGAATGGTTTGCGCTTGACGGATTTAAACTGAATATGCGAGGTGAATTTTGCAGCATTTTCATGAAGCGAATTATCAAAACCCTCGAGCACAGAAAGCGCGATGATCAGCGCCATCGAGCCCAGCATCACGCTCACGAGCGCAACGCCTTTTGTAAAACGGATAAATTTTTCCTTTTTAAAAGACTGCGTAAGCCGCCGCGCGATGAAGCTGATGAGCGAAAATTTCATAATTATGCGGCGTTTGCGAGCTTGATTTTATATTGCTCAATGCGTCTGTCAAGTGCTTTTATCAAATCGTTCAGCGACTTTCGCAGTATAGGAAAAAGCTCGGACATGCTGTATAAAATCCGCCCGTCCGGCGCTATCAGCACATACGCCCGCATGGAAATTCCATTATCGTAACACGCGCCGTATTGCTTCGCTATAGCAGAATTTTCATCTGATAATAGTAGAAAAGGCAAATTATTCTTATCTTTAAAATCCTTGTGCGACTCAGGCGAACCCGAATTAATCCCAAAAACCGTAATCTCGCGTTCTTTAAATTTCCCCCAGTCGTCACGATATTCGCAAAACTGCCGCGTACAAAAAAAACCGTGGTCGTACGGATAAAACAGCAGTAACACATATTTCCCGCGCATTTGTCCTAAGGAAAATTCACTTTCCTCCGAGTCTTTTAAAACAAAATCCGGCGCGATCGTGCCAACTGAAACCATTTTTTACTGAACAATATATTTCGTCTGCTTTTAAAAACTAACTTTGTACGGTTTAAAAAGCTCAACATGTTTTTTGACAATTGCCGCCAAATCTTCCACAGAAGTATAAAACGACGCAATAATTTCATTGTGGCTGTACACGATTTTTCCGTCCGGCGCAATCAGCACATACGCACGTTTCGTCATGCCAAAAATATTCCGCGCATCGTACTTTTCAGCAACCTGCGAATCTGCATCGCTCAAAACAGGGAACGGCAAATCTTTTCCTTCTTTAAAACTTTTATGCTTTTCTGCCGAAGCCGGGTTTATCGCCAGAACCTCGATGCCGATTTGTGCAATCGCATTCCAGTTATCGCGATACTGGCACATTTGCATCGTACAAATCATCGAATTATCACGCGGATAAAACAGCAACAACACAAATTTTCCGCGAAGACTTTTTAAAGAAATCTCGTGGTTGTCAGAATCTTTTAAAGCAAAATCCGGCGCAGTTTCACCAACAGCAATCATATTCTTTTTAAAACTTTACAAAATCTACGAGTTGCTGTTTACAACAGTTTTTAAAAACGAAAAGTCGCTTTTTTAAAAACTATTTTCCCTTATTTTCTTCCGCATAATCATAAAACCCGCGCCCGCTTTTTTTACCAAACGTTTTCGCATTCACCACCTGCTGCTGCATCAGGCTCGGCGCGAACCGCGGCTCATTAAAATACTGCGCCCACACGGATTTTGTCACCTCAAGGTTTACGTCATTGCCGATCAAATCCATCAGCTCAAACGGCCCCATTTTAAAGCCAACACTTTTCATCAGCCGGTCAATCTGGCCCGGCTCCGCAATACCTTCGGTGGCGATTCGCATAGCTTCGTTATAATAATTCCTCGCCACGCGATTCACGATAAATCCCGGAACATCTTTTGCAATTACCGGCGATTTTCCCAGCGATTTTATAAAATCAACGCAACGTTCAACAACCGCATCAGAAGTTCTTGCGCCCTGCACAATTTCCACCAGCTTCATAATATGCGCCGGGTTGAAAAAATGCAAACCGACAAAACGCTCAGGATTTTTTAAAGAAGCCGCAAGCGCATTGACTGAAAGGGAAGATGTGTTCGTCGCGATCACCGCGCTGTCAGAAATGCCGACAAGCTCCAGCCCTTCAAACACTTCATTCTTCACGCTGTAATCTTCTATAATCGCTTCAATCACCAAATCGCAGCCCGCCAGATCACCAATGTCATTCGACATTTTTAAAAGATTTTTCGCCGCCGTCGCATCTTCATTCGTAGATTTTCCTTTTTCCACAGCTTTTAAAAGCTGAGTGAAAATATAATCCTGCGCAGTTTTTGTATTACTTTCCTGAATGTCAAAAACGATAGTTTCGTACTTCGCCTGTATGCACGAAAGCGCAATTCCGCGGCCCATCGTTCCTGCGCCGATAACGCCGATTTTTTTAAATTTATTCATTATGCAGCTTCCGTTTCAGCTTTTAAAACACCTAATTTTCTACCAACTTTTTCAAATGCCGCAATTGCTTTATCCAAATGTTCGCGCGTGTGCGCCGCAGAAATCTGCACACGAATCCGCGCAAGATCTTTCGGCACAACCGGGTAGAAGAAGCCGATAACGTAAATCCCTTCTTTTAAAAGTTCGGCAGCCATATCCTGCGCCAAACGTGCGTCATACAACATCACCGGGCAGATCGGGTGCGTTCCCGGCTTAATATCAAAACCAAGCGCTCCCATTTTCTCGCGGAAATATTTCGTGTTTTCTTCCAACGTGTCGCGAAGTTCAGTCGTTTCCGAAAGCAAATCAAAAACAGCAATTGACGCGCCAACAACTGACGGCGGAATAGAATTGCTGAAAAGGTACGGGCGTGAGCGCTGGCGCAATAATTCAATAATTTCCTTGCGGCCTGTCGTGAAGCCGCCGATACCGCCGCCGAGCGCTTTGCCGAGTGTTCCGGTAATGATGTCCACGCGCCCGATTGCGTTTGCATATTCGATCACGCCGCGTCCGTGTTTGCCCATAAAGCCCATCGAGTGGCATTCGTCCACCATCACGAGCGCTTCATATTTATCAGCTAAATCGCAAATCTGGTCAAGTGGCGCGATTGTTCCGTCCATCGAAAAAACTGCATCGGTCGCGATGATTTTAAAACGCGCTCCGTCAGCAACAGCTTTTTGTAATTGTGCTTCCAATTCAGCCATATTACTCGATTCGTAACGATACCGTTTTGCTTTGCACAGGCGAACACCATCAATAATAGACGCATGATTTAAAGAATCAGAAATAATCGCATCAACGTCAGCAAAAAGCGGTTCAAAAACACCGCCATTTGCGTCAAAACACGCGGCATATAAAATCGTATCATCCGTTCCGCAGAATTCCGCAATTTTCGCTTCCAGAGTTTTATGAATATCCTGCGTTCCGCAAATAAACCGCACGCTTGACATTCCATAACCGTGCGAATCCAGCGCATCTTTTGCCGCATTAATCACTTTCGGGTGCGAGGAAAGCCCGAGATAATTATTCGCGCAGAAGTTTAAAACCTCGCCGCCAGTGCCTTCCACTTCAATTTCCGCGCCCTGCGGAGTCGTGATAATGCGCTCAGATTTATACAAACCATTGTCTTTTATCGTTTCGAGTTCAGTTTTTAAAAAGTCCTGGAATTTGCCGTACATTATTTTTCTCCCGTTAAATTATCGCGAAAAAGTCAGAATAATTGTGTTTTTAAAGCTGTAAAATTACGAAAAATTTTGCCAATCCTCGCGCCAAACCTTGCAGGAAACCGCATAATTCTCTAATTTGGAGTTTAAAAAAATCACACAAATCTTTTAAAAGTACACCAATGCCCGAATATATAAACGGCGGCACAGAAAAGCTTCACGAGCTCGCCCGCCAAAACCGCAAAAAGTACGCTGCTGCCGAGCCGTTCCCGCATATTCAGTTCGATAATTTTTTTAATGAAGGAAAGCTGAAAGAAATTCTGGCGGAATTTCCATCGCTTATCAAAACCGATGCGACGAAATTCAATAATCAAAACGAAAAAAAGCTTGCTTCAAAAGGTGAATATTTATTCGGCGAGCAAACGAAAGTTTTCATGCACTTTTTAAATTCGCAGCCGTTTTTAGAATTTTTAGAAATCCTAACGGGAATTGAAAATCTTATTCCTGACCCGCAATTTAGCGGCGGTGGTTACCACGAAATTATGCCAGGCGGTTTTTTAAAAGTTCACGCGGATTTCAATAAACATCCGGTTTACAAACTTGACCGGCGGCTGAATGTAATTATTTATCTCAATAAAAATTGGGAAGATTCCTTCGGTGGCGCGTTTGAATTGTGGGACAAAGATATGAAGGGAATGGTGGCAAGTGTGATGCCGCTTTTCAATCGCATGGTCGTTTTTTCCACGAATGATTTTAGCTTTCACGGACACCCAAACCCGCTCACCGCACCGGAAGGCCGCAGCCGTAAATCGCTCGCGCTGTATTATTACACAAATGGGCGTCCCGCGCACGAAATTAATCACGGTCTGGAAAATCATTCTACACTTTTTAAAGCCCGTCCCGGTGCGGGTGAAAAAGTGGAAGATTCGCTTTTCAGCAAAAATTCTTTAAAAAATATGGTGCTGGAAATTACGCCACCAATTCTTATAAAAGCTGCTAAAAGTATTTTAAAAGGGAAGAAGTAACTCGTGAAAATCTCTGTTCTGATTGCTACGCGAAACCGTTCGTCTGACCTGCGAACGACGCTCCGGCAATATCAAAAACAGACTTTTAAAAACATGGAAATCGTCGTCGTGGACAATGCTTCGACTGATGGAACAGCGGAAATGATTCGCGCGGAATTTCCCGGCATCGTGTTTTTAAAACTTCCTGATAATATCGTTCATCTTGCTTTAAATCTTGGTATAGAGCTTTCCAGCGGCGATATTATCTGGCGCAGCGACGACGATTCATATCCGGAAACGGATGATACATTTGAGCGTGTTGCCGAGATTTTTCAAAAATTTCCACACATCGCAATTATCGGCGGTGAAATTATCAACGTTGCAAAAGGGGAGAAGGCTTTTGCGCACTGGCATCCGCTGACGGGGAAAAATGTTGAAATGCCGGAAGATGGTTTTCCTTCGCACTCATTTATGGGCTGTGGTGCGGCGATCAGGCGTGAGGTTTTTAAAAGTATCGGCGGATTTTGGGATGCTTTTTTTTATGAAGAATTGGATTTTACTGCACGTGCAGTTTTAAAAGGATTTACCGCAAAATATTTCCCTACGATCCGCTCGCTGCATTTCCCGTCTGTTTCCGCGCGTCCGACAGATGATCGTTGGGTATATTCATCTACCCATTATCTTCGCTATCAGTGGCGATATTTTCCGTTTTGGACGGCGTTTGGAAGAACAATGATTTATTGGTTTCACCAACTTTTCATTGGAATTCTGCGACGCGTAAAACCATCATCTTTTTTTGAAGCAGCGTTTGGAATGATCGCAATTTCTTTCGCTACATTCAGAAATGAGCGTAATGTCGCTCCACCAGGAATGATTGAAAGACTTACTCTAGGCGAAAGTTTTATTGGAGGAATCGGACGTTCTTTTAAAGAAACAGGAGCACGGTTTTTAAAACGAGTTTTTAAAAGGAAATAATTCTTTTAAAACCATTCCTTAATTACTGCACCACCAATCACGTCATCGCCATCATACAGCACAAGCGACTGACCAGGAGTAATTGCACTTCTCGCTTCAAGAAATTCCAGTTTTAAAAGCCCGTCTTCTGTCATCGAGCACCATGCTTCAGAACCTTTGTCTTTGTAGCGGATTTTTGCTGTGAGCAGTTTGGGTTCTTTTAAAGTTTCATATTGAATTAGATTCACTGAATGCGCAAGCAATCCTGAATGATACAACTCAGCCTCCAATCCAACTTCAACTGTGTTCGTTTCAGGCAGAACATTTAATACATAAAGCGGTTCGGAATACGAAACACCCAAACCTTTGCGCTGGCCGATTGTGTAAAACGGATAGCCATCATGCTCGCCGATTTTTTTTCCTTTTAAAAGAATATCACCACCGGCAACTTTTTCTTCAAGTTCCGGCAAGCGCGCTTTTAAAAAACGGTTGTAATCGTTATCGGCGATAAAGCAGATTTCGTATGATTCCTGCTTTCCGGCGATTGGTAATTTAAAGCGTTCTGCAATGACGCGCGCTTCTTCTTTCGTCATGTCGGCAAGTGGGAAGATCGTGCGCGAAAGTTGCTCCTGCGTCAGTCCCCAGAGCATGTACGACTGGTCTTTGCGCTGGTCTTTTCCGCGACGAAGATTGTAGCGTTCGGTCTCTTCATTTTTAAAAACCTGTGCGTAGTGTCCCATCGCGATATATTGTGCGCCGAGTGCATCTGCTTTTTTGAGCATTTCGCCCCATTTTATCGTACGGTTGCAGCGCGTGCACGGGTTTGGAGTATTGCCCGCGAGATAATCTTCAACGAAATAATCAATGACATTCTTTTTAAAAGATTCGGTGAAATCCACGATATAGTGAGGGATTCCCAGGATTTGGCAAATCCTGCGTGCGTCATTAATTCCATCAAGCGAGCAGCAGCTGGAGTCGTTTGCCACGTTACCGCCGACGTCTTCGTATTTGTAGGTTTTTATCGTGATGCCGATAACTTCGTAACCTTGCTCAACAAGCAGGGCAGCGGTGACGGAAGAATCAACTCCGCCGGACATTCCGACGAGAACACGTTTTGGATTGAGGCGCATATTATTAGGTTTTTAAAAAGCAGGAAGTTCTTTTAAAAAAGACGTGGACGAATGTTTTTAAAAAGTGATGTAATTTTCTTTAAAAGTAATTTTTCACTTCGACAAGCTCAGTGTGAATTATTTGTAGTTTTTAAAAAGTAAAAGCGCCTTTGTTTTTGACAACAAAGACGCTTTAAAGATTCGTGAATATGTTTATAAAACATATTATGACTGCGAGCCGCCGGATGAAGAGCCACTTCCTGAACCGCCCGAATTTCCACCTGAAGAGGATGATCCGCCACGGGATTGCGAACCTGCGCCTGTACCGCTTCCTGAAGTAGTAGAAGATGTGCTCTGGCCTGTGCGCGTACGTGTTGCCTGGCTTCCGCTTGCGCCTTTGCTGCCGTTGTTATTTTTGTTTTGGCTGCTGCTTTGGGAAGTTGCTTTGCTTTGTGCGGATTTTCCTGCTGTGGAATTTCTGCCTGCGTTTTTAGCCCCGTTTGCAGCGTTTGTTGCATTGGTCGAGCGGGTAGAACCTGTGCGAGAAGATGAAGAC
>JAZKFS010000087.1:58822-65336 GCA_040386315.1 Bacteroidota bacterium
GACTGACTTCCTGAAGCTGAGCGTCCGCCGCGTGTACCTGATGTTGACCCGCTATTGCTGCTGCGTGAACCGCTTTGATTGTCATCATCATTTTCATCATCGTCTTCGCCTTGGCTTGCGAAGTTGCTCAGACGATTTGTCTGACTTGCCGAAGTCTGACGGTAGCTTCCTGCGCCACCATAATTTGATGAAGAGCTTCCTGATCCTGAATTGCCTGAATTTGAAGATTGCTCAACACGGATCTGATTGGTAACATCTTTTACACCTTTGCATGATTCAACTAAATCTTCCACAAGGCGTTTGGTACGGCGGTCGTCAACTGTTCCTGTCAGCGTTACAACGCCGTTGCTTACTTCGATTTCCACTTCGCTTGCATCAATTTCGTGATGGTCAGCAAGCATTTCAGAAACATCTTCTTTTACGCGATCATCACTTCTTTTGTAACCTTTAGGGCCTTTTCCTGCGTGAGATTGTTGTCCTGCGCGGTTGCCTGATTGAGAACCGCTTCCAAAATTGCCCCAGTTATAATTTCCGCCCTGTCCGCCATATCCTGAAGACTGAGCGTAATCAGATTGTGAATTTCCATATCCGGCTCCACTTCCACCGTAATTTCCCGCTTGCTGCGAGCCGCTTGCCCGCTGATCTGATTCGCCTTGTCCGTAACGTCCTTCGCCGCCACCCTGATATGTTCCGTAGGAAATATCGGAATTATTACCGCGAGTTGTACCATGAAATCCTTCGGCATCCGATTGTCCGCCTTGCTGTCCGCTACGAGTAGAGCCACTTTGTGAAAATCCGCCGTATGTGCCGGATGAACTGCGTCCGTAGTTTTCGCCATGATTATCTTCGTAGTCCTGATCGCCGTAATTATTTCTGCCGGTTGCGTTGTTAGAACTCATTCCAAGATTGCGCGCGCCCTGATCGTAGCTGCTCTGGCGATTTCCTGAAGCATTGCCTGACTGCCCACCTTGCTCATAACGGCTGTTTTGCCCGAAATTATCTTCCTCGCGACGGCTGCCTGCACGTGAATCAGATTCGCCGCCACGGAAAGTGCTGCCATAATTTTCATAATTTCCATGTGAGCTGCGACCTGAACCTTGGCGATCCTCATTTTGACGGCCGGAATTTGGAGCAGAAGAGTTCTGGCCTCTGCGCTGGCCTGCATAATGCTGCTCCTGATTTCTATCGTGCTCAGCTTCCTGGTTGAAATTTCCGTAGTTCTGCTCGTAGCTAGGATCATGCGTATTGCGCTGGTTTAAAAACCGATACTGATCTTCGCCACCACTGCCACGTTGCTTATCATATTTGTCGCGGTGCCAGCGTTCGTTGCCGAATGTCTGCTGGCTGTAGCGGTTGTTATAACCGTTATTCTGCATATTTTCACGACCTGAGCGTGCATGATGGTCGCCGTGGCGTCCGCCATGATTCCCGCCATTGTTCCTGTTTTGATTTGCTTCTGACATGATGTAAACTCCTTTTTAAAATTGAAAGTTTGAAAAACCTTTTTAAAAACTAATTCTATATACATAACAAGCGGCATTGCTTTTTAATTACAATACCGCTCATCTTTTTATTTTAAAAAATTCTTTTAAAAGAAATGTTTGAAACATTACTGCTTAACGACGGCCATGGCGTCTGCCACCAAGGTTTTGACCGCTTCCGCCGGTACCTGACGACATGCCGCTGCCATATTCGCTATGGCCGTAATCGCTGCTTGTTCCTTGCGCACCACCGTATTGGCTGCTATTGCTTGAGCCGCTGTAACCGCCCTGGCTGCCAAAGTTTGAATTGGAACCGCCACCGTAGCTTCCGCCCTGACTGCCATATCCACTTGAACCCGAACCGCTTCCATACTGCGAAGAACCGCCGTAGTTTCCACCGCGCTGTCCGTAGCTTGATGAGCCGCCATAATTTGACGAACCATATCCGCCTTGGTTTCCATACTGCGAAGAACCGCCGTAATTGTCATCATTATATCTGGAGCCTGAAGTACCTACATTTCCTTGTCCATATGTAGTTGGGCCGCTTCCATAGCTGCCTTGTGCGCCATAGCTTCCTTCGCCGGCGCCAAAGCTCGTTCCGCTACCACCATAATTTCCACCGCTTTGTCCGTAGGTAGAGGAGCCGTAATTTGAAGAACCGTAGTTTGATGAACCATATCCTGAACCGCTTCCGTAATTTGACGAGCCGTAATTTCCACCGCCTTGTCCGTAGTTTGAGCCGCCCTGATAGCTTGATGAACCGCCGCCTTCCATTCTTGTATTTCCACGGCTTCCGCTGCCTTGTCCGTAGTTTGATGAACCGTAACCGGAATCGCTTCCATATCCACCGCGTCCCTGGCTGCCGGACTGGCCGAAGCTGGATGAACCTGAATTATTGCTGCTATATCCCTGATTGCCGTAGTCCGGCGAATCGCTGTTGTAATCATTTCCGCTTTGGCCATAGCTACTGCGGCCTGAATCGCCCCATGAGCTGCCCTGGCTTGATCCGCCATAGTTCGAGCCGTAGTCACTTCCGCGTCCCCATCCGCCTTGGCTACCACTTTGTCCGTAATTTGAGCTACCGCCGTACTGGCTGTTGTGGCTTTGTCCGCGGTCGAAATCATAATCATTGCTGGAGCGTCCGTAATTGCGGCTTGAGCTGCTTTCACGATCGTAGTCTGAGCTGTAATCGCGTCCGTGGCGATCATACTGGTTGTTTGCCATTTTCAAATCCTCGTTTTAAATAAGTGAATGATAAATATGGAAAATTTGACAGACACGTTCGATAAAAGCTTTAAAAAATTATCATTAACCGAACAAGCCCGCCGAAAAAATATTCGTAATTCAACCGTGCGTAAGTTGTTTGTTCATCATTGATTTATGCACTAAGCACAACAGCCAACGCAGTCAATTTTAAACAAGTTCCGTAAATGTTTTTAAAAATTACGTATTATTGAAAAAGTTTTAAAAGCTTTTAAAAAACACTACAGAATTGCACAATTTTCACGCATGATAAAAGCACAACCATCGCCAATCTGGAAAGTAATTCTCGGGCTTTATTTCGAAAGAAAAATCAAAAGATCACTTTTTAAAACTTCCATTCGCGGACTCGAAAATCTTGATGTTTTAAAAGAAAAATCTGCGCAAAATATTCCCGTGATTTTCTATTGCAGTCATAGTTCGTGGTGGGATGCAGCTGTCACAATTTATCTCTCGCTGCGTATTTTAAAACTTGAATGCTATGGAATGATGGTGGAGAGCCAGATGGAAAAATATCAGTTTTTTAAAAAGATCGGTATGTTTTCTGTTGCTCACGGCGATGCACGAGCTGCATTGGAAAGTTTGCAGTATGCAGCTACTCTTTTAAAAAATACAAACCGCGCACTGTGGATATTCCCGCAGGGGAGAATCGAACATGCAGAAAAACGCCCGGTCCTTTTTGAAAATGGCCTCGCAATTCTTTTAAAAAAAATCGAAAAAGCGTATTTTATTCCCGTTGCAATCCGCTGTGATTTTTTAAAAGAAGAGCGCGCAGAATGTTTTATTTCAATTGGAAAAGCGGAGCTTTTAAAAGTAGAAAAGATTGACCTGAAATTGCAGACAGAATACTTTTTAAAAACATTGACTCAGGAAATTGAAACACTCCGCGAAGATGTTGTAAAAGAAAATTTTAATGATTTTTCTGTGCTTTTAAAAGGTTCGCAATCTGTCGAAAAACGGTGGGATACTTTTAAAAATATGATCGGCTTTAAAAACAAAAAAGGAATCTGATACTTGCCAGACTCCTTTAAAAAACATCTTTTTAAAAACCTATTGTTTACCAGAAAATCCTGCCAAAGTCGCTCCAACCTGATTTTCAATTTGCTTATATAAGCCGACACTTCCACCATTGGAAATTACAGAAAAGGAGAGAAGTTCGCCATCGGCTGTCCGCACATATCCGGCTAATGCGCTTACATTGTTGAGTGTTCCGGTTTTGGCTTTTATATTCTTTTCAGCGGCTGTTCCGCGCATACGTTTTCTGAGTGTACCGTCTTCACCAACGATAGACATGGTGGAAATATATTTTTCACCCCATGGCTGTTTTACGGCGCTTGCCAATAAAAGTGCCTCTGCATTTGTGGTCAAAAGATTACGGCGTGAGAGTCCCGAACCATCATTCAGCACGCAGTTTGTACACGGGATCTGCGCATCTGCAAGAGCTTTAAAGATTGCAGCACTTGCACTTTTGGCTGTAGGTTGTTTATTGGTATTATTAAAACCTCCTACCATTCTGAAGATATGTTCGGCAAGCCAGTTATTACTCATCTTATTGACAATGGAGATCGTATTGACAAGTGGCCTTTTAAATTCAGCGATCTGGCGTGCTTTTTCAGGACGAGCAGCAACGCCGATCTGGCCTGCAACCTCTGTTCCGCTTGCTATCAGCCGGCTACGGAGCATTCCTGCAACGGCAAGCTCAGGATGCTTTATAGTGAAAGTATATGATTTGGTTGTGTTTGGTGGAAGAGTGCCACGCACGATAAAATTCTGTACGCCACTCGGTAATACTTCTGATGTCACGATTAGTGTTGGCTTCGGTACAGCAGCACGTCTCGGCCGCCTGGCCCCGCGCTGCCGGATGATCATATCGCCGTAGCGATTACGGTAATCTTCATCTTCGTTTAAAATGTCACTGCGTTTACGGCTTTTTACTGCCGGTTTTTTTACAGGCGCTTTTTTAGCCGGAACAACTTTCTTTTTCACTGATGCTTTTTTCGTTACAGCTTGTTTTTTTACCGGAGCTTTTCTTGAGGTTTTAGCAGTTACTAACTTTTTCTGTGGCACGATCACTACTCTCTTCGCAGGTTCAGGTTGAACTTCTTCCTCTGCCGCTGCAACAGCCTCACCGCTGCTATACACCTGGCCGGAAACGCTAAAAGCATCTGTTACCGGGATTGTCTGAACCCGAAGGGGAGCGCCGGAAATAGAACTGGAACTCACCAGCACTGTTACCTTATTTTGATTAAGCGAAAATGCTTCGACCGGTGGGATCGGGACAACTGCATCACGATCGCCGGAATAGCGGAAGCGGTCAGAATTTTCATCAAAAAAAGATTTATCTGCAAAAACTGAACCCGTAATTTTTTTAATTCCAATGCGCGCAAACTGATCGGCAAGAAGCTCAATATCAGGTGTGTTTAAAAATGCATCTCCGCGTCCAACCACATACAGATTACCATTCAATACACCGTTTTTTAAAACTCCATCGGTATGGACGCTGGTTTTAATCCCAAACGTATCCATCGTTGCAAATGCTGTATATGTCGAAAATAATTTTGTCGTGGAAGCAGGAGTTAGTAACTGGTCGCCATTTTTCTGAAAATAAAACCTGTTTTTATCAACGGAATACACCGACGCGCCAAACTTTGAATTTTTTAAAGCCGGATTTGCAAAAATTGCTTCGAGCCGCGCCTGTAAATTATTGATACCAAACGTGACCGGAACAGAATCCTGGGCCGTAGTATCATCATCATCGAACTGATCTTCCTGTACTTCCTGGCTGCGAAGAAAAAACGTGAACGAACCGAAAAAAATCGCGGTAAAAAGAATATATATTCGTAGCTTTTTGCTCATTGAGATCTCTGAAAATTTATCATTGTTGAATGTATTTCTCCTTTTAAAAACCCGGTTTTAAAAATCCTGAAATAACAGTTTTAAAAAAGAGTTTTTAAAAGAAATATTTGCTGTATGGTCAAAAAGAACACACAAACAAATTGATTAGTTTTACGGAAGCGATATACTTTTAAAAATAATTTCTGCCATTTCTCCTGGCGATCCGTTCAGCCATGTAATGCGCTGATCGCGGCGAAACCACGTAAGCTGGCGCTTTGCATATCGGCGGGTGTTTTGCTGCATTTTTGCGAGAGCATCAGCTTCAGTCAACTCACCTTTTAAAAACGAAATCGCTTCTTTGTAGCCGACAGTATTCAGAGCATTTAATTCGGACGAAAATCCCATTTTTAAAACATCTTCCGTTTCTTTTAAAAGCCCGTCATTCCACATTTTTACGCAGCGCTCGTTAATCCTGGTGTACAATTCACTGCGTTCGGGTAATATTCCAAAAAAATGTGTTGCAAAACTACGTTGAGATTGCGGGCTTTTAAAACTATCAGAAAACTTTTTATTCGTTGTGGCAAAATATTCCAGAGCGCGGAGGATCCTGCGGGGATTTTTGTCGTTATATAATTGCGCCGATTCAGGATCAATTTTTAAAAGCTCCTCGTACAATGCGTCACGTCCTTGATCTTCAAGCCTTTTTTGAAGCTCGTCGCGAATGGGATTCGATTCTTTTAAAAGATTTTCCTCTTCAAAAAATCCATCCGTCAGCGCCTGCACATACAAACCCGAACCACCTGCAATGATCGGCAGCGTATTGCTTTTTAAAAGAGTTTCCACAACGAGATTTGCTTCCGAACCAAACATTCCCGCACTGTAATATTCATCAGGATTTTTAATATCAATGAAATGATGCGGGATTTCCTGCAATTCCT
>JAZKFS010000087.1:65346-70566 GCA_040386315.1 Bacteroidota bacterium
CGGAATATCTGGCGCGAATCGGCAGAGATAATTTCAGCAGGGAAGTGGCCTTTTAAAAGCCGTGAAAGTTCAAGTGCGGTCGCGGTTTTTCCAGAAGCGGTTGGGCCGACGATAGCGATTGCGGAGAGTTTGGAAGACAAATTCTTTTAAAAAAAAACTTTTTAAAACTGAAAATTTACTGTTAAGTTTTTAAAACTAAAAAACAGTTTTACCTTTTACTTTTACCTTTTTACTTCTCTTATTCCTGCCAACCTTCACGCCCGATCAGCGGAACAAACCGGAATCCGCCAAAAGGCATATCGGTAAATTCATTTTTACCGATCCTTTTAAAAACATGAAGCGTCTGGTCGTTTTCATCACCGATTGGAATAACAAGCCGCCCGCCGATGGCAAGCTGCTGTTGTAATGGTTCGGGTGTAAAAGGTGCCCCGGCAGTAACGATAATTCCGTCATACGGGGCATATTCCGGCCAGCCAAGAGTGCCGTCGCCGAGCGCCATTGCAACTTCAATACCAAGCTCGTGAAATAATTTTCCTGTTTTTACATACAGATCTTCCTGGCGCTCCACCGAAAAAACATGTGCGCCAAGAACTTCCAGAACTGCTGCCTGGTAGCCGCTTCCGGTGCCGATCTCTAAAATCTTCATGCCCGGTTCGACATTCAGCCGGCTCGTCATAAATGCAACGGTATATGGCTGCGAAATTGTCTGATTATTACCGATCGGAAGCGCAATATCTTCATACGCGCGATGCACAAAACCCGGATGTACGAATAGCTCGCGCGGAACAGTCGCTATTGCTTTTAAAACATGTTCGTTATTGATCCCTTTTGCACGAAGATGTTCTACAAGTTGCGCGCGCGGTTCGGCATATTGATCTCGAATGGGTCGTGAACCGGATTTCATATAGTGGTTTTAAAAGACTGTTTTTAAAGAAATTTTGAAAGTTTTTTTCTGTTTTTAAAACTTTTAAAAGTACGTTTTAAAAGTTATGCAGCAGTTGCCAATTCCTGATACGATAGTTTGCGCTGGAGAATTCCTTTCAGATCTCCAACCGGAATATTCATCGTCAAAACGCCTTCGTGCGCTATAGAAATACTGCCGGTTTCCTCTGAAACAATGAGAACCACAACATCTGCATTTTCTGTAATTCCCAAACCTGCGCGGTGACGTGTACCGAGATTGCGATTGCCATGTTTGGTCTGGTTGCTCAGTTGCAGCACGCATCGCGCGGCGACAACTGTCGGGCCTTCAATAACAACCGCCCCGTCGTGAAGAGGCGAGCGCGGATTAAAAATTGACATCAGCAGTTCTTTCGAAATAATCGCCTGAATGGGAATTCCCGTATCAATCGTGATCTTCACATTCTGCGTTCGCGTAAAAACAATGAGCGCGCCGATGTGTTTTTCCGCCATGTCGCCGCACGCATCTACAATATCGTCAAGCGTTTCGCCAATATTTTGTTTTAAAAACAATCGGAAGATCGGGCTTCGTGTGATTAATAACAGCAGTCGCCTGATCTCCGGCTGAAAAAGCACGATAAATGCAATTCCCCAGATACCGGAAATAGCATTTAAAATCCAGCTGACCGAGCGTAAATTAAATGTTTTGGTAACAAGTGAAAGCAAAAGCATCAGCACCAAACCAAACAAGATCTGGATAGCAATAGTATTCTTCAGCGCACGGTAAAGCATGTAAAACACAGCAGTAACGAGCAGAATATCAAGCAGGTCAATTACTGTGAAGTCTATAAAACCGATGCGAAAAAGATCTATCATTGTGTCTGTTATATTCTTTTAAAAAAATGTTTTTAAAAGAAAAGCTTTTTAAAAAAGTTTGGTAATTACGGCTGTTGATCTGACCTTGGTTCAATAGGCTGCTGCTGTGGCCTGGGCGGTTTTCCATTTTGTGCATCGCGCCGCTCAGCGTCACGCTCGTACGCGCTGATGATTTCACCAACCAATTTGTGGCGTACAACGTCAGTCTTGTCAAAATACACAAAATCTATTCCTTGGATATCTTTTAAAACGTATTGCACATCCGTAAGCCCCGAAGCAGTACGCGACGGCAAATCAATCTGTGTAATATCGCCCGTCACGATCAGCTTGGAATTGCGCCCCAATCGCGTCAGGAACATTTTCATCTGCGTGATCGTCGTATTCTGCGCTTCATCCAGGATTATAAAAGAATTATTCAGCGTTCGTCCGCGCATATACGCGAGCGGGATAATTTCAATCGTGCGCTTTTCGATCATTCCTTTTAATTTGTCAGCGGACACCATTTCGCTTAAAGCATCAAGCAGCGGACGCAGATACGGATCAACTTTTTCGCTCAGGTCACCCGGCAAAAATCCCAGTGACTCACCAGCTTCAACGGCGGGGCGGGAGAGAATAATACGCTGAACGTCATTATTGCGCAAAGCCGCAACTGCCATCGCAACTGCCATATATGTTTTTCCCGTTCCGGCAGGCCCAATACAGAAAACGACGTCATTAGTCTGGACTTTTTTATAATATTCTTTCTGGCGTGGGCTGCGCGCGCGGATCACGTCTTTTTTTGCAAGCAATATCACCGAATCCAGATCATCCTGTGGAAGCACGCTTACATCACGTCCGCCATCTATCAGGTCAATGACCATCGTAACATCATTCGTTGTCAGCTTGCCGTTCTTACGGAGCATGTAGAGCAATTCCTGGAATACCGTTTCAATGTTTTTTACTTCACGCGGTTCGCCACGAATGATGACAGAATCACCGCGAACGGTGACGCTGGATTCAAATTTATTTTCGATCAGGTGAAGATTTGTGTCGTTATAGCCGAAAAGAGAAAGTGGGTCAGTGTCGCCGAGCCGGAGTTTTTTCTCTACAATTTCCATGCAGTTCCTCTGAAAATGATGCGGAATAGGTACGTTTTAAAAGTTTTTTTGCTGTTATAATTTGTAACAGACTTTCACGCAGAATAGTTTTAAAAACGAAGTTTTAAAAAGGTTTTTTAAAAAGAAATCTGCGGAGTTTTTAAAGATACAAAAAAACCCCGCTTCAAAAAAGAAGCAGGGCTTTTAAAAGAACGATTCTTTTTTAAAAAGAATTATTGTCCGCGCTCCATCATCGGGCGGCGCGTACGGAAATATTTGCGCTCGGCTTTTACTTCTTCATCAGTTTTTGGGCCGGCTGCCGGAATAGTTAATTCCTGTCCCGGGTAGATCACATCAGGATTGCGAACGATATCCGCATTTGCCTGCCAGATCTTCGGCCACTGGAATGGATCGCTGTAGATTTCTTCCTTACCGGAAATATTCCAAAGACAATCGCGGTTTTCAGCCCATGTTCCGACAACGTATTTGCCGCCTTTTTTCTCGCGGTATAAACTCTTAATGTCTGCGGCGTCGGCAATAATACGATTGTAAAATTCTGGAAGAAGAGAAATACGCTCTTTACGCATCATATTCAGGTCGTTTTCAAGTACTTTAATGTCAGCTGTTTTGTCTGCAAGCATTTCATCGTTCATGCGCTTCATATCGCGGATGCGGCCTTCGATCACGCCAAGGCGCTGGCGGAAATTCGCAAGGTCTGCTTCAGTTGCGCCGAGAAGCGCCATCAGTTCGTCATTACAACCTTTTAAACTTGCAGTTTCAGCATTCAGGCGATTGCGAACAGATGTCACGCGGCCTGAAAGGTCAGTCGAATACGTATTCAGACTGTCAACTTTTTTGCGCCAGATGCTGAGGCGAAAATCTGCTTCTTCTTTGGTAAGAAGTGAATCCGGGCGAGGCGGATCAACTAATACCTGCCCCATCATCGGGCTTGCTGTTGCGATCAACAGCGAAAAAACTAATGCTTTACCATATTTTTTCATATTATTTCTGTGCTCCGTACTTTTAAAAAAGAAAATTTTTAAAAGGAATTTTTAAAAATGTAATGAGTGAGTGTAATATCGCTCCGGTTATTTTTTCTTTTTACCGGTTGTGCTCGATGTACCTGTGCCTTTTTTCGTCGTGCTGGTCGCTGTCGTGTCAATTACCGGCTCGGTATAGTCAGGCCACACATTTGGCCAGCGGCTCATCTGCTGCTGCACAAATGCTTTGTCTTCATTACATTTACGGACTTCTGCCTGGCGGCGTGTTGCTTCGCCTTCCAGGCGCAGGCGGTCTGATTCGTTGCTGGAAATAGTCTGGCGCAGCTGGCTGTCGCGTGAGCGTAGGTCACGTAGCTCGCGGAGCTGCTCTTCAGTGATTTTGCTCGTACAGCCGCTTGCGAATAATGAAGCAGCAAGCGTGAAAGCTGCAAGAGCCAGATGTGCTTTGCGGGTTTTAAAACGCATGGTTTCTCCTGTTAATCAGTTCTACAAATATGGAATACAATAGTGAAAATGCTCGCTTCAAGGGATTTTTGACAAAGATATACTTTTTCTTTTAAAAAACCTTTTAAAAAGTGGCAATAAATAAGAAAAATTCCCCCGTTGCTACTAGTGGTAATAGCTCAATTTGCTGCGATACTTTCGCCCTTTTAAAAATGTTCCAAAAGATAATGAGTTAGCGAAAAAATTTTTAAAAAGGAATTTTTTTTAAAATATGTAATCAAGAATTTGTCATTCCCGCAAGCGAGAGCGCGTCGGGAATCTTTCTTTTGACGCGTCCTTCTCACGTAGGAAGAAAGATTCCGGACAAGCCGGAATGACAGATGTAAAAAAACTCATCGCGAAATAATTATCTTCTCCGTCTGCGTCTGCCCGTCGGCTGTGAGCTGTAGCAAATATGCGCCTTGTGGCATCGAACCCGACTCCCAAATGAAACTCTGCTCGCCTGCCTCAAACATTCCTTCTTTTAAAACTTTGACGAGTTTGCCTTCCATATCAAAAAGGGAAAATGTTGCGTGCGATTCTTTTACAAGTGTGAAGGAAATGGTGAAGTGGGAGGAATTGGTTTTAAAAGTTTTTAAAATTAGTAACTTTGCTGAAAATTAGAATATAAGAGAATCTTTAAATGGAATTTACAGCATATTTAGTAAAATCAATCTTAGATACAAAGAAATTAGAAGAGCAAGGTTTAACAAGAGTATTCTCCATGATTTTTTCAATGTTTATAGTTATGTTGGGTGCAGCATCAGATGAGATTCCTATACTAAAAGGATACGGTCTTTATTTTATTATTACCGCGTTCTTATTTCCTATGCTAGTTCTATTTATTCAAGTGCTTTTAAATAAAAAAGTTGTAAAGAAGTATT
>JAZKFS010000087.1:70576-80373 GCA_040386315.1 Bacteroidota bacterium
GTCCTAAGTCTAACACTAGGAGTGCAGACCACCAGTGCTCAGTCGGCTTCCGCACCTATCGTATCGATTGCCGAATTTAATCGTGTGGTCTCATCAGATAAATCAGTTGAAACGGAATCGGTAACATTCAAAAAAATGAATCTTCGGAAACTATTGGTAAAATGGTTCTAACTGAAGATGAAATTTTTATTGAATCTGAAAATTTTATAAAGAAGTATTTTTTAAAAGATGTACGAAATTTGGAAGTAAAAAATGAATTTGAAATTTCAGGCCGTTATGGAAAGCAGGACCCGTTAAATAGTAATAAAATGTCATGGAAATTAGCAACTAAAGGTGATACAAATTATATTTCATTTGTAGTTTCAAATAACAAATCTCAAATCGAGAAAATCCGATATAATTTTTTAATTCGTTCGACTGAACATGCTGAAGAGTTGTATGAACTTTTTAAAATCTGGCAAAGCAGAGGTATCATTTTTAAAAGATAAATACTGCCAAAAACACTTTTAAAAACGCCCGATTTCCCGCCATTTCCCAAACTTTTTTCGTAAATTGCATTCTTTTAAAAAATTATCCAAAAAAAACTTCGGTTTTTAAAAGCATCGCATGGACACACAACTCGCAAAATCATACTCGCCGACAGAATCCGAACAAAAATGGTATGTAAACTGGATCAATGAAAATTACTTTGCGCCGCGCGATGGTGCGGGCGTGTACAGTATTCTCATGCCCCCGCCGAACGTAACGGGCATCCTGCATTTCGGCCATATTTTAAATAATACGCTTCAGGACTTGTACATTCGCCGCAACCGCATGAAGGGCGCGAGCTCAGTGTGGTTTCCGGGACTGGACCACGCGGGAATTGCCACGCAGACAAAAGTTGAGCAGGACTTGCGGAAGGAAGGGAAGACGCGCCACGATCTCGGGCGCGAGGAGTTTTTAAAACGCGTGTGGGAGTGGAAGGACAAGTACGGCGGCGTGATTTTAAAACAACTCCGCACGCTTGGCGCTTCGCCTGACTGGGACAGAACGCTTTTTACCATGGACGAAAGCGCATCAAATGCAGTTCGCGAGGTGTTCATCCGGTTATTTGATGAAGACCTGATCTATCGCGGCAAGCGTATCGTGAACTGGTCGCCACTGGCGCAGTCAGCGGTATCGGACGAGGAAGTGATCTTTAAAGAAATGAAAGAGTATATGTACTTCCTGCGATATTATATCGAAGGTATGGATTCATATATGGTGGTTGCTACAGCCCGCCCGGAAACGCTTTTCGGCGATGTGGCTGTAGCTGTAAATCCGAAAGACACACGCTATACAGCGCTAATCGGAAAAAAAGTTCGCGTACCGCTTTCAGATCGCATGGTTCCTATCATTGCTGATGATTACGCTGATCCTGAGTTTGGAACGGGCTGTGTGAAAATTACTCCGGCGCACGACCCGAATGACTACCAGGTTGGGCTGCGGCATAATCTGGAAGCGATTAATACGATTAATCCTGACGCGACTCTGAACGAACTGGCTGGCGATTTTAAAGGTCTCGACCGCTTTGAAGCGCGCAAGCAAATGGTGGAGCTTTTAAAAGAACGGTTGCTCATAGAAAATATCCAGGATTATACGCACAATGTCGGCTATTCCGAGCGCGGCGGCGAACCTATCGAGCCGTATCTCAGCGATCAGTGGTTTGTAAAAATGGCGCCACTCGCCGAGCCCGCTTTAAAAGTAGTGCAGGACGGCGAGATCAAATTTTATCCTGAACACTGGACAAAAACATACGAACACTGGATGACGAATATTCGCGACTGGTGTATATCTCGCCAGCTCTGGTGGGGACATCGCATCCCGGTATATTATGCAGATAACGGGGAATTTACCGCAGCGCACAACGAAGAAGAAGCGCGTAAAAAACTCGGGCTGAATGAAAATGCTGTTTTAAAACAAGATGAAGACGTGCTTGATACGTGGTTTTCATCATGGTTGTGGCCGATGACGACGATGGGGTGGCTGGCTGACGGAAAGGAAGAAGTGACGGAAGAATTACAAAAATATCTGCCGACGAATCTGCTCGTAACGGGCCCGGATATTATTTTCTTCTGGGTGGCGCGGATGATCATGGCAACGCTAAAATTCAAGCAGCAGATACCTTTTAAAGACGTGTATTTTACGAGTACGGTGCGCGACGGGAAAGGGCGGAAGATGTCCAAGTCGCTTGGCAATTCACCTGACCCGCTGGATGTAATTGCGAAATATGGCGCTGATGCAGTGCGGTTTACAATGATCTATCTTGCGCCGCTGGGGCAGGATGTTCGTATGGAAGTTAACGAAAAAGATCAGGATGTTCCTGCGATGGACTTGGGGCGGAATTTTGCCAATAAAATCTGGAATGCCGGAAGATTTCTCCTCATGAAACGCCGTGAAGCAGTTTCGGTTGACGGCGAAACTGACCTGTATGAAACGCCGCTTTCAAAAGAACAAATGACGGCGGCCGACAAATGGATATTATCGCGCTTTCACTCGACGATCCGTGATGTGGATAATGCGCTTGAAAATTACAAAGTAACGGAATATTCAAAGCTCCTGTATGATTTCATTTGGAAGGATTTCTGTGACTGGTACCTGGAAATCATGAAGGCACAGATGAATGAAAGTGGCGATATTGCGTATCGCCAGCAGCTTTCGCGGTTTGCACTCGATATTTACGACGGCATTTTAAAACTGCTTCATCCGGTCATGCCATTCATTACCGAAGAGCTTTGGCACGCCGTTGAAGATCGTGATGTGAATGAAAGTATTTCTGTTTCCGATGCACCTGAAGCAAACGAGGAAAATATTGACAGGAAAGTTGAGGAAAACTTTGAAAACCTTCAGCTAATAGTTGATGAAATACGTCGTCTGCGCAGCAGTGCGAACATTCCGCCATCGGAAAAATTACCGGTGGTAATGCTCGGTGAAGATATTGACGCACTCAACGTTTTACACTTCCAGAAAAACACAATTTCCTCGCTTGGGCGCTGCTCTACATTAGAGATTGGCGGCAAAGCTGAACGCCCGGTACAGGCGCTTTCGTCAGTTGTTCGCGGTGTAGAAATATTCGTTTCGCTGGCAGGAAAAATTGATATTGAAAAAGAACGCGCACGGCTTTTAAAAGAAGTTTCCCGTTTGGAAAATTTGATCGGCAGCACAGAGAAAAAGCTTTCCAACGAAGGATTTACCTCGAAAGCGCCGGAACAGGTAATTACTGCTGAACGCGAGAAACTTGCAAGCATGAAGGATTCGCTTTTAAAAACGCAGGAGAATCTGGCGAGTCTGAAATAGGTTTTAACAAACTCGAATCTTATCCCCCTTATTAAGGGGGACAAAGGGGGATTATGCGTACGAGGGAATCCCCCTAAATCCCCCTTAATAAGGGGGACTTCTCAAGAGAATTCTTTTAAAAAAGCTAACAAACCCAAAAACATGAACGACGTATATATAATCGAGCCAATCAGAACCCCCGTCGGCAAATACGGTGGAGCACTTTCTTCTATCCGCCCAGACGATATGGCGGCGATGGTTTTAAAAGAATTAGTGGCTCGCACCGGAATTCCCGGTGAATCCATTGACGACGTGATTCTCGGCTGCGCAAATCAGGCGGGAGAGGATAATCGCAATATCGCCCGCATGGCAGTTTTGCTTGCAGGCCTGCCGCAGTCTGTTCCCGGTGTGACGGTCAATCGCCTTTGTGCTTCATCGCTTGAGGCGGTAATTCAGGGTGCGCGCGCGATTCGTTCGGGTGAAGCTGAAGTGATAATTGCGGGTGGCGTGGAATCCATGTCTCGCGCGCCGTACGTAATGGCGAAAAATGTCAGTGGAGCGGCAGCGTTTGGAAATCTGACCGCGTACGATACAGCACTCGGCTGGCGTTTCCCAAATCCGGCAATGGAAAAAATGTTTCCGCTGGAAGTGATGGGCGAAACTGGCGAAAATATCGCTGAACGCTGGAATATTTCGCGTGAGGAGCAGGATGAATTTGCTTTGAATTCTCATCAGCGTGCCGTAAAAGCGCATGAGGACGGAGTTTTTAAAGAATCAATCATTGAAGTCCGCATTCCACAGAAAAAAGGCGATGAGAAAATTATTGACAAAGATGAAAACCCACGCGCTGACACAACAATGGAAAAGCTCGCCGCTTTAAAACCGGCTTTCCGCAAGGGTGGAAGCGTAACGGCGGGAAATTCTTCGAGTTTAAATGATGGTGCAGGAGCAATGCTACTCGCAAGTGAAGAAGCGGTAAAAAAATATAATTTAAAGCCGGTTGCGCGCTATGTGAGTTCGGGAGCTTCAGGCGTTGACCCACGTGTGATGGGCATCGGGCCTGTTTTCGCAACGCAACGCGCTTTAAAACTTGGCGGTTTAAAAACGTCTGACCTTGGGATGATGGAGCTGAACGAAGCATTTGCCTCACAGGTTATTGCCTGCGTGCGTGATTTGGGTATAGACCCGTCAATCGTCAACCGGCATGGCGGCGCAATTGCCATCGGGCATCCGCTTGGTATGAGTGGCGCGCGCCTTATCGCCACGCTCACACGCGAAATGCAGAAAGGCGACACGCGCTATGGCGTTGCTACGGCGTGTATAGGCGTTGGGCAGGGCTTGGCGGCGATTTTTGAAAAGGCGTAGATGATACAAAGAGAATCTGATATTAAACCCAATGTAGAAAAACCCTTTGAAGGAGATGTACTTTCAAGGCAGGTTTACGTTGAAAATTTATCTAAGATTCTTACCCAATGTAAAACTCCTTTAGTTTTTGCATTGTCCTCTCCTTGGGGAACAGGTAAAACTCGTTTTTTAGAATTTTGGAATGCTTACCTTCAACAGCAAGAATTTCTAATAGTTAATTTTAATGCCTGGGAAAGTGATTTTGCCGATAATGCGCTCATTGCTCTGTTTGGTGAATTTGAAAGCTTTTTAGATTCTAAAATTAAGAAAAGTTCCAAGACAAGACAATTAGTTAAAAACGTAAAAAGATATGGTAAGGTTATCGCAAAAAGTGCGCTTCCATCAGCTTTAAAATTAGCAACTTATGGTATTTTAGATATTGATAAAATAAAAGATAATATTAAACTTGATGAAAAATCTAAAGATGCGATAGCAGAATTTATTTCTAAAGGACCAGATAAACAACTTGATTCTTATAGAGAAACGAAGAAAGCGATTGAGAACTTCCGAAAGGAGTTAGCAAAATTAGTTGAAGCTTCTAACCATAGTCGAATATTCTTTTTTATTGATGAATTAGATCGTTGCCGTCCAGATTTTGCAATCAAGTTACTTGAGATAATAAAGCATATATTTAGTGTGGAAGGTGTCGTTTTTGTTCTCGCTGTAGATATGCAGCAACTCTCACAATCTGCAAAAGTTGTATATGGAAGTGAAATGGATTGTAAAGGGTATTTTAGAAGATTTATTGATTTAGAATATCAATTGCCTGAACAATCGGAGAAAAATAACTTTGAGTTCTTTAACCATATTTATAAACAATATGGTTTTGTAAATAGACAACAGTTAGCAACGATAACAGATTTTCAAGAATTTAGAGCTTTATTTAATTTGTTTTCAGACTTGTTTTATTGCAGTTTAAGAGATAAAATTAGAATTTTTAATGAGATAAGTGTAAATTCATTACTTGTTCCAAATAATTATAAAGGTTTTGGTTTTTTACTCTTTTTGACATTCCTTAGAGTAAAGAATGATGAATTATATCACAATTTCATTACAAGAAAAATTGATGGAAAACAAGTAATTGAGCAACTCATTGTGGTAAATTCTAAGTTCAAGAATCAATTTTGGGATAAAGAAATTAGCTATGAAATAGAAACCTATCTACTCTTTGCTTTTAAAGATAATAGAGAATTTGGAGCTTTATTCACAAAAATCGAAACTCAACTTAAAAATGCTGAACCAATGGATAAAAAAGCTCATTTTAAACAAATTCTTTTTTATTCTGAAGAGGCAAATGCTATTAATAAAGCTATATTTGATGCGATGAATTTTTCAGCAAGTTTTTCTTAGTTTATTACCAATTTCTCGTAAATTTGCATATTATCACTTTAAAAAATATATTTAAAAAATGACCACCAACAGTCCAAAGCTTATCCTTCCGGATATTGAAAATCTTGCAGACATTGATGTTTATCTTAAAAACGGCGGCTATGGCGCGTACCGCAAAGCCGTTGGCATGACGAGCGACGGGGTGATTGACGAGGTGAAAAAGTCAGGGCTTCGCGGCCGCGGCGGCGCGTGCTTTCCGACGGGCCTGAAATGGAGTTTTATGCCGAAGGGCAATGAAAAGCCGAAATACCTCGCTATCAATGGGGATGAGTCCGAGCCGGGTTCTTTTAAAGACCGTGAAATTTTTGAGAAAAATCCACATTTGCTTATCGAGGGAATCCTGATAGCGGGCTATGCGATGAATATCAAAACGGCGTTCATCTATATTCGCGGCGAGTACCACAAGTGGGTCCGCATCATGGAAGAAGCCGTTGCGACGGCGTACGAACGCGGTTTCATCGGCGAAAAAATGAAGGACACCTTCGGCGGCAGTTACACGATGGAAATCGTTGTGCATAAAGGCGCGGGCGCGTACATTTGCGGTGAGGAAACGGCGCTGATGAGTTCGCTCGAAGGCAATCGTGGCTATCCGCGCGTGAAGCCGCCATTCCCGGCGAACAGTGGTTTGTGGGGTATGCCGACGACGATCAATAATGTGGAAACGCTTGCGGCTGTTCCGGTAATTTTCAATATCGGGCCTGAAGCGTATAAGGCGATTGGCGACCCCGGACATCCCGGCACGCTGCTCTACGGCGTGAGCGGACACGTGAATAAACCGGGCGTGTATGAACTTCCAACGAATGTTTTGCTGACCGATATTATTCATAATATTTGCGGCGGCGTTCCTGGCGGGAAGAAAATTAAAGCAGTGATTCCGGGCGGAAGCTCGATGCCACCACTGCGCGGCGATGAAATCGAAGGCGTGGTGATGAACGAAGAATATTTGAAAACCATCGGCACGCATATCGGAACGGGCGGAATCATGGTGATGGATGAGGATACGGACATCGTGAAAATCACGCTTCGTATCGCGCATTTCTATCATCACGAGTCCTGCGGCCAGTGTACGCCTTGCCGCGAAGGTTGTGGCTGGATGGAAAAAATCCTGCACAGAATCCACGATGGCGACGGAACAACGCACGACCTTGACCTGCTCCTAAGCGTTGCATCGAATATCGAAGGAAATACTATTTGTGCGCTTGGCGATGCAGCTGCGTGGCCGGTGAAAGGATTTTTAAATAAATTCCGCGATGAATTTGAAAAGCACGTGAAAGCACACCGTTCATTCATTCCGCTGAACGTCGTTCATGCGAAACGTCCGACTGCGGGAACGTTGCTTGAAACGAATTAAATTGTTTTAAAAATGAGTTTTAAAAAAGCTGTGTGAGAGAAATTTCATACAGCTTTTTTGTTTTAAAAACTCGCGTCCGTCATTCAGAGAAGGTCTTCCGACGAAGAATCTCTCTTTCTGCATTTTAGTAACTGCTTTCGCCGATGAAGAGAGATTCTTCGCTGCGCTTTAGAATGACGGCGTGAAAAACTTCTTAAAAGAAATGTTTTAAAAAAGAAATGTTTTAAAAAAGAAATGTTTTAAAAAAGAAATGTTTTAAAAAGGTTTTGTATTTTTAAAAACGATGAAAAAACGAATTGGAATTATTGGTGGCACATTCAATCCGCCACATATTGCGCATTTGATAATTGCTGAGAGGTTTGCTGAACAGATGCGGCTGGACGAATGTTGTTTTGTTCCGGCGGCGCTGTCGCCTTTTAAAACTGAAATGGATCCTGCGAGTTTTGCCACGCCGGAACATCGTTTGAAAATGGTGGAGCTTGCGATTGCAAAAAATCCAGTTTTTAAAACGGATGATGTTGAGCTTGTAAAAGGCGGCGTTTCGTATTCTATTGATACAATTTCGCATTTTAAAAATAGCTTTCCCGAATCAGATTTATTTTTGTTAATTGGCACTGACCAAGCGGTTGATTTTACAAAATGGAAAGCGTGGGGAGAGATCTTAAAAGTTGTGCAATTGTGTATCGTTCGGCGGCCGGAAGCTTTAAAAGGAAAAACAGAATTGGAAATTACAGAAGAATTAACAAGCGATTTTAAAATACCGGAATGGATCGACGCGCCGCTGATGGAGATTTCCGCAACCGAAATCCGCGAACGTGTGTTGCATAAAAAGTCCATCAGGTTTGTCGTGCCGCGAGAAGTGGAAGAATATATTTTTAAAAATAATCTGTACGCAGGAAAATCATGAAGCCGGTTTTAAAAATACTTTTGTATGTGGTGCTGATCGCTTTTGCGCTTGGTATGATCTTCCCGATGGCGTGGATGCTTATTTTGAGCACGCGCGAAAATCCTGAGCAATTCACAAATTTTATTGATATTGTTACTTCAAAAACGACGTTTCAAAACTATACAGATGCGTTGGGTTCAGATGCCTTCGGAACATACTTTTTAAATTCTGTAATTGTTGCGGGAGCTGTTACCATCGGCAATGTATTTTTCTGCCTGATGTGCGGTTATGCGTTTGCGCGGAAGAATTTTACAGGTAAAGAAATCCTATTTGCTTCGATTCTGGGAACGCTGATGATTCCCCCGCAGGTGATAATGATTCCGCTGTACCGTTTGATGGTAGAATTCGGTTGGATCAATACATATGCGGCGCTCATTGTGCCGTGGATGGTGACGCCATTTGGCATATTTCTCGTACGGCAGTATATCGCGGGGCTTCCGGCTGAAATCGAAGATGCCGCGCGGCTCGATGGCGCAAGCGAATGGTATATTCTTTTTAAAATCGTGATGCCTCTTTCAAGGCCGATCCTTGTTGTGCTGGCGATCTATGCTTTTCTGGGGAATTGGAATTCATTTTTATTCCCGTTCCTTTTTACGAATGATGAAAGTATGCGGACGCTTCCCGTCGGGCTTGCTTTTTATTTGGGTAAGCAGTCCATTGACTGGGGGCATCTGATGGCGGGCGCGGGGATTTCAGCGATACCGATTTTGATATTGTTCTTAGCTTTTCAAAAGCAAATCATTGAAGGTTTGACGGCTGGTGCGGTGAAAGAATAATTTTAAAATAGTTTGTAAAAGCACTTTTTAAAAGAAATCTACGTTTAGCGTCATTCTATAAAATCTGTAAAAGTTTTTAAAGAATGATCTAATGTTTTAAAAGGTACTAATAAATGCGTGCAGTCTATCAGATATATCATTTTAAAGGGGATGAAAATATTTCCGAGAGCGGTTATATTATTTCTGATCCTACAGAGCGCTTTGACGAGGAAGAATACGCAACGGAATCAGAAGCCATGGAAGCGCTGCGTGACTACTTTCATCAACATGATGAAGCAGAAGAAGAGCAGTTTATCGTTGTGAAGGTTTTTAAAAAATAATCATTCATGGCGCGAGAACTCCTCAATCCCAAAAAAGATATTAACGAAAAATCCATTGCTTTAAAAGACCGTTTTAAAGCTTTAAAAAATCTGCCGAAGCTTTTTAAGCTCATCTGGAATGTCAGCCCGGTGATGGTGACGGGCAACCTGCTTTTGCGCCTTGTGCGTTCGTTCCTGCCGCTTATTACGCTATACGTTGCTAAGCTTATCATTGATGAGATCATCCGCCTTGTGAAAATTGACGGCGCGCGCGATATGTCGCATCTGTGGCTGCTCATCGGGCTGGAATTTGGCGTGGCGATATTATCTGATGTGCT
>JAZKFS010000088.1:0-15466 GCA_040386315.1 Bacteroidota bacterium
TGATGCTTGCAGTTGACCAGCCGATGAGTAAGAATCCACTTCGGCTTGCTTTGGTTGCCGGATTAGGTTATAATTTTAATCTTGGCAATGTCGTTAGCGTCGCACCTGAAATTACAGCCCATTATTCATTGACGAAGTTTAATATTGCACCTGTTATCAAGAATATAAAACCCACCCAAATCGATAATGTAATTGCTACCCAGCTCCGTTTCACACTCAACGTTTCTTTCCTTCCGGAAAATAATCAGCCGATTCCCGAGCGCGATCTGCGCGTTTTTATTGATACGGTTGGCACATACCAGAGCGATGGGAATTTCACACTTTTAAAAGCTTTAAAAGTGGAAGATGTGCAGTATAGCGAATTATATCCGCTTGTCCCCTACGCTTTTTACCCGAAAAACTCCGGTGAGCCGGCAGCAGAATATGATCTTTTAAAAGCAGATGAGCGCGGTGCGGCAGCGGTGGTTTTAAAACCCGATGCGCTGGAAATAAACAGGCAGTTGCTCAATGTGATCGGAAGCCGCATGAAGACTGATTTTCCACAATCGCTTTTAAAAATAACCGGGACCACAGACGGGAAAGATGAAACAAAAGCGATTGCCCAGCAGCGTGCGGACTTTGCAAAAGATTACCTTTTAAAAACATTTAGTATTAATGCCGGAAGAATTACAACTGATGCGCGTGCATTTCCTTTAAAACCATCTGTCACGACCGTTGCTGAAGGTGACGCTGAAAATCGCCGCGTAGAATTTTCAAGTGCAACTCCTGAACTTCTCGCGCCGATCTCAATGGCAGGCGAAAATGAGCGCCTTGCATATCCCGAGCTTGTGGAATTCCGTCCGTATGCTGTTTCGGCCGATTCAATCACAGAATGGACACTCACGCTTTCGCAATCAGGAAAAACGCTGCGTGAATATAAAGGAACAGGAATGCCGAAACCACAGCGCTGGATGATCCGCCCGAATGAACTTACGGGAACGCAAATACCGGTTGATTACACTTTTTCTGCCGGCACGTCCGGAAAAGTTTTTAAAACCGCACACGGCTCTCTTCCCGTAGATTATATTTCAAGTAACAGAAAAAAAACGGAAAAGCTGGCGGATAAAACTGTTTCAAAATACAGTTTGATATTATTTGATTTTGATAAATCCGAATTAACTCCGGAAAATCAATTCATCGTAGAAAGTACGATTCTGCCTGCTTTAAAATATAATTCCACCGTAAAAATCTACGGCTATACAGACAAGATCGGCGATGAAAAACACAATAAAGAGCTTTCTTTAAAACGCGCACAAACCGTACAGGGCGTTTTAAAAGCGAAAATTAACTCAGCGAAGTACGAAGTGATCGGTTCGGGAGAAACAACAGAGCTTTTTGATAATAATTCGCCGATTGGACGTCATTTATCGCGAACTGTGGTAATTGTAGTGGAAACCCCACGATAATTTTTAAAATCCCTGAATGATTTGTAAGATTTAGGATAGCTTTCTTTTAAAAAACGGAACTCAATAATGACAGACGACGATTCGTTTGAATATAAATATCTCCTAGACATTAATTCACCGAAAGATCTGCGGAAGCTACCGGAATCTGCGCTGCGCCGTGTTTCAGATGAAGTTCGCGAGTATATGATTGATACGATCACGCGGGTTGGCGGGCATTTTGGCGCCGGGCTTGGTGTGGTGGAATTGACAGTCGCGCTCCATTATGTTTTTAATACGCCTGATGACAGAATTGTTCTCGACACGGGCCACCAGGGCTATCCGCACAAGATCCTGACCGGACGGCGCGATACATTGGAAACGATCAAGCAAAAAGGTGGGATTTCCGGCTTTTTAAAACGCTCTGAAAGTGAATATGACGTGTTTGGCGCGGGACACGCCAGCACGAGTATTTCTGCGGCGCTTGGTATTGCTACAGCGCGTGACCTGCAGGGAAAAGATTTTAAAGTGGCGGCAGTCATCGGCGATGGCTCTATGACAGGCGGCCTGGCATATGAAGCAATGAATAACTGCGGTGTGCAAAAGCGCAATATGATCGTGATCCTCAATGATAATAATATGTCCATTGCACCGAATGTCTGGGCAATTTCAAATTATTTTACCGAACTTTTTACAACGGAAACTGCTCAGAAATTCCGCAAGAATATCTGGGAATTAACCGGGAAAATGGATGAATTCGGTGACAGGATCCGCAAAGCCGCCGCGCGTATCGAAGGCGGAATAAAAGCGGTCGTAACGCCCGGAATGCTTTTTGAAGCGCTTGGTTTTAAATATTACGGGCCAATTAACGGGCATAACACGCAGCAGCTTGTCAGGATCTTGAACGTAGTAAAAGACTTGAACGGCCCGGTACTGCTCCATGTGATGACGCAAAAAGGAAAAGGATATGCCCCCGCCGAAAAAGACATTCAGTTCCTGCACGCGATCGGGACAATTGATAAGATCACGGGAATAGCTGTTAAAAAAGCTGCTCCGGCTATAGCGCCTCCTCCTACTTATCAGAAAGCATTTGGAGAAGCGCTGACAGAAATATGCCGTTCAGATAAAAAAGTTGTTGGTATCACCGCAGCAATGCCTGACGGAACGGGACTGGACATTTTAGCAAAAGAATTCCCTGAGCGCGTATTTGACGTTGGTATTGCTGAAAGCCACGCTGTAACGTGTGCTGCAGGAATGGCAACAGAAGGTTTGGTGCCGGTTTGCGCAATATACTCCAGCTTTTTACAACGTGCCTTTGACAACGTAGCGCATGATTGTGCGATCCAGCATCTTCACGTGGTCTTTGCGCTTGACCGTTCGGGAATTGTAGGCTCTGACGGGCCGACGCATCACGGCGTGCTCGATATGGCGTATCTGCGCTCCGTACAGGGAATGGTAGTAATGGCCCCGAAAGATGAGCAGGAATTGCGCGATATGTTGTACTCTGCTGTATATGAGTACAAATCCGGGCCTGTTTCCCTCCGTTACCCGCGCGGAAATGCTATTGGCGTAGAGATCAAACCAATGAAAGCGCTTCCGCTTGGAAAAGGCGAGATTTTAAAAAGCGGGCACGATCTGGCAATTATCGCTATTGGCAAAATGGTGTATCCGGCTTTAAAAGCTGCTGAAATATTGGAACGTGAAGGGATTTCCGTTGAAGTAGTGAATGCACGTTTTGTCAAGCCGCTTGATACAGAGCTTTTAGATGATGTGTGCTCACGGATAGATAAAATTATAACAGTTGAAGACGGGCAAGTACAGGGCGGATTCGGGAGCGCTGTCCTGGAGCATATCGGGCAGCATCACGAAAATATTCACGTTCTGCTCCATGGAATTCCCGATCAGTTTGTAGAGCATGGCACACAGGAGGAGCTTTTAAAAGATTTAAAACTTGATGAAGAAGGCATTGCAGATACAGTCCGCGAGTTTTTAAAAGTTTCTACGTATGTTTCTTAAAATCCTTTGCTTTTCGCTTTTAAAATGAATAAAAGTACAGGTTTCTTTTAAAAACTTGTATTTTTTTTATGAATCGCTTGCATTTACCCTACTGACTTCCGTATATTTGTATTCTTTATTGACGACCCGGTAGCTCAGTGGTAGAGCATCTGACTTTTAATCCGAGGGCCGTAGGTTCAAGTCCTACCCGGGTCACATAATAAATAACAAAACCCTGCAAACATCACGCTTGCAGGGTTTTTTGTTTTCTCTCGTGGCTAATCTGTGCTTAATTCCTTTAAAAGCACCAATTTTAAAACTCACCTTTATTGCTGTATTTTTGCTTTCAATCGTATGGACTACTTGATTTAGAGGTTTAAAAGTTATCCTACGAAATGATACGATTCTCGTTTCTGTACTGTACGTGAATAATAACTCAGCTTTTAAAAACATTCTCTCTATGCCATTCTAAATTTTCTTTCAAAGGCCAATAAATTTCTACTTTCGGAAGCATAATTCTTTTCCCTTTAAAAACTTTAATGCTGTACGCTGTTTCAATTTCTTTAAAAACTTCCGAAACAATGATGCTGTAATCTTTATTTATTGAAATTAATCCTCTGTCAAAAGCACGATGAAGATTTGGACATAATGCAATTCCATTTCTAATTGTATCATCATAACTTTTGCTGAATGGAATTATATGGCACGCGTCAATCATTGAAATGCTAATTGTCGCATCAATTCTCATTCCCGAAATACAACAAGTATTGTTATAAATTTTTGGAATTTCCCTTTTAAAAGCAGCGCCCCGAAGAAATATTTCTTCTTCATTTTTTTGTTCTAATAGTTCCTGAATCTCAGCGCGATATTCCTGTGAGGTTTCTTTTAAAATCTTTATTTCAAAACCTTTTAAAAGTTGTGCCGATTCATTTTCCGAATCACTAAACTGCTTTTGGGTATCTGGGAAATATTCATCCAATAAGAACTGTTTTAAAATTTCATTATTTTTTTTATCACAAATCAATTGAAATAACTCTTCACTTATCTCTGCATATTCAACCGTTGCATTAAGATGTGAAAAACTTCCAATTGATGAACTGGATTGTAAAATACCTTCAAAACCATGTTTAGGAATTAATTTCCAAAAATTACTACTTTTTAAATGATAGAATGGCAATGCAAAGTTGCAATTATGATTTGTATAAGCTAATAAGCCCCAATTAGTTTTAAAAAGCGAAACCAGCTCCGGAGTAATATAGATTTGAGGGGAATTGTAAACTTTGCTTGTAAAAGCTTGAAGAAGTGAGATAAGCAGAATAGGTTTATGTGGAGCAGTGCCTAATAGCTTGGACTTATTAGGATTTAGTTTTTTAAAACTGTGTAAATATTTCTGTAATAAGTGCATTTTATTTTCGGAGGCATGTGGAGATTTCAGAAGTACAAGCCAAAAATCAGTAAGTGACGCACTTTTCTTTGGTCTCTTCTAATTTAAAGCGAATTCTTTTAAAAGACAACTTTTTAAAGGACATTGTGGAAAACAAGATGCGACTTCAATATTCTATCGCTGTTTCAACACATTTTCCTGCTCTTTTTAAAAAATAAACGTGTAATTTTGAAGTAGAAATATTTCACGATTTGAGTTTATGCGCTAATGGCTGAAAAAAAAATAGACGACCAGCAATTATATAAATCGGTTGATTTCTCGCTTTTAAAACGCCTGTTTGTTTTTTTAAAACCATACCAGACGCCTGTACTTTTTGCCGTTGCGCTCACACTTGTGTCTTCAGCGCTGGCCCCTGCCCGCCCCTACCTTACCAAGATCGCCGTTGATACCTTTATTGTAAAGCAAGACAAGCAGGGTTTGTTGTTCTACATTATCCTGATCTTTGGATTGCTCATTGTGCAGGGCGCTGTGCAGTATGGCCTGACCTATCTTATGCAGTGGGCAGGACAGAAAGTGCTGTACGATGTGCGCATGAAGCTCTTCAACCACATTCAGAAACTGTCATTGCGGTTTTACGATACTACGCCCATCGGACGGCTGGTAACACGCGTAACGAATGATGTTGAAGTGCTTAATGAGCTTTTTTCCTCCGGTGTGGTGATGATCGTGGCAGACGTCATGCTGATCGTCTGGATCGTAATTTTCATGCTGATGACGAGCTGGAAACTAACCATCGCTACCGTTATTGTTCTTCCACTGCTCTTTTTTGCCACATCAATTTTCCGTAAGAAAGTGCGCGCTGCCTATAGCGGCATCAGGACGCAGGTGGCGCGGATGAATTCATTTTTGAACGAACATATTTCCGGCATTACCACAGTACAGCTTTTTTCGCAGGAAAGCCGCCAGTATAAGACATTTGACCGGATCAACCGCGAGCATACCGACATTCAGATTAAATCAATTTTTTATTATGCGTTGTTTTTTCCCACGGTGGAAATGCTGAGTGCGATCGCCCTTGCAATTATTCTCTGGTACACAGCACGCGGGATTTTTTCCGGGGAAATGACGATCGGGATTCTCATCGCCTTCACGCAATATACAGAGATGTTTTTCAGGCCTATCCGCGACCTCACGGAGAAATACAACACACTTCAAAGTGCAATGGCATCAAGCGAGCGCGTCTTTGACCTGCTCGATACCACCAGCTTTGTAGAGGATGCGCCGGGAGCCGTAGCATTACCAAAACTGGAAAACTCCATCGAATTTAAAAACGTATCCTTCAGCTATGACGGCGAAACTCCGGTTTTAAAAGATGTTTCATTTACCGTCAACAAAGGTGAAACTGTTGCCATTGTTGGTCCCACCGGTTCAGGGAAAAGCTCAATCATTAATCTCCTTTGCCGTTTTTATGAATTTCAAAGCGGTGATATTCTCATTGACGGGAAAAGTATTCGCACTATTCAGCAGAAATCACTACGCACACGGATCGCACTTGTGCTTCAGGATATTTTCCTTTTTTCAAGAACGATCGGTGAAAATATTTCTTTAAAACGCGAAGATATTTCCGATGAAGATGTTCGTAAAGCAGCAGCAGCGCTTGGCCTGGCAGAATTTATCGAGCGATTGCCAAACAAATACGATACAGCTGTCATGGAGCGCGGAGCAACGCTTTCTGTCGGCCAGAAGCAACTTATTTCTTTCAGCCGCGCTCTCGCTACTGATCCCGATATTTTAATCCTGGACGAAGCAACTTCCAGCATTGACACCGAAACCGAACAGCTTATTGAAAGGTCAATCTCAACTCTCCTTAAAGGCAGAACTTCCATCGTGATCGCGCATCGCCTTTCGACGATCCAGCGCGCCGATAAGATCATTGTTTTATATCACGGTGAGATCCGTGAGATGGGCACACACCAGGAACTGCTGGCTAAAAGCGGCTTGTATGCGAAATTATACAGATTGCAGTACAAAGAGCAATTCAATTCATCTGTTCAATTGTAAAAAGCTTTAAAGGCTTCCTTGTTTTAAAAGCTTTGGATTTTAAAAATCTCCTGATCTTCTTTTAAAAGAATTTCTTTTAAAAAGATTGCCGTTCCTTCACGATGTGACGGCATTGCAAGTCTTTTAAAAGCTTCCTGCTCCGTTACCCACGCAAATTCTTCATGCTCAGGGGAAATCGCAACACTTTTTAAAGGATCAACAAGTACACCAAAGACAGGTGAATGATGAATAGAATCTGTCTGCGGCAGATAAAATGTGGCTACAAACGGCAATGCCCACATTTCTGCAGGCACAAGGTTTGTCTCTTCAAATATTTCGCGAATAGCGCATTGAGTAAAAGTTTCGCCTTCTTTCTTTTTACCGGTAATTACCTGCCAGATCGAAGGAAATTCCTTCTGTGCAGCGGAGCGTTTTAAAAGCAGGAATTCATACTTTTTAAAACTAATCTGCCGCGCTACGTGGACTTGAACCATTGCTGGTAGAGTTGCTGCCATTTTGGTTTTTTATCATCATTCTCCTCCGCTACAGCTTCTTTTGCCAGGCCATCGGGAGACATAAGTATATTAATTTCATCTGCGCTCAGGCGCTTCCAGCTACCTTCCATCAGTTCATCAGCCGTAAATCCACCAATGCTGTACCGCTCAAAAGCAAGGATCTCAAATCCTGCATTTTTAACTGCTTTACGGATTTCCGTTAATTTACCTTTTAAAAGACTCACAGAGATCCAGGCATGACGCGCGGTTTCTTTTAAAAGCTTGACATCCTGAACATCAACGCCTTCACTAACAAGCTTTAAAAACTCGTTTTTTAAAAGATCAATTTCCTTTGCAGTCGGCTTTTTGTGAATTTTAACATGATATTCTTTTAAAACTCCGGCGATCGGGGAATTCTCCTGCGCTTTATGGACCGGATCATTTGTGATGATTACAATTCCACTTGCCGCCCGATTGAGGCATCCTGCCGGAAAATACCAACCCTTTTTCTCATCTAAAACACTCAGAATACTTGTTTCGCCGGACTCAGCCGAACCGTTTATTTTCCGGGATTTATGAAACACAAGATAAAGAACGCCTGGATTTTTTAAAGGCTGGTTATTGATCATCACCACATCATGATCATACACCGGGGCATTCTGGTTTGTAACGGTAATCCCATTTATTTTCACTAATTCTTCACGAATTGCCTGAAGCGCAATATTTCGCGAGGCAAAGTGCAATGCGCTTAACATTTTAACAAGCGGCTGTGATTTCAGTTTTACTTTTTTCGGCAGGTCTTCCTGTTTCCCCTGCTTTTTAAAGGTTTTAAAAGAATTATTTACGCGGTCAGCAGGACGATATCCGCCTTCTTCCCTGCTGCGGTATGGCCTTTCATATCTTGGTGCGCCTTGGTCATAACGGCGTGCCGGAGGCGGCTCATATCCGCGCGGTTGTGGCGTATATGTGCGCGGTGTACTTTCGTAGCGGCGCGGACGGCGGTTTTGCTGCTGCTCAAAATCAAGGCGGCTTGCATTGTTTTTTGGCTGCACTTCATCATAGCGTGATGGCCCGGAAGCCCCATTACCCGTTTGTGAAAAGCGGTTATTCGGATCATTATATTCACGCGCCGGCCGTCTTTCAGGCTGTGTATATTCAGTACGGGGTTTTGGAGTGTAGCTGCGTGGCTGTGCTTCATTTCCTTCCGAATGCGGCCCATCGGCAGAAGCACCTCCTTCAGGTGCATCACTTTCTTTTTTTGGCTGATTATGTGGCGAATTTTTACGGTGCCTGAGTTTCTCGTCCATCTCGAATTTCCCCTTTCCTGAGCGGATGTTTTTTTAGAATGATAAATACTTTTCTTTAAAGTGTTTTAAAACGGTACAGATATATTTCCATATATGCTGTGAAGCAATTTCCTGTTATAGTAGTGTTCGGACGCCGGTAGAACGTTTTCAAATAATCAAAATAAACGTATAGTATTAACCAACAGGCATACCACAAGGTTCCGGCAACTTGTTTTTTAGCTACTGTATCACTACGTAGCAGGGTAATAACTGGTACATTAGGGGTATAATTTCTCCCGAATACTTGTAATGTATTCAGGGTTTTAAAAACAAAGCTTTAAAAAAGTAACGGAGAGAATTCTATTGTAAAGAATTCTCTCCGTAGGATTTCAGATATGTTTTAAAAGCCAGACTTTTCCGTTAATTTTCGCTCCACACTCCCATATTAAGGAATTTCATACGGCGGCGCTTCACCAGTTCATCTGCCGGAATAGCTTTAAGCACCTCGATTTCATGACTCAAAATACTTTTCATCGTACTGAACATTTCTTCATGATTGCGGTGTGCTCCACCGGTCGGCTCGGCAATTATATCATCAATAATTCCCTGCGCTTTCAGATCCGGCGCACAAAGTTGTAAAGCCTCTGCCGCCTGCTCTTTAAAATTCCAGCTTCTCCATAAAATACTTGAGCAGGATTCCGGCGCTATCACCGAATACCATGAATTTTCCAGCATCAGCACGCGGTCGCCGATCCCGATCCCCAATGCACCACCCGAAGCTCCTTCACCTATCACAACAACCAAGATCGGAACCTTGAGCTGCGACATCAGCAGGAGATTTTTAGCAATAGCCTCCGCCTGTCCGCGCTCCTCGGCTTCCAGTCCCGGATAAGCGCCCTGCGTGTCAAGGAGGGTAATAACAGGTTTATTAAATTTTTCAGCGAGTTTCATTAGGCGATACGCTTTTCTGTACCCTTCAGGATTAGGCATACCGAAATTGCGATAGACATTTGATTTTGTGTCGCGCCCTTTCTGATGCCCGATCACCATCACGGAAGTTTCGCCAAGATATGCCATACCGCCAACAATTGCCGGATCATCTTTAAAAGCCCGGTCGCCGTGCAATTCGGTAAATCCTGTAAAAACATGCTCCAGGTAATCAAGGGTATATGGCCGGTCGGGATGCCGTGCTATCTGTACCCGCTGCCAACGCGTAAGGTTATGATAAATATCAACGCGCAGGTCGTCCACCTTTTTTTCAAGGTCTTCTATTTCGCGCTCAATGTCAAGCGTACCGGCAAGAGTACGCATTTCTGTGATCTTTTTTTCAAGCTCTACGATCGGCTTTTCAAAGTCAAGGATTGTATTAGATGCCACGGTTTCTTCTGAATAAATGTTTTAAAAGAATATCAATATCAAGAGTAAATGAATAATGCTCGACATAATACTGATTCAAATTACGGATTGCCGCAGGCAGCAATCCTTTCGGCGAACTTATCGCCGCCAGTCCTGTTATCCCGATTTTCCCACCCGCCGGGAGATTCTCTTCAGGATAAAGCCCTACGATGCTCATTTTTCCTTTTAAAACCAACCAGAGCTTTTTAAAAGAGTCAGCACCCGACAGTAAATATACGGCAGGAAAGGCAATCGTCAAAAGAAAAAGAGAAATGAGTATATCAAAAACTCTTTTTAAAAGCCGGTAGCGGAATTGTGTGATAGGATATTGCTGGATACCCGACGTTGTACCGGAAACATCGCTGATAATCCGTGCCGCCACAATATCGCCATATTCCTGCGCAATATGGAATCTGACCGAAGGCGACGCCACGCTCATAATGATCCGCATAATAGAATTAAGCGCCAGCGACGTATCGGCGATCACCACTTCCTGGATTTTAAAATCTTCGATAAGCTTTGGCAGATAATCAATATTTCCCAAAATTTTTAAACCGGCAAATTCCATCTTTGGCGATTGCTCGACGGATATTGCGCCAATCAGATGTGCGTTCCGCGTTTCAGCCGTTTGCAGCGCTGTCACAAGGCGCTCTGCTTCATCAGTTAGCCCGACCAGTACGACGCGCCTGTCTGCCTCACGGCCAAGGGATTTATCGTACAAACTCATCAGCATCCGGCTGAAAGCTGCGCTTATTACCGTTGCTCCGATCGTCATGAGCAGCACACCACGACTAAAGCCAAACCCTTTAAAAAAATACGTTAGCGATGATAAAAGGAAAAAACTGACCATCAGCCCGAGAAAAGCTTTTCGGAAGGAAATTTTCTCTTCAAAATATTCTCCGACAGCTATCATCGAGACAAGCATTACAGTAGTAACTGCAAAAAACACGATCGGGTATGCATAATCCGGGAATCCTAAAAACTCGCCAAACCGTAATTTTGTAGCGATCAATAATGCAGAATTAATGCTAATTACGTCCAGCAGTAATATTCCCAACGGCCTTTTAAAACGATTGAGATATGCTAAAACCGAGCGCAACCAGATGCCCAGACGCAAAAAAGTGAGAAATAAAATTGATGCTGAAAAATGCTTTTGAGCAAAAATCTCCATGGCCTGGTAAAATACTTTTATTTCATTCAGCGTGCTGCGGCGCGTGCTTTCGCCTTTAAAATGAATGATCGAGGTTGTCGGCACGTATGCTACTTTCCAGCCGTTTTGCTGAATTCTGTAACAAAGGTCCAGATCTTCGCCATACATAAAAAATACCGGATCAAAGCCTTTTGCCTGAAGCAACGCCTCGCGCCTCGCAAACATAAAAGCACCGATCAGCGCATCAATATAATACGTCTCGTCGGTGCTACGGAAAGTCTGATTGTACTGTGCGAAAAGTTTTGAAGCCGGAAATAACGACTGCAAACCGAAGATTTTACAAAAGGAAGCCCACGGTGTTGGAAAACCCCGGCGGCATGCAAGCTGAAATGTTCCGTCTGGGTTTAAAACCTTGCACCCACACATACCGACTTCAGCATGTGACTGCAAATACTCAACCATTTTTTCAAGAGTATTTTCCGAAACAATCGTATCAGGATTTAAAAGTAGAATAAATTCGCCTTTAGCTATCTCAATTCCCAGATTATTTGCGCGTCCAAATCCCAGGTTTTCTTTGGAAGCAATGAAAACAACATTTGGGAAAAGCGGTTTTAAAAATTCGAGCGAGCCGTCGGAGGAATCATTATCAACGACGATTATTTCCGTTGAAGGAAAAATTGAGGATTGTTGAAGCGAACGCAGGCATTGCAGGAGAAAATCTTTAACGTTATAATTGACGATCACCACCGATACCAACGGGCATTCCGGTTCCAGAACAGATATATGTTCGCTGGACTGTGTATTATCTTCGTGCTTGGTGGTCAATTCTTTTTAAAAATGTTAAAAAAAACTTTTTAAAGATTTCAACTGAGCTTGTCGAAGTACTTTTAAAAACTATCTTTTAAAAATGCTTGCTATTTTCATTTTCCAGACAAGAAAAACTGCTTCACGGACGATTTTCTTGCTCATCTTTGAAACGCCGCTTGTGCGGTCAATAAAAATTATCGGGATCTCTTTTATTCGAGCACCGGCTTTCCAGGCTAAAAAATTAATTTCGATTTGAAAAGCGTACCCATTTGAGCGTATCTTTTTTAAATTAATTTTCCTTAAAAGATCTGCACGAAAAGCTTTAAAACCACCTGTGGCATCTTTTATCGGCATCCGTGTGATCGTCTGTGTGTAAATATTTGCAAAATAACTGATAAGTAAGCGGCTCATAGGCCAGTTTACTACGTTTACGCCACTAATATACCGTGAGCCGATCACAAGGTCATTCTCTTCGATTTCTTTTAAAAACTTCGGGATTTCTTTCGGGTCATGGGAAAAATCTGCATCCATTTCAAAGATCACATCGAAACCTTTTTCCAGCGCATATTCAAATCCGCGGCAATATGCCGTTCCCAAGCCCATCTTCCCTGCTCTTTCGATCAGGTGAATACGTGGATTGGTTTCCATCATTGAGCGGATAATTTCCCCCGTACCATCCGGAGAACCGTCATCTACGATCAGGATATTTATTTTAGGTACAGATTCAAATACCGCGCGGATAATATTTTCAATATTACTGCGCTCATTATATGTGGGAATGACAATTATTGGATTCACGCTTTTGCTCGGTATTTTTGCATTTTATTTTTACGTCTGGCCGTGTCCTTTTAAAACACGAAATACAGTTCGCACCATTATTTCCAGATCAAGTTTTAAAGAGATATTTTCAATATAAAAAAAATCAAACTGAAGGCGGACTTTAATTTCATCCAGCGTCTCACTATAGGTTGTGTATTTCACCTGATACCAACCGGTCAGCCCCGGTTTTACTTTTAACCGGCGCGTGTAATATGATAATTGTTCTGAATATTTTTTTACATAAAAAGGTTGCTCCGGGCGCGGGCCGACAAGGCTCATTTCCCCTTTTAAAATATTCCAGAACTGCGGGATCTCGTCAATATGCGTTTTTCGTATAAATCGTCCGACGGCTGTTACGCGAGGATCATTTACCGTAGTCCATTGCGGCCCGCCCTTTTCTGAGTCCGTCACCATTGACCTGAATTTATACAAAGTAAAGATACTCCCGTTTTTCCCGACGCGCTCCTGGGAAAAGAATACGGGGCCTTTGCCTTCGAGCCGGATAGCGATCGCCATAATAAGGCAAACCGGCAGGCTCACCAGCATAATAATAATACTGATAACAATATCCAGGATCCGCTTTACAGCTTCTTCCCACGGTTTCATAAGCTGCGGGTTCACTTCTATCAGCGGTGAACCGTAGATCTGCAACGTGCGCGCCTGCCCGGAGAATACTTCGTACAGGTCGGGAACAATTTTCATCGTAATATTGCGGATATCGCACATTGCCGTCATTTCAAGCAGCGTTTCGTGCTCAGATGCGTCCATCGTCACTAGAACTTCTTCCGGAGAAATTTCATCAAGTTTTTGTTCCAGGTTTTTAAAACTATCAATTACTATTGCTGAATTATTTCCGGTCGCCTGGTTCCATTTTTCTACTTCGAGGGGCGTGGAGAGAATAATTCCCGCAATATCATATCCCCACGCCGTGTCTTTTTCAAGTGCACGGTACAGTTTTAAAACCCTCTCTGCTGTTCCCGCAAGGATCGCCTTTACCGAAATAATTTTTCGTATGCGAAGATGCTTCTGAATAAGACGCGCAAAAATTCTTCCTGTACACATTATAACAAAAAGCAGCACCCAGTACATAATAATTATAAACCGCGTATTATCGCGCTGCACCGAACTGCTATCAAAAAAAACCGCAAAAAACAGTAAAAAGCATCCAATAAACGTTGTGCGGATCACCGTAAAATATTCATCGAACGGTGAGCGTACATACCAGTTTTTATACATTCCTGACAGCCAGAACATAAACGTCCAGTATGCTGATAAAAATGCCGCCACCGCTATAATGTCAAAGATCCTCTTCGTAATATAGTAGGCATCTTCATCCAGGTAATTCCGCAAGAACACATACACGATCACACTCAGAAATGACGCAATAATATCTGCGCATAACTGGAATATTCGCGGTGTATTGCCCGCCCGTATGGTTGAAAAAAAATTTCCTGTTTTCAAACGAAATATATTACCTGTTTGACGGTTCCCAAGAATCGGTGGATGTATTTTGTAAAAATTGATATATACCGATCATCATACTTATATTCATTACGAAAAAGAAGTAGCAGAGTTTTAAAACCGAAGATTCCCTGCCATTTCTTTCTGCAAGCCATCCCAAAAATGCCAATGTGTAAAAGGCCGCCTGAACACTAAACAGGATCATGATGAACGGACTTTTAAAAGCAGCGATGGCTGAAGCAATAAAAAGTAAACAAAGAAAAAACGGTGAAATCCAGCGCAGTATCTTATGCGACCACAGAAAAAAACTTACCCAGCCATAGTGAGGCAAAAGCAAACTTTTTATTTCACGCAGCGCTGCCAGCCCGCCGGAAGTAAAACGGATGATCCTTCCAAATTCATACGAAGTGTCCTTTTCCCGAATTTCAACGATATGAGCTGATGGACTATAGAGAATTCTCTTCCTGCGCTGGGCTACACGCAGCAGCGGCAGGTAATCATCACATACAGAGTCATTCGGTAATGGCAGAATATATTCTTTTTTTACTGCATAGAATGCGCCAAGGCTGCTAACGATGGAGAAAATCTCACTTTCCTGGCTACGCATGAAATGCTCAAGCCTGTGATAAAAAGATTCCCCCTGCGTCCCGGCATTAGAATTATTCCTTTGAAATTTTAATCGTCCGATTGAAGCTCCGACCGTGGAATTCTGAAATGGAGCAACTAATCTATGCAGGCTTTTATCAATTATCAGGCAGTCTGCATCCATAAATACCGTGATCTCGCCGGAAATCCTTTTAAAAAGCTCATTTAAAACGCCGTTCTTTCCCGTTCGCGGCAGATTGATTACTGTCAGTGAAGGGAATTCTTTTTGAAGTAATGTCAGGATTTCGGCTGTTCTGTCGCTTGAACCGTCATCGCCTACCCACACTTTTAAAAGCTCGTGCGGATACGAATCTTCATAAATTGACCGGACAGCGCCTTCGATCAGTTTTTCCTCATTATAGGCAGCTATCACAATGTCAACCGTTGGAAAATAATCCTCGGAAAGCCGAACCGGTTTTTTAAAAAAGAATGCAAGTATTTTCAATAATAGAGGATACAGGAGAAAAACATACAGTAGTTCAGCTATACAAATGAAAATTATTTTCTCTGTGATACCCAAGATTTCCTTTTAAAAACTTTTTAAAAACTGCTATAATTTCTTTTTTAAA
>JAZKFS010000089.1:0-16923 GCA_040386315.1 Bacteroidota bacterium
TAGTTTGTAAAAAAAATCCGATAGTAATTTTCTTGTAATATTTTCGAACAGTTTCTTAAATTTTTTTAAAGAATTATAATGAAAAAACTGCTTCTCTTTTTTATTTTCTGCGCCATTTCCGTTCAGGCACAATCCATTGTAAAGCGCGATAATGGTGTGAATGGCGGGTATTATTCGCAGCCGGCGTTGTACAATTTTGAAGAATCCGTGATTTTGAAACCCGACGGGCCGTGCAAGATCAATAAAGTAATGATGTATATGGGCGGCTCGGCGCAGTCAGTAAAAGATACGATCTGGATCGTTGGCGATCCGGCCGAAGGCACGCTCGCGCCAACGCAATATGTGTGGAGCTATAATACACTTGCCAATGCTATTGTGGATTATCAGGGAAAGCCGGGCTGGGTAGAAGTTGACCTGAGTAGTTTGAATATTCGCTCGGATGGCTACGACAGAATTTGTATTCAGCATACAAATGAGCCCGGTGGCCCGCGGTTTGCCATTGATAAGGACAGCGCTGCTTTCCCAATCAGCTCATTTCTCTATGACCCTTTAAAAATAAACTCGCAGAGCTATCCTGGTGTGTATTCTTATGCGCAGGGCGATTTTATGGTTCGGCTGGAGGTAACGTATGATTTTCCGAAAGATAATACATCAGATACAGCGCCGTACCCGAGTTTGCTAGATATTACGCAACAGGCAGGATTGGTTGGTTCGGACGGCAAGCCCGTAAAATCTTCGCGCGTGAGTGTGGCAGACTGGAATAATGACGGTTTTGACGATGTGATCATCGGTTCGGATTTTTTTAAAAACAACGGCGACGGCACTTTTAAAAATCTTCCATCTATTCCTGTTACGGCAAGCGCCACTGTATGGGGCGATATGAATAACGACGGCTGGCTGGATATATATGCAGTGGACGGCGATGGCGACAAAATATACAAAAATAACGGTGATAATACATTCACGAATATTACCGTCCAAACGGGAATTTCCAACCCGATGCCGACTATTACGCCGATCTGGCTCGACTATAATCGTGATGGAAATCTCGATATTTTTATTGCGAACGGCTCAAAGATCGTAGCCGGTAAAGATACTTTTTTTCCTGATCAGCTGTGGAAAAACAATGGCGACGGCACTTTTAAAAACGTAACGGCGGAATCGAAAATTTCGTTGGGTGAGCCGGCTCCGCTTGACTGCTGGGGCGCGTCGGCGTGCGACTACAATAATGATGGGTGGGTGGATATTTTTGTAGCGACTTCACGATTTGCAGCGGATAAGCTTTTTAAAAACAACGGCAATGGGACATTTACGGAAGTTGGTGCGCAGACAGGTGTTATTGGGAATCCGACGACGGACTCAAAGTCGTTTGGTGATGGAGTTGGCTGCGACTGGGGCGATTATGATAACGACGGTTTTATGGATCTCGCCGTTGGCAATCTCGGCAATTCAAACTGGTACGGTTCTGTTTCCAATCCGTCGCTTGTTTTTAAAAACAACGGTGGAGAAAATTTCACAGAAGTGCATGAAGAGCTGGGCATAAAATTCTTTGAAATGAACTCCGGCGTGATGTGGGCTGACCTCGACCTCGATGGCAATCTTGATCTCTGGCACTCGCAATATGCGGAAAATCCGGCAGGTGGCGACGAGCCGCAACGCCTTTCCCGCGTTTATATGAACGGTGGCGCTGAAAATAATTATGCTTTTAAAGACAAAACCTGGGAGCTTGGTGCGGAAATACACGGCGCATGGACGCAGGCGCGCACAGACTTTGATAATGATGGCGATATTGATATCCTGGCTGCCAGTCCGCATGACGGCGTGCGGTTATTCAGGAATGATATGGAGCGGAAGGGGAATTGGATTGGTTTTAAGTTAGGCTCTGATATCTTTGGAAACTCAACGAAGTTTTCTAAAATAAATAACTTATATGATGTTGAGATTTCTTTACATGCCGGAAATAGAATTTTTACACAGAAATTATATTCAGGTGGAAGCGGGGCAACGGCAACACAGAATAGTAATGGATTGAATTTTGGGCTTGGGAATATTGATACTGTTGATTATGCTCTTATTACCTATAAAGGAAAGCAATTCTCTTTATTTAGTGGAAAACCACTACCTGTAAATTTCTATTGTTATTTACGAGAGGATACATTAGGTTCCTTAGAATTTAATACTATGAGACTGCCAACACCAGCACAAATTTATCCTAGAAATACACAGAAACTGTCGGGCACAGAAGTAACATTAAAATTGACTAATAATCTGGGCGCTAGAGTAGAGATAGGATATGATAGTACATTTGCTTCTCTGTTTGATTATCCCTTTACAGGATATGGGGATAGGATAATCAAAAACTTGCCTAAAAATACAACGTTATACTGGCGTGCAAGAAATGTTCCAAGTGATACACCTCGTGAAAGTCCTTGGTCAAGCGTCTGGAGCTTTACAACAGGAAATGCAACATCCGTTGAAAATGAAATTGCTTTTAAAAATGATCTTTTAAAAGAAGCAACTCCAAATCCTGTTCTCAATAAAACAACGATAGATTTTACTATTGAAAAAGCGGGAGCAGTTTCTTTAAAAATATTTGACCTTGATGGGCACGAAATTGCGACACTTACTGATGGGGCTTATGAGCCGGGCGATTATTCAAAAAACTGGAATGCAGAAAATATTCCGTCAGGAACATATTATTACATTTTAAAAACTGCGGCAGGAAGTGTTTCTAAAAAGCTCGTGGTGCAAAAGTAAGAAACTGTTTTGGATGTAAAAAAAGTAAAGACCGTCATTCCTGCTTGTCAGGAATCTTCTTCATCGGCGAGTGGTGTAGCATAATGGCGAACTGCTTTTTAAAAATTGTACTTTGGCAAAATTGACTTTGAACAATATTTGAAGATTCAGGGCAAGACGGAATAACAGATGTGATATATAAGTTCATAGTTTGTTTTTAAAACGGAACAGTTTTACAAGTTACAGGTGTTTTTAAAAGAAAAATTCTTTAAAAGCTTTTTAAAAAACGAGAAAAACATGGAACGTGTAAAACCAACTGAACCTGATGTGCCTGCCGTACAGCAGCCGTTTTATAAAACATGGTGGTTTCTGGCGCTGATCGCTGCGGCTGTAATGGGAATATTGATCTGGAAATCAGTCGGCATGGCTGATTAATTTCATTATAATAGTTTTTAAAATTCACGGACAGAGAATTGCTTTTAAAAGCAGTTTCCTGTCCGTTTTTGTTTTTAAAAGCATTGTGAAAATGTATTGTGCGAAAAGTTTTAAAACTCCTTTTAAAGCGGTAAGTTTGTTTTTTAACAATTGCGCAACTTTTTAAAAAGAATAAAGGAATATTTTCATGGCGAGAGTTTTAGTTACCGGCGGCGCGGGTTTCCTGGGTTCGCATTTGTGCGAGAAGTTTTTAAAAGAAGGATTTGATGTTATCTGCATGGATAATTTCATCACGGGTTCGCCCGATAATATCGCGCACCTCTTTGGAAATGATAAATTTAAATTTGTGCATCATGATGTGACAAATTATACTTATGTCGAGGGTGATCTCGATTATATTATGCACTTTGCCTCGCCTGCCTCGCCCATTGACTACCAGAAATTTCCAATACAGACTTTAAAAGTGGGTTCGCTCGGTACGCATATTGCTCTTGGACTGGCTCTTGCTAAAAAAGCGCGTTTCTTGATTGCTTCTACAAGCGAGGTGTATGGCGATCCGCTCGTGCATCCGCAGCAGGAAGATTATTGGGGAAATGTCAATCCGATTGGCGTTCGCGGTGTGTACGATGAGGCAAAGCGTTTTGCCGAAGCGATGACAATGGCGTACAATCGCTACCACGGCGTGGAAACGCGGATCGTGCGGATTTTCAATACGTTCGGCCCGCGCATGCGAATTAATGACGGACGCGCAATCCCGGCATTTGTGTCCCAAGCTTTAAATGGGGAAGACGTTACGGTTTTCGGCGACGGCTCGCAGACGCGTTCAGTGTGCTATGTGGATGATCTGATCGAAGGGATTTACAGATTACTTTTGAGTGATGAACCGTGCCCTGTGAATATTGGAAATCCTGATGAAATCCCAATGCTGCAACTGGCTGAAGAAGTGATCAGATTGACCAATTCTAAAAGCAAAATTGTTTTTAAAGAATTACCGACGGACGACCCGAAGATCCGCCAGCCGGACATCACCAAAGCAAAGGAAATCCTGGGCTGGACACCGAAAATTAACCGTGAAGAAGGTTTAAAAATTACGATCGCCGATTTTAAAAAACGCCTTCTCTTGTAACTGGTGACTCGTAAGTTGTGACTTGTCAAATTCTGAGGAAATGAGATGAGAACGCATAAGGATTTAGATGCGTGGAAAATTTCAATGACTTTAGTTAAAGAAGTTTATCTATTGACCTCGGGTTTCCCAAAAGAAGAGATGTATGGCTTGACTTCACAAATCCGACGTTCTGCTGTCTCTGTTCCAAGTAATATAGCGGAAGGTGCAGCTAGAAATTCTTTAAAAGAATTTATCCAGTTTCTTTATATCGCTTTGGGCTCACTTGCAGAACTTGAAACGCAATTGATTATCGCCAACGATTTGAACTATACAAGTAATCAGGATATTCTTGAAAAGATTGATACTACAGGAAAAATTGTCAGTGGGCTTATTCGGCATTTAAAAGCTAAAATTTAACCAGTCACGAGTAACGAGTTACTAATCACCAATTGCAAAGCAATTTCACACATATAATCTCCACCGTTCGGCAATGGTTCAATCCATTTTCACCGCTATATGTCACGCGACTATCGCTATTTGTCTGCTCGATACTTGCAGTTGGCGGGATTGTGCTTGGAGTGCTGGAAGGTTCATTGACAGTACAGACCAATGGTTTGATCTCGGCGATTGATATCGTAAATTCACTGCTTTTCCTTTCTGCTGTTCACCGCAGCGTACGCTCGGCGGATGTGACGTATAATTATGGTTATGGTAAATATGAAAGTCTTGCGATAATTGCAAGTGCTGGATTACTCACGCTTGTATTAGGATTTACTTTATACGAAGCAATTATTCGATTTAGCGAACCTGTCGCCGTTGGGAAGTATTATATTCTCATAGCTTTTTCTGTCGTTTCAGTGCTACTTATGCGGCGTATGGCAGCGGTGCAAAAAGTCTATGCCGAGCGGTATCACATGCCGATGCTGCAATACGACAGCGACCTGTGGCGCGTTGATTCCGGCATTGAAATTGGAGTATTGATCAATCTCGTCCTTGGATTTATTTTGCGCCAGTTGGATCTGGATGAAGTTGCTAAAATCATTGATTCGATTGCTGCTGTTGGACTTTTGATCATTGCTTTAAAAGTACCGATCACTCACGGCAAACTCGCCCTCACACAGCTTCTTGACAAAACCCTACCTGACCAGGTGCAGTTTGATATTCTTGCTGTGATCGCGGAAAATATCAACCGGATGTGTGAATTTAAAAGCGTGCATACGCGGCAATCGGGAAAAGATATTTTTATTGAGCTTGACCTTGTAATGCCGTTTGATTATACACTCGAAGATACGTATGGATTAGAGCGCGACGTTTCAAAAGCGTTGATAAAACGTTTCCCAACGGCTGTCCCGCGCGTATATGTTGTGCCGTGTCCGCGTGACTGTATTCATGGCGGAAAATCGTTTTGTCCGGTGAAACTGGCGAAAGAAAATGAGGCGAAAAATCTTTTAAAGAATAAAGAAAATCCTGGCGAAAATACCACGGATTGAACCCAGGGTAGTTAAGTTCTTCTTATTACACTTTGTCATTCCCCTGAAAAGGGGAATCAACGGTAGAAGAAGTTGAAAAATGATATTGTAAATTCTGTAAAAGTGCTTTTTTTTTAACAAATTTTGTACCCTGACGCGTCCAACCGGAGTTGATTCCCCTTTTCAGGGGAATGACAATTTTGTAAGATAATTCCAGAAAGAAAGAACTTAACAACCCTGGGATTGAACCGGGAAAATTCTTTTAAAAACTGCGTTTTAAAAATAGACTTCCCGCGGCTTTAAAACGTCATTTGTCAGAGTTTTAAAAGCTCGGAAAACAGGTTGGAATTCTTTACATTTTTTACGTAAAAAGCATGGCAAAAACTACACAGCGCGGAGAAACGACTGCACCGGACAAAGTGTACGATGATGAATCGGAAGGAGCACTCAGGCCGTCGTCATTCGACGATTTTACGGGACAACCAAAGATCGTTGAAAATTTAAAAGTATTTATTGAAGCAGCTTTAAAACGCGGCGAGGCGCTCGACCACGTCCTGCTCACAGGCCCGCCTGGACTTGGCAAAACGACGCTCAGCCACATCATTGCGAAGGAAATGAGCAGTGATATTAAAGTTACCTCCGGCCCCGTTCTTGAAAAAGCAGGCGACCTCGCAGGTTTGCTCACAAATCTGAATGAAGGCGACGTACTTTTCATTGATGAAATTCACCGCTTATCGCCGGTGATCGAGGAGTATTTGTATTCGGCGATGGAGGATTTTACGCTGGATATTATGATCGATTCCGGGCCGTCGGCGCGTTCAATTCAGCTTACGATTCCACGCTTTACGCTTGTCGGTGCGACGACGCGGGCGGGTTCGCTGACGGCTCCGTTGCGTTCGCGGTTTGGCGTTATCAATCGTTTGGATTATTATTCGCATGAAGACCTTTTTAAAGTTGTGACGCGCTCGGCGTCGCTTTTAAATGTGCCAATTGATGCTGAAGGCGCGATGGAAATAGCAAAACGCTCACGTGGAACCCCGCGTATTGCAAACCGTACGTTGCGCCGCACGCGAGATTTTGCGCAGGTGAAAGGAGATGGGACAATCACGCGTGAGATTGCCCAAATGGCGCTGCGTGCGCTGGAAGTGGATGAGTTTGGATTGGACGAAATGGATAAGCGAATTTTACTTACGATCATTGAAAAATTCAATGGCGGGCCGGTTGGTGTTGGTACAATCGCTGTTGCTGTCGGTGAGGAATCCGGCACGATTGAGGAAGTTTATGAGCCGTTTCTTATTCAGCAGGGATTTTTAAGCAGAACGCCGCGCGGGCGTGAAGCCACAGAGCTTGCGTATAAGCATTTTGGTTTTAAAAAGCGGGGAAGTGAAACGCCGCTGTTTGATGAGCAATAGAGCTTTAAAAAGAATTGTTTTAAAATGAAAAAAGCTGCTTTTTAAAAAGAGTGGCTTTTATTGTTTTAAAAAGAATGTTATGGTATTATAAAGGTAATAGTTTCAGAAGGTTGCCCTAAACCTACATAATACCTTTTATAAAAATTATCGTATCGTACTCCATAGTGACGGTGCATAACACGTGCTGTTACATAAAGTCTTGATCCTGAACCAAATTTCTGTTTTAAAAAGTCTAAACTGGTAGAATTTTCATATAGATTTTGTTTTGCATATTGGGAAACCTCGTAAAGAGAATTGTCTTCATTTTCACTCCAAAGTGAATTTTCACTCCTGCTAAGTTTCAGTACATATCTCACCGATCCCTCAACCAATATTACGTCCTGTGAAGGTGTGCATTTGATAATTAATAGTTCGCCGGTATCACCAGCTGCTTTTCTTGTTGAAAGCATAATCTGCTCAATCCTTCCTGGTGCTGGTTTTAAAAGTTCTGCTCCTTCATCAACGCGAACGTCGCCATACCCATTGAACTGAAAGCCAAAAATCTTTGCTGTATCAAATCCGGGCTTTGAAAATAAAATAGTATATGTACCCATTGGCACATCTTTTAAATGCCATGCACCCGAAGTTGTCGTTGTTGCCGAAACCGGGTTTTCTTTTAAAGAAACTGTAATTCCGGACGCGTCATAAATTTGGTTTCCTTTTTCGTCAAAGAGGCGTGTTTGGCCATTGAGCGAACCAGTACTTGAGGTCTCAGTCGAATTGTCATCGCAAGACGATAAGATCAACAATAAGGAAAGTAAAGCTGTTACGCCGAATTTCATGAAGTGCCTCGGGTTTTAAAATGAAGTATTGCGCCGGAAAAATACGGAATCTTTTTTAATGTTTTGTTACTTATTCAATGCTTCGGCAAAGACACTTCACTCTATTAAAAAGTTACAAAAACGAAGTTTTTAAAAGTAATTAATACTAAGTGCGTCCGTGATTGCCACGTGACGCACTTTTTGTATTTTTGCTCTTTCTTTTTAAAAATACTTTTAAAAATCAGCGTTTTAAAAACGTTTCACAATACTTTCTTTTAAAAAACCCGAATTCTTTTAAAAAGCACTTCTCATGGATCAATTTAGAAATTTCTGTATTATCGCCCATATAGATCACGGAAAATCAACCCTCGCCGACCGTCTTCTCCAGGCCACAGGCCGCGTGACAGACCGCGAAATGACCAATAATCAAATCCTCGACGACAATCCTTTAGAGCAGGAGCGCGGTATTACTATCAAGCTGCACGCGATCCAGATGGATTACACAGCGAAAGACGGCAAAAAATATACGCTGAACCTTATTGACACGCCGGGACACGTGGATTTCTCGTACGAGGTTTCCCGTTCGTTGGCGGCGTGCGAAGGTGCGCTGTTGGTAGTGGATGCCACGCAGGGCGTAGAGGCGCAGACTATCTCAAATCTCTATATGGCGATCGAGGCCGGGCTGGAAATTATCCCCGTTTTAAATAAAATTGACCTTCCAAGCGCCGCTACAACGCTTGAATCCGTGAAACGACAGGTGATGGACCTGCTTGGCTGCAAGGAAGAAGACATGATCATGGCGTCGGCAAAAGCAGGGATCGGTATTGAGGAAATCCTGGAAGCCGTTGTTGAAAAAGTGCCGCCGCCAAAAGGCGATCCGACTGCGCCGCTAAGCGCTTTGATCTATGATTCGATTTACGATCCGTTTCTGGGCGTAATTGTTTACCTCCGTGTGCTGAACGGGACTTTAAAAAAGAAGGATAAAATCCGCTTTATGGCGACTGGTCAGGTGTACGACGTGGACGAAGTCGGCATTATGCATATGAAGCGCTATGAAACAGGCGCCCTTGCTGCGGGAAATGTCGGCTACATGACAGCATCCATCCGCAATGTGCAGGATACGAAAGTTGGTGATACGGTCACGCATCATTTAAAACCGACAGATGTTGCTATTTCCGGTTTCCGTGAAGTAAAACCGATGGTTTTCAGTGGGATTTACCCGGCGGATAATGACGATTTTGAAGAATTGCGCGAGGCACTTGGAAAACTGCTTTTAAATGATTCCGCGATCTCGTTTGAACCCGAATCTTCGACAGCGCTTGGTTTTGGTTTCCGTTGCGGATTCCTCGGAATGCTCCACATGGAGATTGTGCAGGAGCGCCTTGAGCGGGAATTCAATCAGACAATCGTAACGACCGTTCCGAACGTTCGCTATCATATTTTAAAAACGAATGGTGATGATCTGTACGTGGATAATCCTGCGCAGATGCCGCCGATCGGACAGATTGAGCAAATTTACGAACCGTATATTAAAGCGCAGATCATTGTTCCGCCGGAATATGTCGGCTCGATCATGAAGCTTTGTATGGACCGTCGCGGACAGCTTTTAAACACAACGTACATTACCGAGACACGCGTTGATATTCGTTTTGAGCTGCCGCTCGCTGAAGTAGTTTTTGATTTTTATGATAAATTAAAATCAATTTCACGCGGATATGCGTCGCTTGATTATGAATTCTCCGAAGAAAAACCGGGCGATCTAGTAAAGCTTGACGTGCTTTTAAACGGCGAACCTGTTGATGCGCTTTCGATGATCGTTCACCGCCAGAAAGCTCACGAGTGGGGCAAAAAGCTGTGTGCAAAATTAAAAGAACTGATCCCGCGCCAGATGTTTGAAGTTGTGATCCAGGCGGCGATTGGTGCGAAAATTGTATCACGCGAAACCATTTCCGCTATCCGCAAAAACGTTATCGCGAAGTGCTATGGTGGTGACATCAGCCGTAAGCGAAAACTTTTAGAGAAACAAAAAGAAGGGAAGAAACGTATGAAGCAGGTAGGAAGCGTGGAGATCCCGCAGGAAGCATTTTTGGCGGTTTTGAGCATTGAGTAATAGTTTTTAAAAAGCTTTAAAAAATTCTGAATCACGGATTTTATTGATTACGCAGATTTCACGGTTTTAAAGCCTATTACGAGTTACAAGTCACCAGTTACAAATTACGAGTTTTAAAATGGCAGAGCAGAATTACCTGGAGCGCTGGAAAGAACGGAAAGCCGTTGCTGAGCAGAAGCGCAAACAGCCGCAGACCTTTGGCGAAACGCTGATCTCGTGGATGAAAACATTTGTTGGCGCGCTGCTGATCGTGATGATCATCAATGGTGTCGCGGTTGCTTCATTCGTTGTTCCGACGGGTTCGATGGAAAATACGGTGATGACGGGCGATTTTTTGTTTGTGAATAAGTTTATTTTCGGGCCTTCCACGCCGCAGGTTGTTCCGTTTTTTAATGTTCCGATCCCGTTTGTAAAAGCGCCGGGACTGCGTGACCCGCGCCAGGGCGATGTGATCGTATTTATTTATCCGGGACAGAAAAATGAGCTTGAAGCGCCGGAATTCCAGTATTATTTAAAGCGCTGTGTGGCGGTGGCGGGTGATGAATTAAAAATTGTCAATAAACGCGTGTATGTGAATGGAAAAGAATTTGCCATTCCCGAACATGCAAATGCCGATATGGCGCGAATTGCTTCAGAAGAGGATATGCGCTATACGTTTCCGGAGGGAGCTGGATTTACGCGCGATAATTACGGCCCGATCCGCATTCCGAAAAAAGCCGATAAAATTGCTTTAAATCTTGAAAATTACGAACAGTGGGCAATGTTCATCCGCCGCGAAGGACACCAGGTTGGCAATGACGGAACGAATGTTTTAGTTGACGGAAAGCTCACAGGCACGTATATTGTTCAGAAAGATTATTGCTTCGGTATGGGCGACAACCGCGATAATAGCGAGGACAGCCGCTTCTGGGGTTTTATCCCGATGGAAAATGTCGTTGGAAAGCCGATCATGGTCTATTGGTCGTGGGATACAAATCTTCCGTTCGCAAGCTTTTTTGACAAGCTCGGCACGATCCGCTGGGATAGAATCGGGACGCTGATAGATTAAATTATACAGCGAAATTCCAGAGTGCATCTTTTAAAACAGCAGGTTTGTGCCTGCTGTTCTTATTTGTAGAAAACCGTAATTTGGTTTTAAAAGCGATCGGTGAAATTGTTATATTTATACTATGCGCTTTGCAATGAAGTTCGATGCGTATTTATTCAAAATGTATAATGACTAAAAAGAAGGCTGAAACCGAAGTGGATGATCAACGAGATAGTGCAGCAGAACGTATCCGGAAGATTTCTTTTTTTAAAAAGGAAGGCGCTGAGATTCAACCCAGAGATCCGCGTGCTGCGATTGACAGCTTTTTAAAAGCTTTGGTAATATCCCGTGAGGAGAGCCTTGCCGCTGAAACAACTGCGATTCTTACCGATCTGGCTATATGTCATACCTCACTTTCCAATTACGAAAAATCTATTGAATTGCTTGCAGAAGCGCGAAATATCTGTATCGAGCATAATCTCACCGATCTGCTCACAAAAATCAGAAATAATCTCGGCATCAATTATTATTATCTTGGTAAATACAACGTGGCCTGCGAGATATTTGAAGCGATTCTGGCAGAACAGCTTCGACAGGGTGATATTTCTGCCACGCGTATCGTTTTGGTCAATCTTACTAATGTTTATCAGCATCTCGGTGATTTTTCAAAAGCGTTGGAATGCAGCTTTAAAAGCCTTGAACTATCGCTGGAGATCGGCGATGAATACCGGGTAGGCCTGAATTACGGCAATCTTGGGATGATATATATAGAATTAGGCGAGTGGGATAAAGCCGAGGATTTTCTTTTAAAAAGCCTGGAAATACGGCGCAAAAGGAAAGACATTGCAGGAGAGGCGCGGATATTAAATAATCTGAGCAAGATCAGCCAGAATAAAGGCGATATAGCGCAGGCATTTGAGTACGCATCTGTATCGGTGACGCTGCGTGATAAGGCCGGCGACCGTAGCGGAATGGCAAAAACAATTCTCAGCCTCGGAGAATTACACCAGATCTCGGGTAATAGCGAGATGGCTATTAGTTGCTTTTCGCGGGCATTAGAGATTGCCAGCGATTGTAGCGATATTTATACGCAAAGCATCGCTTTAAAAAGCCTGGGAATGACACACTATGCTGCGGGCGAATATGATGCAGCAATATCCTGCTATGAAAAAGCTGAGGAGAAAGCGCTCTCCATTGGTGATAAAAATATCCTGATCGAAATTACAACGAACCTTGCAGAATGTTTTGCAGCTGCAGAATGCTGGCAGCAGGCGTATGAAAAGCAATTGCTTTTAAAAGAACTGGAAGATGAGATCAAAACAACGGAAAAGCAAAAGGCGATCGCAGAAATGCAGTCGTTTTATGAAGCTGATACGGCACGGCGCGAAAGCGAAGTTTTAAAACAAAAAAATACCGAGCTGGCTGCATTAAACGAAAAGCTCGAAGAACTTACAATCGAAAAAGACAATATTATCGGCACCGTGGCGCATGAGCTGAAAAATCCGCTGCAAGGCCTTCATCTGGTAGCCAGCCTGCTGGAGCGTTACTCCGAACGTTTAAATCACGAAGAAGTGCGCATCAATGCTGCAAGGTCTTTAAAAACAATTGACCACATGTCGGCAATTATCAAGAACCTCCTGGATATTCACGCTATTGAAAGCGGAAATATTGATGTAGTGTGGGCCCCGCTGGACCCAGCTGAAATTATACACGCGCTTTTAAATGATTATAATCCCCAGCTCACGAAAAAAGGTATTTCTATTTCTTTTAAAAAGCCCGATAATCAGGTCCTGATGACTACGGATAAGCTGCTCCTGCGCCAGGTCTTTGAAAATCTCCTCTCAAATGCAGTGAAGTTTTCTCCAGCTGAGAAACAGATATTTATTGATCTGAAAGCCGGCGATGGCGTGATCACATGCTCGGTGCAGGACGAAGGGCCGGGGCTGACCCAAGACGATATGAGTAAATTATTCGGTAAATTCACCAAGCTTTCCGCGCGGCCGACCGGCGGCGAAACCTCCACGGGACTCGGCCTTTCCATTGTAAAAAAACTGACCGAAACTTTAAAAGGAAATGTCCACTGCACCAGCACCGCCGGCGAAGGAGCCACATTTACGGTGCAATTTCCCGTTGTTTAAAAGAAAATAACTCTAACTCTTTTAAAAACATAAAGATAAAAGCGCCCGAATTACAATGTAATTTTCCTTCCGACGTATAAAAAATAGTTCGGAAAAGTCTTTTAAAAGCATTGTTTTTTCTGTATCTTTGCCGAACCTTCCTGTGATACTTTTAAAACATCGATTTCCAAAGCGTTTTTATAACGCGATTTCTATGAGAAACATTTTTGCCGAGTGGAAAGAAGCGCATGGCGTTTCACTCCGCGGATTGCTCTGGCGTGATGTATATCCTGTTCCCGTTGCGGAAGAGGCGGATTCGTCATTGGCGAATGTTTCCGTCCGGGATATTGTGCAGGCGCTTGGCGCGGCGCTCGTCGTAGCATTTGTTTTAAAAGTATTTTTTGTGGAAATGTACGCAATCCCATCGCCTTCGATGGAAAATACGCTGAAGGTCGGCGATTGCATCGTCGTCAGCAAGATCGCTTTTTCCTTCGGCCTTCCGGCAAAATTTCCGTTTACGCAAATTGAAAATCCGCTTGATTATCGTTTCCATTACAATGCGGTTGCCCGCGGTGACATCATTGTTTTTGATTTTCCGGGCGAAGCCGAGCGCTCATTTCGCCAGCCTCAACATTTTATAAAGCGTGTTGTAGGATTGCCTGGCGATAAAATTAAGGTGAAGCGCGGATTGGTGTATGTGAATCGTGACAGGCAGGATTTTCCTGATGAAAGCGCTTCAACTACGCCGGAAAATGTTTTAAAATATAATGGACAGAAATTTACCGGGCCGCTGACGATTCCAAAGGCGGGAATGAAAATCACGCTTACAAAAAAGAATCTTTCACTCTACGAATCACTGCTGATCCATGAAGGAAATATGGTGGAAACTGTTGATGGCGTTGTTCACCTGAACGGAAAACCTTTTAAAAAATATACGGTAAAGGAAAATTATTTTTATGTGATGGGCGATAACCGGCTTGACAGCTACGACTCGCGCTACTGGGGATTTGTGCCGGAGAAAAATATCATCGGGCGTCCGCTTTTCACGTATTGGTCGTATGGAACTGATAATTCTTCTGATCTGCCGCACGCACGATGGGATCGCATGGGAACAATGGTGAGATAGTTTTCGATAAAATTACACGAAAAATCTTTTTAAAACCTCAAAGGTCTTTTAAAACCAATGAGGTTTTTTCTTTTAAAAATGAGTATGAATTTTCAAAAACGACCGGCGGGAATTTACCTGCATATTCCTTTTTGCGAAAAAAAATGCGTGTATTGTGATTTCTATTCTATAGAAGTTACCACGCAGATGGAGCGCTTTGTCGAAACGCTGTGCCGCGAAATTGAGATGCGTGCTGAAGGCGATGAGTTTTTAAAAAATACTTTTAAAGCGACAAGTGTGTTTTTTGGTGGTGGAACGCCGTCGCTTTTAAAACCTGAACATTTAGAAAAAATAATTTTAAAACTTCGGCAGTATTTTCAGATTGAGGAAAATGCTGAATGGACGATGGAATGCAATCCGGGAACAGTTTCGGTGGAATCTTTACGCGCATATAAAGCGCTTGGAATCAACCGTTTGAGCTTTGGCGTGCAGTCGTTTAATGAAGATGAATTGAAATTTTTACATAGAATTCATTCGCCGGAAGAATCTCGTGAGGCATTTAGAATGGCGCGGGAAGCGGGGTTTAAAAATGTGAATATTGACCTGATGTTCGCGCTGCCGGGACAAACGCTGGATTCGCTGAAATTCACTTTAAAAAATGCATTGGAATTAGAACCGGAACATATTTCTGCATATAGTCTGATTTTTGAAGAAGGAACGCCGCTTTACACGCAGCTTTTAAAAGGGAAAGTGCGTGAAATGGGCGAAGATGACGATGCAGAAATGTATGAATTTGCGATGGCGGAATTTTTTAAAAACGGCTACGAGCAATACGAAGTGTCGAATTATGCAAAGCCGGGATATGAGTGCCGACATAATGTGGCGTACTGGAGCGGCGATGAATATTTGTCGTTCGGCCCGTCGGCGCATGGCTTTTTACAAGGTGAGCGTTACTGGAATGTTCGCAGTCTGGGGCGTTATACGGACGCGATTGATAAGGGAAAACTTGCAGTTTTAAAAACAGAAAAGCTGACGAAGGTAGAACTGATGTTCGAGCGCGCATTTTTGGAAATGCGAGCGAAGGGGCTTGATACCGAACGGTTTTTAAAAGATTTCGGGATTGATATTGAAGAGCTTTTAAAAGAAAAATTAGCCGAATGGAAAAAAGCCGAGCTGATCGTTTTTAAAAATGGCAGAATAACGCTGGCACCGCGCGGGTATCTGGTGTGTGATGAGATTTCGCTGCATATTATTTCAGCGCTTGAGGTCGCAGCAGGAGTGGAGTGGAAGCAGGAAAGCGAGGCGGCTGAAAATGATATTCTTTTAAAAGAATCTGTGTAAACGTTTTAAAAACTGCTTAACAAAAATTAACCGCGCGGGCTTTAAAAACTTTTCCTTTTTAACCAAATGGTGGGTGGACGATTGGGGCAAATGTCGTATCTTTGCTGTAATTGTTTGCAACGGGTACCATTTAAGGCCGCTTCTACGCGGGCTTTCCTCTCGGAATTGCAGCATTTCAACCAAAATAATAATATTTGTCTTTTTAAAAAAGTGAGTTTCCCGGTATGGATACTAAAGCGTTGTATCGTGGCTTTGGGTTTTTAGCATTTATCATAGCACTTGCTACATATTTATTAACAGTTCAGCAAACGGTTCCTTTTTGGGATTGCGGTGAATTTTCGGCTGCGGCGGCCCTGCAACAGGTTCCGCACCCGCCGGGGGCGCCATTATTCCTGATGATCGGAAAGATTTTTCATTTACTTCCGTTTGGCGATCCGGGCTGGAGAGTGAATCTTGTTTCGGTTTTTTCAAGTGCGATCACAGTCGGGCTTTTGTATTTAATTACCGTAAAAGTAATAAAGAACTTTCATACTACGCCTTTGGATACAGTTGGCGAGGCAGTAGCTGTGTATGGCGCGGCGTTGGTTTCGGCGCTTGCGTATGCGTTTAGCGATTCTTTTTGGTTTAATGCTGTGGAATCAGAGGTTTATGCGCTTTCTACGATGTTCGTAGCGCTGGTTGTTTACCTTACGATGCGCTGGAATGAGGAGGCGGATAATCCCGGGCATGAGCGCTATTTGCTGCTTATTGCGTATCTCATCGGCCTTTCAACGGGTGTGCAGCTTTTAAGTATTTTGCCGACATTCTCTATTGTTCTGCTTGTGTATTTCCGTAAGTACAAGTATTCTACGAAAGGGCTTTTGCTTGCAGGAGTAGCGGCAATCGGGATTTTCATTGTGATCTATCCGGGTATCGTAAAGTGGTTCCCGCAGATTTTAAACTGGGCATGGCCAGTCGGACTTGGACTTGTATTAGCGGCAGTTTATGGTGCGTGGTATGGTTTTAAAAACCAGCGTCCTGTTTTAAACCTTGCCTGTTCAGCATTCATACTTGCGATCCTGGGATATAGCTGCTATACTCATATTTTGATCCGCTCAAATGCTAATCCGCCGATGAACGAAAATGCACCGAATGATCTGCCAAAGCTTATTTCCTATCTCAGCCGTGAGCAGTATGGTGATGCGCCGGTCTGGCCACGCCGCTTTCGCTGGGATGATCCGTATTTCCAACGTGGATATTTAGAATATGGCGAATGGAATGAACCGG
>JAZKFS010000090.1:0-6410 GCA_040386315.1 Bacteroidota bacterium
AAACAGGAAAGCTTTTAAAAGAGAAAACAATAGTTTCAGAATTTTTAATGGATGTCAAAGCAGTCTGTTTAATATATTCAAAAAAAGGAGTAGACACTTTGAGTTTTGGTGTGAGAAGTCCATATATGATATATAATGGAAAATTTTATCAATTAGATACTGATCTTCTAAAAAATCTTGCTCAATATTTGCCGGAAAGTGAAAAGAAGAGTATTCAGTGGTATTTAAGGATTTTACGAAATCATTCAGGGAATAAAAAGTAATTTTTTTTAAAACCTAATATAAACCAAATGCACATACTATCTCTGCAAAAGGATTACATGATTGATTTAAAAGCCTTTCACTATATTGGCGGAAAGCTTTCGTTTTGTTTTTAAAAAGAAATTTCATGCGCTATACACTCATTCTGTTTTTTGCAATTATATCCATAGCCTCTGCACAAAAAGATTCCACTACTACATTTCATCTCAACGCCGGACTTGGCTATGGCACGAGTGGGGCTGCTGTACTTTTTGGAGCTAACTTCGGTTATAAAGACCGTTTTATACAGTTTCGCCGATTATATACGGCAGAATTGCCGGACTCGTCTCGCCCTACAGGCAGGATTGGAGATTTTGCTCTTATGTTTGGATATAAACGCCCGGCTAAACCTAAAGGCAGTCAGGTCAATGCTGCAGTAGGAATCGGTTATGTAACAGGACTAATATACCCTCGTCATTCTGGACGAGAGCTTTCGACATACGGATTAGCATTTCAAACTACCTATCTCATTTCATCGCCGGATTTCGGCATTAGCAGCTCAGTTCAGGGGAATTTCAATCTGGATCAAATATTTGGAGCAATAGTTATATCGCTTCATATTGGAAAAATACAGTAATCTTAAAACCCAACCGAAACCAAACCCACGCTCACAATTGCCGCTGTTTCCGCACGCAAACGACGTTCTCCGAGGAGCAGCCGCACACAGCGTTTGTCGTTTCGCAGTATTTCTATTTCTTTTGTCGAAAAACCTCCCTCCGGCCCGGCAATAATCAGCGCACTTTTAAAAGGATTTTCCTCTTTTAAAAATTTTTTAAAAACATTTTTAAAACTCTCGCCTTCCATGTCAGCGAAAATTAACACATCATAATCAGCATTTTTTAAAAGCTCTACTACACTTTTCGGTTCGTGGATTTGGGGCAGAATTGAGCGTTTGCACTGCTTCATTGCGGCGATGGCTTTTGTTTGTAACCTTTCTATGGAAATCTGCTTTCTCTGCACAAAATCACTTTTTAAAGGAAAAAACTCTGCAATTCCCAATTCCGTACATTTTTCTAAAGCAAATTCAAAACGGTCTTTATTTTCAAGAATTCCAAGCGCGAGGCCGATCTTTAAAACAGGTTCTCCATAGTTTTTAAAAGTTTTTAAAACCTGTAATTCTGCTGTATCGCGCCCGGTTTTTAAAAGCCCGGCTTCAGCAAAGATCCCTTTTCCGTTTGTGAGTGCAACGTGCTCTCCTTCCCGCTTCCTGAGAACTTTCAGATGACGCGCTTCATCGCCTTTTAAAAGTAAATCAGTTGAATTTTCATGTAATTCCGGCGCATACAAACATTCCAGTCCGGCAATATTATTTTCCATTTTTTTTACGTTTTAGTAAGAATAATCCGTACAAATCTTTCCGTATTCCGCCGTTTTTAAAAATGATATTTTTGGATTTCTAATAATGACCATAAAATCCTACCCAAAGATATCAACAGGAGTTTTTAAGCCGCGCGGGAATTTCGTAATTTCGGCATTCTTTTTAAAAACATTCCTTTTTCAAAGTAAAAACTAATGAGCGAATTCACCTGTATTAAAACCTACGAGCCGCATGACGGCATCGGCGCTATCCAGCTCAATCGCCCGCAAGTGCTGAACGCGCTGAACCTGCAAACCATGATCGAGCTTGTGGAAGCATTTGAAAATTATGAAAAAAATCCCGAAATCCGTTGCGTCGTTTTGCACGGCAGCGATAAAGCGTTCGCAGCGGGCGCGGATATTACGGAAATGAGCGGCGCGGGAACGGTGGAAATGCTGGCTCGCGACCAGTTTTCCCGTTGGGAAAGAATCCGGCTTTTTAAAAAACCGATCATTGCGGCAGTAAGTGGTTTTGCACTTGGCGGCGGCTGTGAACTGGTAATGCACTGCGATATGGTCGTAGCAAGCGAAACCGCTCAATTCGGACAACCGGAAATAAATCTCGGCGTAATGCCCGGCGCAGGCGGTACACAGCGTTTGACACGCGCCGTTGGGAAAGTTCTGGCAATGGAAATGGTGCTTGCAGGAAAATTTATTTCAGCGTACGAAGCACAACAGGCGGGTTTGGTAAATAAAGTTTTGCCGATTGAGAGTTACCTGGAAGAAGCGTTTGCGCTCGCAAAAGATGTTGCTGCAAAGCCGCCTGTTGCGCTGCAATTAGCGAAGGAAGCGGTTTTAAAAGCATTTTCCACGACGCTTGAAGGCGGTCTGGAATTTGAGCGCAAAAATTTCTACATGCTTTTCGCAACGGAAGATCAGAAAGAAGGAATGGCGGCATTTGTAGAGAAACGCAAACCGAAATTTACAGGGAAATAGCTTCTTTTAAAAACTTTCTTTTAAAAATAGAACTTATTAATCATACTATGAACTTTTCAACATTATTATATGAATTGAACGAAGGCGTTCTGACGATTACGCTCAATCGCCCGGATGTTTTTAATGCGTGCAATGAAGACCTGACTAATGAGCTTCAGACTGCTTTTAAAAACGCAGCGGAGGATAATTCCGTACGTTGTGTGGTTTTGACAGGTGCGGGAAAAGCATTTTGCTCGGGGCAGGATTTAAAAGATGCGCCGAAAGGCGGCGGGAAACGTTCACTGTCGGATTCGCTGGAGCGCAGATATAATCCTATTATTCGTGCTATGCGTGATCTGCCGAAGCCGGTTATTGCAGGAATTAATGGCGTTGCTGCAGGTGCAGGGCTTTCGCTGGCGTTGGCGGCGGATGTACGGATCATGAGTTCAGCGGCGCGGCTTGTTGAAGCATTTTCTGCAATTGCGCTGGTGCCGGACTCGGGTGCAAGTTATTTTTATCCGCGTATGATGGGATATTCGCGCGCTTTTGAATTTGCTACATTAAATAAACCGATCACGGCGGCTGAAGCGTTGAGAATGGGAATTGTTTCAAGCGTCGTTTCCCCTTCTGCTTTTAAAACCGCACTTTTAAAAACAGCAAGTGTCTATGCAAACGGCCCGACGAAAACGTACGGTTATGTCAAGAAAATGCTTCAGCGCGGCATGACGGCGTCGCTGGAGGAAATGCTTGAAATAGAAAAGGAATATCAGCAACTAGCAGGCGATTCGGCTGATTATACAGAAGGTGTGCAGGCATTTGTAGAGAAACGTGCGGCGAAATTCAGCGGTCTTTAAAAAAAAGCTTTTAAAAAGTGCAGTATTACTATTATATACAGGGTTTGTGTGGCGAATTTCTTTGGTAAATTGTTTGGAAAAAGGACGAAAGATTTAAAAGATATAAAGATCATTTTCAGTGATATTGACGGGACACTGTATAACCGACAGGGAGTATTGCGTGAAGAAACGAAGAAATTTACTTCGGCTCTTCAAAAGGCAAACGTGGAGCTGATCCTAGCTACAGGGCGTGAGCATCAGGTAGCTGAGGAAGCATTGCTGGCATTGGGTATGGAAGCCCCTATTATTTCACTGGACGGGGCATTGGTCAAGGATTCTAAAACCGGCAAAGTACTCTATACACACGCAATTCCGGACCAAAAAGTCCGGCAGATATTCAGTGAAATCCCAAACTATAATGTGGCTTATACGGCGATCACACCTGAGGGGAATTTTTATAATGAACAGGCTGACCTTCCATCACATTTACAACACCCCTCGGTTCCTTCTTTAAAAATTCAAAAAGCTCCTTTAGATAAAATAGTTCTTCGATTGTATATCACCGGGAATAAACCGCATACTACGGCATTGTATGATGCTCTTAAAGCAAAAAATATTGTGAGTTCACAGGATATTTCACACTACGAGTCGCGGCGTGAAAGCGGGAAATGGTATGTAGAGATCCACCCGCATAAAGCCACGAAAGGAATTGCTGTACAACATATACTGGAGGCGCGTGGAATAAAACAATCTGAAGTAGCAGGAATTGGTGATTATCGTAATGATGTTGATCTGCTTAAAGCATGTGGCTACCGGGTTGCAATGGCGGATGCTGTAGCGGAGATGCGTGATATAGCAGATTTCATTACAACAAAGACATGTGATGAAGGCGGCATTGAAGAGTTTTTTACAATGGTTTTAAAAGCGAAAAGGAACGGAGTATCGTAGTAGATTTGTATATTAGGAGATTATTCTTTTAAAAAACCAGTTCTACCGCAAAAAATATCCCTATGGCAACAGCAAAGCCAACACTTTTCGAGCAATTACGCAGCTCCGAGCATACTCCCGAAACAGAAACACCTGAGTCAGGTCTGCGGTACTCGTGGCCGGTAAAAGCATTGATCGTTTTTGTTACTACGCTTGTCGCTACATTTTTCTTTCCCACCAGAGTGGATATCAATGTAAGCCACCAGTCTAACTCATCTTCCCAGATCGGCCTGCCGTGGACAAGTGAGACTGTGAAAGCGAAATTCCCCTTTCCAATTTATAAAAACCCGGATTCTTTAAAAAAGGAAATTAAAATTGCAAAAAGCCAGGCAGCGCCTGTTTTTGTTCGCGATACATTTGCCCTGCAATCCGCCGTGCGCACAACGGATAATATGGCAAAGCTCTTTCCTTTGGGAGGAGTAGTTGGCGGGCTCGTTCCGGCAGAAGATTCAACCAGATTGTACAGGACTTTTTCAAAGCAGGCGCTTACGCAGTTTTTTACGTTTCCTGCCTCTGATCAGCAGCAGTTTTTTACCAATCTACGGCCTTTGGCAGAGGAGTTTTTTCAAACTATTTATAAACATGGTTTTATAAACAGGTCAAAAGAATCGCTGACGACTCCTGATATCACTGTTCGCCTTTCATCAGTCAACGAAGCTCTGCTCCCGAGCGCCGATTTGCTCGATTCGGCAGATTTCAGGAAACTGTCCGAGAAATTCTTTGTAAACCGCATACAGTCCGGCATGCTTCCTCTGGCTGTGGAAATTATCCGGGGTTCGATGGTCCCGAATATTATCTACTCCCAGCAGCTTACCGAGCAGACGCAAAAGCTTGCCGAACAATCTGTCCCCCAGACTCTTGGAATAGTTCACCTGGGTGAGACTATCATCAATAAAAATGGCCGGATAACTCCGCTTACCGTTTTAAAACTCCAGTCGTATGAAGACACCCGCCGGTTGCAGGATAAATCATCTTATTCTCTCCTTATGTTTCTCGGGAGCTTTGGGCACGCGGGACTGATCTATTCACTGCTGGTTTTATACCTGTATTATATCCGCAAAAAGGTATTTGCCGACAATTATCAGCTTGGCGGAATTAGTTTAATTCTCATAGTAGTATCGCTCCTGGCATGGATCACAATTCAGATCCCGACACACTGGCCAATAGAATATGCTGTGCTGATCCCGACTTTTTCAATGCTTATTGCAATTATTTTTGATTCGCGAACGGCGTTCTATGCGACAGTAACAATGTCGTTATTCCTGGCGGGTATTCGTGGGAATGATTATGGAACCGGAACGGCTGCAATGCTTGCTGGCACACTTGGCGCTTACACGGTTCGCGATGTACAAAGCCCGACGCAGATATTCCGTTCAATATTTTTCATTATGCTTGGCTATACAGTTGCGATCCTGTCATTCGGGCTGGAGCGTGGCGCTGAGATGCGTACGATTATCCAGCAGTTGTCTGTAGCAGGGCTTAATTCTGCTGTGGCACCGCTCTTTACGTTTGGTCTGGTAATGCTTTTGGAAAAGTACACCAATCTCAATACCGATATGCGGCTGAATGAATTTGACAATCTGAATCACCCGCTCCTGCTCCAGCTCAATGAAAAAGCTCCCGGCACATATCAGCATACAATGATGATCGCCCGCCTCGTCGAAGCCGCTGCCCGCGCCATCGGTGCGCGTCCTCTTTTGGGAAAGGTCGGCTCATACTTCCATGATATAGGTAAATTAGCAAAGTCTGAATATTTCGTTGAAAATCAGATCAATATTGATAACAAGCACGACCGGCTTTCACCGAAGAAAAGTACGAAAATTATCCGAGATCACGTGCTGGATGGCATTGAGCTTGCAAAGGAATACAACCTACCGCAGCAAATTATAGATTTTATCCCGATGCACCACGGCACTATGCTTATAAAGCATTTCTACGCGAAAGCGCTTGAAGATGCCATTTCAAAAGGATTAACGATCAACGAAGATGATTTCCGCTATCCGGGGCCGAAACCCACAA
>JAZKFS010000090.1:6420-14746 GCA_040386315.1 Bacteroidota bacterium
TGTTGAGGCGGTTTCAAGGACGATGAAAACCGACGACCGCGATGAGCTAGACAAAGCCATTAATGCTATTTTCCGCGACCGCCTGCTGGACGGACAGCTCGACAATACTGATCTGACGTTGAAAGATCTTGCTACGATAAAAGATGCTTTTGTGAAAAATCTTATGGGAATTCATCACCAGCGCATTGCATACAAACAGATTCCGACAATACCTGGAGCGCAGAATAATAATCCGCAGGAGCCGCCTGAACCGCGATGAATGCAATAGATCCGGCACAGGAAGCCCTTTTAAAAGCTTTTAAAAAATCAATCTCTGACTTTGCTACATACGTTTCGCTGGAGCGCGGACTGGCAAAGAATACGCTCGAGGCGTATCGTCATGATCTTGAAACATTTGCGCGATTTTTGCAGGAATTGAACGTTGAAAAATTTTCATCAGCTTCCACCAAAGATCTGACAGAGTTTTTAAAAGCCCTTGAGCAGCTTGGACTCAGCGCTACAAGCCGCGCGCGCTACCTTTCCACGCTACGTACATTTTACAAATTCCTGTTCGCATCAGGAGCGACAAATACGGATATTACCGAAACTATCGAACTTCCCAAAACTGAGCGCCACCTGCCGGAAACAATTTCCATTGACGATGTTTTAAAAATGCTGGATCAGCCGGACGCAAACGAACTCTCCGGTGTTCGCGACCGCGCCATGCTCGAAGTGATGTACGCCTGCGGGCTTCGGGTTTCCGAACTCTGCGCTTTAAAACAGCGTGATATTTTGCCTGATGCTGAAATTGTGAGGATTTTCGGGAAAGGTTCAAAGGAAAGAATTGTACCGATCGGGGCTTCGGCTTTACAGTGGATCGCAACATATCAAAAAACAGTTCGCCCGCACTTTTTAAAGAAAAATACAACAGACGACATTCTTTTTTTAAACCAGCGCGGCGGAGCATTTTCCCGCATGGGCGTCTGGAAGATCGTGGATAAATATGCGCGCCAGGCGGGTTTGAATGTTCATGTGCATCCACATCTTTTCCGTCATTCATTTGCTACGCATTTGCTGGAAGGCGGCGCCGATCTTCGCGCTGTGCAGGAAATGCTCGGGCATTCGGATATTTCCACCACGCAGATATACACGCATATTGACCGCGAATATATCCGCGAAGTTCACCGCTCGTTTCACCCGCGAGCGTAAAATTCTTTTTAAAAATATTCCTTTAAAGACATTCTTTTAAAAACTCATCACCATGAATTATTTTAAAACACTCTTCATCTGTATTCTGCTTTTAAAAACTCCTTTTCTGGCAGCACAAACTTTCGTAAAACCTGATGTAAAATGTGGCATTGACAATCTCATTGACACAAATTTTGAGCTGCTGAAAGGAAAAAAAATTGCTCTTCTTACCAACCAGGCAGGTCGTTTAAAAAATCTCACATCCACGCTCGATGCTTTTAAAAACACCAAAGAATGTGTGCTTAAAGCAGTTCTCGTTCCCGAACATGGCTATAATGGTTCTGTGCCGGCAGGAGAAAAGGTCGAGAGCTTTCTTGATTCCACGAGCAACATCCCCGTGTTTTCGCTCTACGGAAGTAATCGCCGCCCGCTGCGTTCGATGCTAACCGACTGCAATGCGGTTGTAGTTGATTTGCAGGATATTGGCGTGCGCAGCTATACATTTATTTCCACGCTTTTTCATACGATGGATGCGTGCGCTGAATATGGCATTCCGATCTACGTACTCGACAGGCCAAATCCGCTTGGCGGTGAGATCGTAGATGGAAGTGTTTTAAAACCGGAATTTACGTCATTTGTCGGCATCGCTCCAATCCCCTACATTCACGGAATGACCATCGGCGAGCTTGCGAAAATGTTCAACGAAGAAGGGCTTTTAAAAGATAAAAATGGTACTGCGCGGAAGTGCAAGCTGACGGTGGTGAAATTAAAACGCTGGCAGCGCACCATGTCGTGGGACGAAACCGGGTTGACGTGGATGCCAACCTCGCCACATATTCCGAATGCTGATGCCGTTCGTGGGATCGCAATTACCGGGTGGACAGGCGAATTGTCAATGCTGAATACGGGTGTAGGAACAACACTTCCTTTCCGCTATTACGGAATGCCGGGCTTTAAAACGCAGGATTTTCTTCGTGAGTTGGACTCAGCTTTTACAAACCCGCAGCTTGTTCCGGTGAAATTCAGGCCGCTCTACGGCAGGTTTTCCGGGAAGGAATGCAGCGGCGTGCTCATGTTTTTTAAAGAGGGCGAGCCGGTTCAGCCGTATGCCGTCGGGATGGAAATGTTCATCGCATTGCGGCGCGTGCATCCCGAGCTTTTTGTGGTTGAGAAAATCACGAAAGACCAGCAGCAGATGTTCAATAAAGTTGTCGGTACGGACGAACTTTTTAAAGCGCTTTTTGAAGATAGCACCGATGATGAGATCCGCACGATCTCGCAGCAGGGCATTGAAGAGTTTTTAAAAGTGCGGAAGAAATATTTGCTGTATGAGTAGAAATTTTTTTAAAACAAAAAAGCCGTTTCAGTAAGTATTGAAGCGGCTTTCTTCTTTAAAAGCATTTCATTTTATTCGAGAATAAGTTTTCCTGTTTTTACAATTTCATTGTCTTTTTGTAATTGGTATATGTAAGCACCTTTTACAAGATTGGATAAGTCAATGTTACGGTTTGATTCGATAATTTCTGATTGAAATATTTTTTGCCCTTGTAGGTTATAAATTTCAATAATCCAAGTGCCTTCTGTTAAATTAGAAACTTTCACATTCTGTAAAATACCCATTATGGAAATAGGACTCACCTCAATCGAGGCATCAATAGATACGATGGCTGAGCCATGTAACTTTGCTATAAAGATATCACGACTTATAGATCCTTTATCAAATACAGAGGTAACTAATTCAGTATTTCCAAATCTAATTGTAGGGCTATCGAAATGACCCGCAATATAGATATCTCCGTTTTTATTAATAATAGACCCATTACACTGGTCATTTTCTCTCCCAGCGGCAGTGAAAACACCCTTAACAATCCCATCGGATGTAAACCGAGCTACAAATATATCAGTTGTTCCTGATACTGTATTTTGTAAAGTAAAGTTATCAAATGCACAGTATTCACCGAGATAGTAACCAGAGATAAATATATCACCATATTCGTTCGCAACAACTGAAGTATTTTTGCACCAACCTTTTACTTTCCCCGTTTTGCTCCATATAACAGTTCCAAGTGAATCTAATTTCATAAGGTATTGATTATTATCAAACGCTTTTAAAACTAAAACAGTATCGCCATTTTTAATAATTTCCGACGCACAGTAGCCGATAACATACATATTACCCTTGATATCACATGCAATGTCATGAGCATTATCATCACCATCACCACCAAAAGGCTGAAGCCATAGGACAGTACCTGACGCAGAAATCTTTCCAATAAAGGCATCCGAGTGTAAAGGTAAATAGGTTACCGATTTATTCATACTAACAGACCCTACTGAAATATTAGGGCTTCTAAATATACCGGAAATTAATAAATTTCCGTTATTGTCAATTGTAAGCCCGGAAATACTTTCATCATTACTTCCTCCGAAGGACAGTGCCCACAAAATGCTACCATTCGAATTATATCTGGCAATAAAAATATCAGAATAATTACCAGTGTCAACAGCGTACACGGTTTTGGACCCGAATGTTACGGAAGAGCCATAAAAATAACCAATAATATATATATGACCTTGACTGTTACAAACAATTTTTGTTCCCCTTACAGAATGGTCTGATTGTGTGGATCGAGCCCAAAGTGGTGTACCATCTTTTGAATTAAATTTGGCTATAAATGTCTGGCTATCATCAGCAGACAAAGTATCAATGCCAATAATAAGTTGCCGAGCAGCATTAATACCCATTACAAATACATTTCCATTTAGATCAGTTGTTATACTATAGCCGTTAGTAGGACCATTACTTTCAAATGATTTTGCCCATACAGGCACGCCATCTGGTGTAAATTTAGCTATGAAGATTTGTGCATGGTAAGAAGTACTATTTCGAATTGTAATTTCACCAAAAGTAATTGACATACTAGCAAAATAACCAGTTATATATATATTACCTTGTTGATCTGTTGTAATAGCATTAGCGGCATCAAGACCATAACTCCCAAATGACTTACCCAGTAACCATTCAGAACTTTGAGCATAGGTATAAATGGAAGAGCTACACACTAAAATTAGTATAATGCAGGACACTTTCAGAAAAGAATTCATTACAATCCTTATATTGGAGAAAAGTTTTTTTTAATTTGAATTTTTAATAGCTAATTGAAAACTACAACACACTTCTGACAATTGCAAAAGGAATTTCTTCTATCCAAAAAATAAAAGTTCGCACTTTACTTATCCTTATACTTTAATCGAATCAAATATTTGGGATACGATTAAATCAAAAACAAAAAAGCCACATCTGAAAAATCAAATGCAGCTTTTAAAAGAAAATTTTTAAAACTATTTATACTTATTCAAGAATAAGCTTTCCTGTTTTTACAATTTTATTGTCTTTTTGCAATTGGTAGATATATATACCTTTGGGTTGAGCTGAAAGGTCAATTTTGATTTCTGAACCTGTGATGTTGGTATTATATACAGCTACACCTTCAAGCGAGTAAACTCTGATATGCCAATTACCTTCAGGAACAGAAACTTTAAAACTACCGTGCGTGGGATTTGGGAAAACAGCTGGGAAATCCTGACCTTTTGATTCATCGCTAATTCCTGTAGAAATTGAACCTAATTTAGCAAAGATTATATCCCAGGAAGTAGAAAGAGTAGAATCATAGTTTTTTAAAACAGTTGACTCAATATACAATTCCGGACTGCTAAATGTCCCTAAAATATAAAGAGAATTGTCCTTATTCAGTACTATACCGTTACACACATCCTCTTTTATTCCTCCCATTGATCTGGCCCATTGAGCATTCCCATTTCTATCATATTTGGCAAGAAAAATATCGGCGGCTCCATAATTATATAATGTAGTATCACCGAAAGTTATCTGAGTAATGTAATCTCCTGCCATATATACGTTACCGGAATTATCAGTTACAAGTGCTGTACAGTTTCCTGTTGCTTCTGTATCTGTTTTTGCCCAGATCATATTTCCATTAAGATCGTATTTTACGATATACATAAAAGTATTGACACCTAATGTTACTGTATCAAAGGTAACAGGTTTGGCATGCTTTCCAACCAGGTAAATGGTATTATTATAATTATCAATTGTTACGATATTACTATAACTATAACCATCCGAAAGGAAGGCTCTTCCCCAAAGGACATTTCCATTTCCATCATACTTTGCTAAAAACAAGTTATAGTTATTCCCCGATTTAGCAGTTAATGATATTTCAGTATTTAATTTAAGATATGCCCCGGAAAAATTGCCAAATATATAAAGATTACCCTGCCTATCTGTTACAATACTGTTTACCATAGAACCATTTGCAATAGCGGAATTTGCCCAAAGCACATTACCTTCCGGATCATATTTAGCAATAAAAAAGCTGGGTTGATATGTTGAGGCAGATGAAGAGCGCGTTAGTGTTTTTGCACCAAACTTAATGGAGTCGCTTCTAAAATAACCACCAAGAAAAACATTTCCATCATTATCAGTCGCTATGCTTGTAATGTCATCATCACTTTTCCCTCCGGCTGATCGTGCCCACAAAACATTACCTTCAGAATTATATTTCACAATGAATATTTCTTGATAATTTCGTACGCCATAAAGGGTATATGTCCCAAATGTGATAGAATCACCACTAAAAGTCCCTGAAATATAAAGATTTCCATTTTTATCAGCAGCACTTCTAATTATATCAAATTCATACAAATTACCGGTACCTCCTTGCGATTTCGTCCACAGGTTATTACCGTCACTGTTAAATTTGGCAATAAATATATCATGACTATTGTCATTGGCAGGCTTCGGTAAACTAAAGGCTGTATCGCTACCAAAAGATATAGATATATTAAAATTTCCCACAATGTACATATTGCCGCTACTATCTTTTGTAATAGAACTTCCCTTGGTATATCCAGCATTTCCGGATTGTTTGGCCCATAGCCATTCAGGAATCTGTGCAAAACTGTTAGCAGCAATAAAAAAAATGAAAATTGCTTTGAAGAAAAATGGAGTAAGAAGTTTCATACAGTTCACTCTTTTGTTTTGTTTTAAAAGTACGTTGATGTTCACTTTCAGCAATAATGAACCAAAGTTCTTTTTCATAGTAAACACAATTCGTACCAACTTCACTTTTTAAAAGTTGAATATCAAATATTAGTGACATCAAAATGAAAATATCGTCATAAGCAATTGTTTTTAAAAGAATTACAATTAACAACTATTCAATATTATTTTAAAAGAATAAATAGAAAGTGCGATATATGGATTTCAATACTGTGGAATAATCTACACACTTTCTTGCCAGGTGTCAGATAAACTACACAGTTTTTGAAAACAAAAAAGCCGCATCTGAAAAAAATCAGAAGCAGCTTTTAAAAGAATATTTTTAAAAAACCTAACTCCTCTTCCGCAGCGCCTTTTTCACAATTGCCACGCCAACAGAAAGCTTACGCGGAATTGCCGTCGTATTTCTATGCGTTACTATCTCCTGCCCAATTGCCATTGTCGTAGAGCCGCCGCCGTCGAGATTCATCGCATCAAATAGCCCAAGATATTCCAGGATTTCCGCTTCCTGCGAGAGTGTCGCGCCAACACAGTCCTCCTGCCGTCCGGTCGGCTCGATTGCTACGATATACATGTTTTCGCCGGATTCATCGCGGCCAATCGCTGTACGTGCGAGGTTATTCATAATAAAGCGTTTCGCTGTCGAACCCTCGCTGTATGCCTCATGTCCGCCAACGCCATGTCGAACCATTCGTGGCGTACCGCTTACGGCGTTAGTAAATTCCACGTTTTTATAATAATTCGTTGTGAAATTTAAAAACAGCGTATCGCCTTCATGCGGAAATGACACCATCGGGAAATTTTTGCCAAGCGACAGGATACAGCCGCGCACCGGCATTTTCATATCCCCTTCTCCAATGTTTAAAATTTCACAGGCAATTTTTCCATTAACAACCGGTGAGCGCAAATAGCGGAGCTGGATCTTTGTCATGGAAGACTCAATATTTTTGGCGCGGCGTGCTGCCATCAGTTCGCGGCGCAACTCTTCCGGTGAAATTTCCGCTTCCGTGGAATCGCCTTCCGTCTCAACGCGGTTTCGCTCCATTTCCTCTATCTGGCGGTCAATACTGAGCGAATTGACATACGGGATCGTATCACCCGCAAATGCATTATACAGCACTAAACCTGTTGAATCCGTCCGGTAATTCACTTCACTCAATGAATACGAACGTCCGCGCGTATCACTCACCTGTCCTTTCATTTTAAAAGCATCAATAAACATCTGCCCTTCCGGCGTAAAAAATGCGCTCGACCACTGTTTATGTGAACTGATCTGAACAACTTCCCCGTCAATCACGGTAGGGCCGATGGGAAGCGCGCGCATGCTCCAGAAATTTGCATTCACAGCTGCCAGAACGGTACTTTTTGTAGTAGAATCATGCCCTGCCACCATGTCCACTAACCGTTCCATACCGTCTACGCGGTCAGCCCCTTTTAAAATCTGGAGCGAATATGCCGGATTGGTAATATTGGTTTTTACGACGTGAACTGAATGGCGCTCGCGTCCCATTATCAAATGCCTGTACTGCACATCCGGCGCAAGGAGAGTATCGCGGAGAGTTTCGTAAATCTCAATCGAAGACGGAAGTACACGTTTCACCGCCTGGCGAGAAGCACCGGAACGCAGGCTTTTTAAACGCCTAGCTCGTTCACGTCGCGTTTCCTTTTTACCACGTTTTAAAACTTTTGCCTTCTTTCCTTTTTTCCCTTTTACTGTTGCTTTTTTTCCGCCCGATGCTTTTTTGGTTTTTGCTGCAGATTTTGCCTTGCCTTTCTGCTTCGCGGCAGACTTCTTTGGCTTTTGTTTTAAAAGATTTATGGAAATATATTCACTTCTGGCTAAGGCATTTTCGGATACTTCCGCAAATAAAAAACTGAATACACAGGAAAATATGACAAATTTTTTGGAAAACTCTAAAACGGCTGATGATCTATTTTGCATGAAAAATATTCTTAGTTATGTATATCTTAATTGTTGAAAAAAGTTTTAAAAAGAAAAACCACACAAACTTTTAAAAGCGCTTTTTAAAACAGGTTTTTAAAAACTTAACGAGCAGGTTATTTTCTTTCGCGGGG
>JAZKFS010000090.1:14756-15030 GCA_040386315.1 Bacteroidota bacterium
GATATTTTTAATATTATACGGAAAAATTATCGAACCATTGAGATTGATCGCATAATTTTTCTGCTTCGCAAGGTCCAGAAACGGGAACCTCATCTTTGTCCAGTGCAGTTCCCCGGCACACGAACCAATAAAATACGCCAGAAGTATAATACAAACATACGATTCATAACTGACAAGAGAAAGTCCAAACTGCATCGCGATGATCGCCGACATCACCAGGATGAACATCAGGATGAACGATTCTATCGCGTCAGTAACGATCCGTTTCGTATCA
>JAZKFS010000091.1:0-2933 GCA_040386315.1 Bacteroidota bacterium
CAGCGGCACTAAAGTTGCCTCCATTCCTATGCTTTTTATATAATCATCAATTTCGAGTGCAGTAAGGTGTTTGAATTTCACTTTGGTTGCAACTAACTTTTCGGCTTTTTTGCCTTCAGGAGAAATGGCGCAAACAGCAGTTAAAACACTATGTTGCTTGCCTGATAATGAATTTAGGAATTTTTTGACATCCGCAGCATTTTCAGCTTTTGGCAATATCCTGCGGCCGCAAAAAACTACAGTATCCGCGCTTAATAAAAAATTGCCTGCATTTTTTCTTTTAAAAAGTCTTTTCACCAAAATATTTCACCATAATTCATGCCATCATCAATATATTTTTCACTTTATTCCATTTGATTTTAAAAGTCAGCATTTTAAAGAAGCTTCATTTTACATAAATCATTGTGATCTAATCTCTTACAAACAAAGTAAAATGTAAGGCAAAAGGCTTTCCGTGAAAAAACACCATTTCGTTGTATCATAATAAAACATGAATCAATATTTCATCACAAAAGTGTGTAAAAAAATCCACACTTTTTAAAACATCTGTCAGGAAAAGTCCACACTTTCTAACTTTTTAAAAGCTTTTTAAAAACAAAAAAATCCGTTGAAGAATATTTCTCCAACGGATTTTTTAAAATGTATTCTTTTTAAAAAGAATTATGCTGCTTCAGCTTCTCCTTCGGCAGGTTTTGGCGTATCGCGTTTTACTTTGCGCGCTTCTTTGCGGCGTGCAAAGCGCTGCTGGCCAACTGCTTTGTGTTTTTCTACTGCTTCAGCAATTTCTTCTGCTGATTTTTCTTTAAACTGCATGTGGCGTGCAAGCAAAACGCCTTCGGTGCTCAATAGCGCGCGAACAACGTCTGTCGGCTGAGCGCCTACGTTCATCCAGTAGATAGCGCGTTCGGTGTCAATTTTCACCGTTGACGGCGACGTCATTGGGTCCATATAGCCGATACGCTCGATGTATGCTCCGTCGCGGCGGTCGCGGGAGTCAATTGCTACAATGTCATAAGCCGGAGCTTTTTTGCGTCCCTTGCGGGCTAAGCGAAGTTTTACCATGAGAAATACCTTACTCTGGTTAGGGTGTTATTAAAAAAACGAGAATACCGTACAATCGGGTTATTCAGAGTTCTGCAATTTTCCTTTTTAAAACTTTATCCCTCTGTCCTTCGGACATCTCCCTTAAAAAGGGAGATACAGCTTTTAATATCCCCCTTTTTAAGGGGGAAACGGCGGAGCCGAGGGGGATTCTTTTTAAAAGATTAATTGCGTCGTCCAAAGCCCGTTGGCATTTTCATATTACGCATCATATTCGACATTTTTCCGTTGGTCATGCTTTTCATCATTTTCTGCATGTCCTCAAACTGTTTTAAAAGACGGTTTACGTCCTGAACAGTGGTTCCGCTGCCTGCTGCCACACGGCGGCGGCGCGAACCGTTGATAATTCCCGGGCGTGTGCGCTCCTGCTTTGTCATGGAAAGGATCATCGCTTCCACTTTCAGCATTGCCTTATCGTCCACCTGCACATCGCGCAGTTGCTTGTCCATTCCGGGGATCATACCCAGAAGGTCGCGCATAGAACCCATTTTTTTAATTGTGCGAAGCTGATCAAGAAAATCGTCCAGCGTAAATTCATTTTTACGAATTTTCTCTTCAAGCTTTTTCGCGTCTTTTTCATCAAATTCCGACTGAGCTTTCTCCACAAGCGTGAGAACATCACCCATTCCCAAAATCCGTGAAGCAATACGCTCCGGGTGAAATGGCTCAAGCGCTTCCAGCTTTTCGCCCGTGCTCATATATTTGATCGGCTTGCCAACGACCTGGCGAATAGACAACGCAGCACCACCGCGCGTATCACCGTCAAGTTTCGTTAGGACAACGCCAGTAATATTCAGTCTGTCATGGAATGCTTTTGCCGTATTCACAGCATCCTGCCCGGTCATCGCATCGCAGACGAAGAAGATCTCATGCGGCTTAGTCTGCGCCTTGATATCTTCGACTTCCTTCATCATGTCTTCGTCAATCGTCAGGCGGCCTGCCGTATCAATAATGATCACGTCGCGCGCATAACGGCGTCCGTAAGCAATCGCATTTGTCGCAATTTCAACAGGATTTTTGCCTTCTTCGGTGAAAACAGGAAGATTTATGGACGCAGCCAGTGTTTTTAACTGGTCAATCGCCGCAGGACGGTAAATATCGCACGCTACAAGCAACGGCTGCTTTCCTTTCTTTTTTAAAGAATTCGCAAGCTTTCCGCAAAAGGTCGTTTTACCCGAACCCTGCAAACCCGCAACCATGATGATGGTAGGCGGCTGAGGCGACATGATAATATCGCTTTTCTCGCTGCCCATCACCTTCACGAGCTCATCGTAAATGATCTTCACGATCAGCTGTCCCGGCTGGATATTTCCCTTTACTTCCGTTCCGAGCGCTTGCGTTTTAACATCATCCACAAACTGCTTTGTGACGTTAAAATTCACGTCGGCGTCAAGCAGGGCGCGGCGAACCTCACGAAGCGCATCGCCAATATTTTCTTCGGTAATTTTGCCCTGACCGCGGAAATTCTTAATCGCGGCTTCTAACTTTTCACTGAGATTTTCAAACATATATTTTTCGCTTTTTAAAAAGCGGTGAAATTTCGGGGTTTCTTTTTAAAATTGATTGCTTTTAAAGAAATGTGACGTTTTAAAAGCTTTTAAAAAAGGATTACAAAAGTACGGATTTTTCGCGATATGGCAAAATGGAATTTGAGCTGTGGGCGGTAAGCCTTTAGCGGCGGGCTTTTAAAAAGAAAAAAGGCGAATAACATTTCTATCATTCACCTTTAAAAAATTTAAAAAAATTCTTTTAAACTCATAGCTCAAAGCCTACCGCTCAAAGCTCTTTTAAAACTTCTCTCCCGCTTTGCAAAGCTCACACTCTTCTGCAGT
>JAZKFS010000092.1:0-34933 GCA_040386315.1 Bacteroidota bacterium
TCTTCAATGCCGTGAATTGTACGCACTCTCCCATTATGTTTTATCTGGACTGTCCAGCCGGCAGTAGTAGAGCTTTTATAAACCCCTCTATATTTAGAGCTACATCCTTCTTGCGCTCTTTGATTAAATAGATTTTGCTGATGGGTTACAAGTCTAAGATTTTCCCTACGATTATCCAAAGTATCACCATTGATATGATCTACTTCTTCTTCAGCAGCTTTCATTATTAAACGATGCATATAAATAACGCGCGGATAACCATCTACTATGGTTTTAAAAGCTGCATAATTTCAGTTTTAGCTTTTAAAAACAAAAGTGAATGGCATTTCCACCACTCACCTTTTTAAAAAAATTTTTAAAACTCAAAGCTTTTAAAACTTCTCTCCTGCCTTACAAAGCTCACATTCATCCGCCGGCCAAATATGTCGTTTCATCTGTAGAGCGCTGATCTGGCGAACGTTCATAATATTCGGCTCAGTCGAAAGGTCAATAGCTACACCAACTCCAACCAACCGCGCATCTTCTTTTAAAACTTTTTTCGCCATCGTTTTAAAATGATGAATATCATCCGTCAGAATTTCATCAACCAGCAGCACACGGTCGCCTGCATGAATTTCAAAACCCTTCAGCAGCTCAGGTTCCTCGTCAATATGCGAAATCGTTGTGTACACAACTCTCGCTTCAAGCTGCCTAGCAATTTCAGCTGCCAGCAAAACACCACCGAGGCGAACGGCAATCACGAGTTGGATGTCCATATCCCAGTAATGTTTCACTATTTCATACGCGATCTTGCGGCAGTACGGCGGGAACTGAAGCGCTTTTACAAGGCAGAAATCCATGTCCGTGTGGCGTCCGTCGGGTGCAATGAAATGCCCGTGCACGAATGCATTGCGGGCTTCTAAAATCTCTATGATCTCTGCTGAATCCATCTAGTGTAATGTTTGTAAAGTGTGTGGTGTAACAAATAAGGCGCATATTATATGCGCCTTACCTGAAAAATTATTTTATTCACCTGCCCACGTACATAAATAGAGATCAGCATCATTAGCCATGAGCGGGTGCGATGGTAATACGCGAACGGTACAACCTTTATAGCCACTATCGTTGCAGGAAATTGTTCCTTCAAAAGCATGAACGCCATTGGAGTTGACAAGGCGGAGTATGGAGGATGTTCCCCTGATAATTTCTCCTGTACTGGTCAAATTTCCCATATATGCCTGCACACGCACATCGTCCGGGCTGAGTGAGCCGAGGTCGATTTCTGCGCGAACATAAAGTTCTTTACCAACTGCTGCTTCATGCCCGCCGTCTACATTGATATTCCGCACACGCACATTATTCCACGCTCCTTTTACCTCGCGTTTCCACTGTTCTATCTGGCGCGCTTTGTCGGCATTATTGCTGAGCATTGCAGTAAAGCTCTTCATAGCCGGCATATAGAAGCGGCGTGCATAATCGCGAACCATACGCATGGTCGAAAATTGCCCTGCATTGCTTTTAATACATTCCTTCATGTACGTCACCCACTGCTCAGGAACACGATTTGCGCCGCGATCATAGAATAATGGCGCTATCACTCTTTCCAAAAGATTATACAGCGTTCCGGCGTCAACTGCATCCTGCTCATCAGGATTTGGCAGTTCCTCGCCCAAACCGATTGCAAAACCATTTTTACCATTGTACGCCTCATCCCACCAGCCATCCAGTACACTCACATGGATACACCCGTTGAGAGCAGCCTTCATGCCGCTTGTGCCGCTTGCTTCATATGGACGGCGCGGATTATTCAGCCAGATGTCACATCCCTTCACCATATACCGCGCCACGCCCATATCATAATCTTCAAGGAAAATAATATGACGCTCAAGGCCAGCCTGACGAACTCTCTGAATAATCGAGCGAATAATTTCCTTTCCGGCTATATCTTTTGGATGAGATTTTCCGGCAATGATCATCTGCACAGGGCGATCGGCATTTAAGATCAAACGTTTTAAACGGTCCATATCGCTGAAGAGAAGATCGGCGCGTTTATAAGTAGCAAATCTTCGTGCAAAGCCAATTGTCAGGATATCAGGATCGAGATAATCGTTGACTGTATTAAGTTGTTGCGGTGTCAGTAAGCTCTTATGCTTGCGAACAAGATGCTTACGGACAAACGAAACCAATGCCTCACGCCTGCGCTGGTGCGCTCTCCACAAGGCTTCAGACGGAATATCATCTACTTCTTTCCATATATCCAGATTATCCGTTTCATTACGCCATTCAGGAGTTAAATATCTGTCATAGAGGTCGGCGATCTCTCTCGCCACCCAGGTATGCGTGTGTACTCCGTTGGTAATAGTCGTGATTGGCACTTCATCCTGCGGGAAATTTTTCCAAAGCCCGTGCCACATTACCTGCGTTACGTCTCCATGAAGTTTGCTCACGCCATTACGGAAATTTGTACTTTTTAAACCAAGCACTGTCATCGAAAATCCTTCTGTCAGGTTTGTCGTATCTACGCGGCCAAGCGCGAGAAAGTCTTCACCCGTTAGCCCGAGACTTTGCGCATATACGCTGAGATAAGGCTCTAAAAGATCTATCGGGAATACTTCATTACCCGCAGGAACAGGCGTGTGCGTTGTAAATATCGTTCCACTGCGCGTGATTTCCATAGCCGGAGCAAATGGCATTCCCAGGTCCTGCATCAGGTGGCGTGTTCTCTCCAGTGCAGCAAATGCAGCATGGCCTTCGTTCAGATGGCAAACCTTTGGCGTAATTCCCAAAGCTTTTAAAGCCCTGATACCACCGATACCCAGGATAATTTCCTGCTGGATCCGCGTTTCCTGATTCCCGCCATAAAGCTGATCCGTAATATCGTGATATTCCGGGATTACATTCTGTTCGATATTCGTATCCATCATGAAAAGAGGTACTCGTCCCACCTGCACTTTCCATATCTGCGCGTATGCTTTTCCTTTGGGCATGTCCACCTCGATCATCAGCGGGTCGCCAGCCTCATTTTTCATCAGCGTCAGCGGCATTGAGTAGAAATCATTATAAATATACATTTCCTGCTGAAGCCCGTCCTGTGCCAGGTACTGACGGAAATATCCTTTCTGGTACAAAAGCCCGATCCCCACCAGCGGCACACCAAGGTCGCTCGCTGATTTTAAATGATCGCCGGCCAGTACGCCAAGGCCGCCCGAATAATTAGGGAAACTCTCGTGAATACCAAATTCCGCGCTGAAATATGCGATCTGCCCTTCAGAACTTTCTTCATTTTTGCCATACCATGGCTGATCGTCCATATATGCGCGAAACTGCGAATACACGTGCTCCAGGAAATGCACAAAATCCCGCTGCTGCGATAATTCCTCAAGCTGTTCCTGGCTCAGGCTATGCAATAGCGCCACCGGGTTGTGATGCACATCTTCCCAGATATGCCTGTTCACACGCGAGAAAAGCTCCTTCGCGTCAGCATTCCAGCACCACCAGTAATTGTAAGCCAGTTCTTTTAGCAGCGCAATGTTCTTCGGCAGCGAAGGCGCAACAACGAATTTTGTAATGGGTTTCAATGCTCTTACCTCTGTATTTAATACTCTTTAAAAAATTGATATTCGTATGGTTTTAAAAAATCGTAGATTGCGTTTTTAAAAACATTCACCATGCTTTTAAAAACAAGACACGTAAAATACTATTATTTGCACAATATCACAACGAGGAATGCTGTGAACTTTCTTTTAAAAGAAAATTTCTCTAAAGTTATTTTTAAAATATCTTTTAAAAACACATTTTTAAAAAGCTTTGCGCTATTAATAGCTCTAAGCTTTATTACCGCGGGCTGTAAAAAAGAATCAACAGATTCCGGTTTTAAAAGTGCCGCAGGCGGAAAAAACTATGGCGGTACGTTCCGTATCAACATGCTTCGCGGAAACCCCAACGGGCTCGATCCGGTCATCATCACCAGCAAACTCGCCGACGACATTGCAGGTCAAATCTACGACAGATTAATTTCCTTAGATTCCAATCTTAACATTATTCCAGAGCTGGCCACAAGCTGGGAAATTTCACCTGACGGGAAAATCTACACATTTCATCTGCGAAACGATGTCTATTTTCATGATAACGAATGTTTTACAAACAGCAAAGGACGAAAAGTAGTTGCACAGGATGTTTTATATTCCTTCACGCGTGCCTGCGACCCGTCCACCCGCACCGCCGCTTTTTGGGCTTTTAAAGACCGCGTCGCCGGAGCTACGGAATTTTACAATTCAAAGCTTTTAAAACAAACATCTGTTCAAAATGTTTCCGGTTTTAAAGCCATTGATGATACTACTTTTTCCGTAGAATTAACGCGCCCGTTCGCGCCGTTTCTCTTCACGCTTGTCAACGCATTTGGTTGCGTACTTCCGCGCGAAGCAGTGGAAAAATATGGCCAGGATTATTTCCAGCATCCGGTCGGCAGCGGACCGTTTGTTTTTAAAGAATGGCAGCCCGACCAGCATATTCTGTTAGAAAAAAACCCGAATTACTGGCAGCGCGATGAAGCCGGAAATCAGCTTCCGTTTTTAAAAGGTGTGAAGATCAGTTTCGTGCAGGACGACAAAATCCAGCTTGAGGAATTTAAAAAAGGAAAATTGGAAGAAAATTTTACGATCCCGACGGAGTATTTTGAAACCGTACTTGACGCGCAGACAAAACAACCGAAAGGAGAATACACAAAATATAATTTCCAGTCGCGACCGGCACTGCTCACGTGGTTCATGGATTTTCTCTGCACGCAAAAACCCTTCGATAATGCCGATGTGCGCCGCGCATTTTCGTATGCTGTGGATCGTGAGAAAATTGTAAAATATGTACTTAAGAATGCACCACACTCCGCCGCAAAGAACGGAATCACGCCGCCGGTTTTGCCGGGCTATGAAATTTCTGATATTCCGGGATATTCGTATAATCCTGAAAAAGCGCGAGAACTTCTTTTAAAAGCCGGATATCCAAATGGGAAGGATTTTCCAAAAGTGGAGCTAACGATCTACCAGGAGCCGCGGCTCGTGCAGGTCGCCGAAGCCATGCAGCGGATGTTCGCCGAGGTTTTAAATGTGAATATTGAAATCCGGCAAATCCAGTTCGCGCAGCTGCTCGATATGGCGGAAGCCGGAAAGCTCCAGTTCTGGGGCACGCGCTGGTACGGCGATTATCCCGATGCGGAAAATTACATCAATCTTTTCGACGGTTCGCTCGTGCCACAAACAATGTCCGAGCCGAGCTACCCAAACAGCACGCGCTATAACAATCCCGACGTCACGCGCCTTCTTAAAGAAGCTGTCGCCACCACTGACATCACGCAGCGGAACGCGCTCTACAAGCAGGCGGAAACACTCGCCATGCAGGACGCGCCCGCGCTCATGCTCTTCTACGAAATGCACTACCGCCTTTTGCAGCCGTACGTGCGCGACTATCCGCTCGACGCGATGAACCGCATTGTTTTAAAAAAGGCGTGGTTTGATGCGGCGGCTTTTAAAACCGCGGTGAAATAATTTAAAAAGTTTAAATAACAAAGTAATATAATTATGAAGAATTTATTGAGTTTGATCATCTTCAGTTCTGTCTTTTTATATAATTGTACAGATGAAAATCCGGTGAGTATACCTTCAATTGAAAGGGGTTATTTTCCGCTTACACAGGGTTCTAGATGGGAGTATGAAATTTACACTCCAAATAGTAATACAGGTCAAGATACAGCTATTTCAATTGACAGTGTTTTGTATATAGAGGTAATTAATAAACGTAAATGTTCTAAAATAGAGCGGCTTACGACCACCGATTGGAATGTTTACCCATCTACAAATAAAGGTTTATATACAAGAAGGAACGACACAGTATTTTACTATAACGACGAAGTTTATCTTGTTGAGAGAGTTAATGCAATGTGGTCACATGGGCCATCCGGGGATAATGTTAAAAGCAAGTTTGATTATTCTGTAACGGGTAAAGGACTAAAGCACAGTGTAAACAACATTTTATATAATGATGTATTACGGGTACATGAAATTTATACACGGACTATTACTAGTGATACTACTAGTGATACAAGTATTTTTGAAACTGATATTTATTATGCAAAAGATATAGGTCTTGTTGAGAGAGGAATTATGAAACTCAAAAGCTATTCCATCAAATAAATAGCTTTTTAAAACCATGAATTTTAAAACCCAAATCCTCAACGCACAAAATGATTTTAAAAACTCAATCGCACACGGCGCAGAGCTTTTAAAAAACGGCGAACTCGTCGCCTTCCCAACAGAAACTGTGTACGGGCTTGGCGCACGGATTTTTGATGAAGCGGCGGTTTTAAAAATATTCGTAGCGAAAGGCAGACCGAACGACAATCCGCTTATCGCGCATATTTCCGCAATTTCTGATGTTGAGAAAATTGCAATTGAAATTCCTGACGCCTTTTTAAAACTCGCCGATGCTTTCTTCCCCGGCCCGCTTGCTGTGGTTTTAAAAAAGCATCTACGTGTTCCGGCGGCGGTGTCGGCGGGGCTTGATACGATCGCGGTTCGTATGCCGGATCACGACGTTGCCCTCGCGCTGATTGCTGCTGCTGGCGAACCTCTTGTAGCGCCATCGGCGAATATTTCCGGACGTCCCAGCCCGACGACCGCGCAGCATGTTTTTGAAGATATGTCGGGAAAAATTGGGGCGATCATCGATGGTGGCGCGTGCCGTGTGGGAATTGAATCAACAGTTATCAATATTCTTGGTGAAACTCCGGTTATTTTGCGTCCGGGTTCAATTACAAAAGAAGAAATTGAAGATGTTTTAAAAAGGAAAATAGACATCATTGATTCTTTTAAAAATCATGAGAAAGTTGCTTCGCCCGGAATGAAGTACAGGCATTATGCGCCGAAAGCGAAGGTTCTGCTTTTTAAAAACAGCGCTGAAGCGGAAGTCTTTTTAAAAGAAAATCCTTTTAAAAGTGTAGTTTTATCCAATGTTTTTAAAAATGCAAAACCGCTTTTAGCAGAAACGCTGTATGCGGAATTTCGCGCAGCAGATCATGAAGGAATTGAGCGAATTTTGATTGTTCTGGATGAAAAAACTGAGCAGAAATTGGGTTTAATGAATAGAGTTTTAAAAGCAGCGGAGTAAACCACGATTGTCATTCTGAGCATAGCGAAGAATCGTTGTCAGAAGTTCGCGTTAGTCTCTTCCTGCGCAGATTCTTCGCTACGCTCAGAATGACAAATGTATTTTAAAAACGCATTACGAATCACGCATTACCCATCACGAAAAAATATGGTTGAAAAAATAGTAACAATTAAAAACCGCGCAGGGCTGCACACGCGTCCGGCGGCGGGTTTAGTAAAGCTCGCAGCGCAATTCCGCTCGGAAATATTTCTGGAGCGCGATGGCTTTGCGATCAATGCCAAAAGTATTATCGGCGTGATGACGCTCGCCGCCGAGCAGGGCAGCAAGCTCACGCTCCAGGCGAAGGGAATTGATGAAGAGGATGCTGTAAAAAAGATCGGCGAGTATTTTGAGTCGGGCTTTGGTGAATTGTAAGCATTTTAAAAACTTTTCCACACTCTTCATTTTACTAAAAAAAGTGTTGTGTATTTTTAAAAAAGTATGTAAATTCCCGTAGGCGTATTTCTCATTACGGGATAGTGAAAATGAACGACGGCGACTCTGACAAGGGTATGGAAACACTAGCTTTACCGGTTGTGCAGGAAGTTTTTAAAAAGAACGACTCCGAAATAGCGCTACAGGAGAGTCTTTTTAAAGGAATCCCGGCTTCCGGCGGAATTGCTATTGCTAAAGCTGTTGTTTTAAGAAATGAACCCCATGTTGTTGCTACGCATATTATCTCCCCTGACGATATTCCCGACGAACAAATCCGCTACGGACGTGCTTTTAAAAACGCTTTAAAAGAACTGGAAGCTACGATCGAACTTGCCAATGATGGAGCACAAAGTGCCGTTGATATTCTGGAAACCTACCGCTATATTCTTACCGACCCAACTCTTACGACGGCTATCCAGACATATATCAACGAGGGCTCGACGGCGGAATTCGCCATTGTGCAGGAATTCGAGAAGAAAATGGCGCTTTTCACGTACGCCAAAGATACGCTGCTGCGTGACCGTGCAAGTGAAATTGATCATGTCAAAGACCTTCTGCTGAGTGAATTGAATGAACGGAGTTTTACGCATTCGATAGCGGCGGACAGCATTGTGGTTTCGACGATGATCTCTCCTACCGACCTTATTTTCTTTAATGAATCGGATGTGCAGGCGCTTGTTACCGAGGCGGGAGGGATTGCTTCTCATAGTTCAATCCTGATGCGTTCGCTGAAAATCCCGGCAGTGATCGGTATTAAAGGCGCAACGGAAATGATCCATGATGGCACAATTGTGATCGTGGATGGCTACGCCGGTGAAGTAATAATTAACCCGAAGCCCCGCACGCTTTTAAAATATCAGAACCGGCAGCTGAACGCAGCAGAACATAAAAAGCGCATCGGGCGACTGGCGAAACTTCCCGCAGAAACAAGTGACGGGCACAAGATCCGGCTTTCGGCAAATGTGGACTGTCCTGCCGATGCCGAAAAAGCTGTTCTCTGTGGCGCCGAAGGGATCGGGCTGGTACGCACCGAGTACATGATCATGCAGCATGGGGCATTTCCCGATGAGGACACGCAATGCAACTGGTACACGGAGATCGCCGAACGCTGCTTCCCGCATCCGGTCACGCTTCGCGCATTTGATATTGGCAGCGATAAGCAAATTGACGGGCTTTTAAAAGAAGATAATCCAGCGCTGGGCGTTCGCGGTATTCGCTTTCTGCTGGAGCATCCCGACATTTTTAAAACGCAGATACGTGCTGTTCTGCGGGCTTCGCTTCATAAAAATATCCGTTTTAAAATTCCCATGATCACCGGCGTGGACGAGCTTCAGGTAGCGCTGGATATTATCAAAGTATGTAAAAAATCTTTAAAAGCCGAGGGAATTCCCTTTGATGCCACAACGCCGATCGGCATCATGATAGAAACTCCCGCTGCCGCGATGATGGCTATGGAGCTTGCCGCGATGGTGGATTTTTTCAGTATCGGCACCAATGACCTCACGCAGCATACACTCGCTGCTGACCGTACGAATGAGCATGTTGCGGGAATATTCGATGCGTTTCATCCGGCAGTTTTAAAACTTATCAAATGCACAATTGACGCAGCAAAAAAACGGAAAATCCCTGTGTGTATCTGCGGAGAAATTGCCGGACATTCGGCGGCGACAGAACTTCTCATTGGGTTTGGCATAGATCAGCTGAGTGTAGCGCCTTCCCTGCTTCTGGAATTAAAAAAGCGCGTTCGCAAAACGAATTTCACCAATGCGCGCAAACTCACACGCTCTGTACTGCGCTCACGCACGCCGGAGGAAGTCCGCAAAAAAATTGCAACGGTACGGCGCGGATAGTTTTTTAAAAGGATAGTTTAAAAGAAAGATTTACAAGATAAATATGAAAAAGAATTTCGTACTTTCAGCGATAATAATGTGCTGCGCAATCAGCAGTTGCACACATAATGTGATGCGGCTGAAGCCCGTTGCGCGGGAAACTTTTTGGTCGCAGGGAAAGGAGATCACTTCTGCGACACATAATAATATCACAACGCAAATTGCATTTGACCGGTATAGCGATGCAGAAAAGCGCTTGTATTTTGATGTGGAATTTACCAATAATTCACCTGAACCAGTCACGATTGACGCGGGCGCATTTTACTATTCCGCCTTTGGCAGAGTTGCAGACTCGCTTTCGGAGAAATCAAAAGTTTTGATTATAAAAGCAATTGACCCGGAAGCCGAACTTTTGGCAATTGACACAAAAATCCGCGACCAGATTTCACTTCATGAAAAAGTACAGGTGGCAACGGCTGTGATAGATATTGCGCTGATCCTTGTAGATAAGCGCAATCAGACGGATGATGAGCGCCGGGCAGAATCAGAAGAAAAAGATCAAACCCGCACCAATGCTCAAATTGAATATGAAGAATCGCTGCAAAAATTATACGCGCATCGCGATTTCTGGGAACGCTATGCTCTTCGCAAAACTACACTTCTCCCCGGAAAATCCGTTCGCGGTTTGATTGCTGCTCCGGCAGAAGAACGCGCCCGCTCACTGCAGCTTTACCTTCCCTGCGGAAATTCCGAGAATGTAATAACCTTTCATCAGGACGTTTTTTAAAAAGATTGGAAAAATAAATTTGCTTTTAAAAGAATTTAGCGTATATTTACAGTTGATAGTTAAACTGTAATTTATTCATCAGTTTTTAAAGGAAGTGTACGATGAACTTTTTAAAAGTATTTTTTCTTAGTTGTGTTTCTACTGTAATTTTAAGTTGCGGCGAAAATTCAACTGAACCGGCAAATACAGGCCAACTTTTGCCATCGGAAGCCGGGAATTATTTTAATTATGACAATTCATTTTACGAGCCGGATGGTACAATACGTGAAGTAGTGCGCGATACAGTGATTGTCAGTAGTCTCACAATGAAGTTTGATAATGAACACTGGTTTGGGCTCCAGTATTACTTTTCCAATAGTTCAACAAGGATTATAGACACAGACTTTTGGCTGAATAAAACCGATGGACTATGGCAGCGCGGTGGCCCATATGGTGGCGCTAGCCATATTGCAAAATTTCCTGCACAGGCTGGCGAGCGCTTTTTGAAAACCCGTGACACCTCATATGGTGGTACAGTACTTGAAACTTTCCGAAAAGTGATTTCTACCAACACTTCTATTACAGTACCTGCCGGAACCTTTGCCGTCCACGTATATAAGGACGAAACTGGCGGCGCTTCAAGCATTTTAAAAACAGACTATTATGCGCCGGGACGCGGATTGATAAAATCTGAAATTTATGGTCTTGATGGAAAGCTTCTGCGTGTAAGTGAACTTGCAGAATTTGGCAAAAAATAATTATTTTTAAAAGAGGATTCTTATGAAATCAGCAATTTTCAAGCTTTGCTTTTACGTTATTCTTGTCAGTATTGCTAGTTGCTCAGATAATTCTACCGAACCAGACAGCGCAAAATCAGAAGGAATCATTCCTTTAAAAGTTGGTAATCAGTGGATTTTTAAAAGATATGAAATTGATTCAACGGGCAATCAGATCGCAGAATACCGCGATACAATGAAAATTACCGGAACAAAAATGTTCGGAAGCGAAGTGTGGTACAAAACATATATCTCAGCTGGTAGCGGATATATCACGGCTGAAGTTTTCCAATTAAATCGCGCAGACGGGCTTTGGAATCGGGATTATATTGAAGAACCAAATCTGTCGATCAAATTTCCCGCGAAGGTTGGCGATACATTTTTTTCAGGCGAACCTGATGACCCGCAGGATACTATGTATCACCGCAAAATGCATGTCATCTCTACAGACACAATGATTACGACACCGGCAGGCACATTCAAATGCTATGCCTACGCATATTATTATAACAATTCTCAAATACTTGCCCAGACACTATTTTATTCGCCGGCTATCGGTTACATTAAAGAAGAATTGTATGCTGGCAAAGGATTGGATAGATATGGGGTCGAACTGATTAATTATACTTTACAATAGTTTTTAAAACCTAAACAATAGAAACCAAAATGAGAGTTTTAAAACTACTATACATATTGGCTTTTTGTATAGTAATAATTCTTTCCGGCTGCTCGGATAATTCGTCAAATCCGGCTGAAAGTACAGGAGAAATCTGGCCTTTAAAAGTTGGCAATCAGTGGATTTTTAAAATCCATGTTATTGATTCTATCGGTGCTGCCGAACGAACGGTTCTTGATACTTCCACTGTTATAGGCTCAAAGACAATCAATAATGAAATTTGGTACGATATTTATCAAGATGGAATTGTACAACTAAAAATCTACTTTAAAAATCGTCCCGATGGGCTGTGGGCAATTCATAAAGACGAAAGTGCATTAGTTTACAAATTTCCTGCAAAAGTTGGTGATATAATGTTAGAAAACGATGAGAAGTTGGAAGTAATAAGTACAGATACATCAATCACCACTCCTGCCGGAATATTTATATGCTATGCATATCGTGAAATTAATAATTTTGAGTTTGATGGAAAATCTGAAACTACAGAAAAGATAAGTTACTTCGCCCCAAATATCGGTCAAATCAAAAGTGAAGTTAAGTCTTTAAGGGGCCATCAGTCTCGCTCTGAACTTATAAGCTATACTTTAAAATAATCTTTTTTAAAAACCATCGAAACTCTCACACTCACGCCCATCGGCTACCTGCATAACAGCTTTAAAGAACGCTATGAAGCGCCGCGCCAGCCCGGAGTTTTTAAAGAAAACGGCCTCGCGCGTATCGAGCTATTGCCAAATATGAACTTCGAGCAGGCGCTACAAGATCTCGCGGGCTTTGAAAAAATCTGGCTCATCTACTGGTTTCACCGCAATACGACGTGGAAACCGAAAGTGCTGCCGCCGAGAAGTTTTAAAAATGAAAAGCGTGGAGTATTTGCTACACGTTCGCCGCATAGGCCGAATCCAATCGGGCTTTCGCTTGTGACGCTTGTGAGCATTGAAGGAAGAGTTTTAAAAGTTGCTGATACAGATCTGCTTGACGGCACGCCGATCCTTGACATCAAGCCGTACTTGTCGTATGCAGAAGCGTTTCCCAATGCGAAAATGGGCTGGCTCGATGAGGAAATTGCGGCTGAGAAGAATTTTGAAATTGAGCTTTCAGAGCTTTTTAAAAAGCAGCATGAATGGCTTTTTAAAAACTACGAGATTGACATTTTAAAAACAATTTCGCCAATTTTAAAAAACAATCCTGAACCGCATCAATACCGCAGAATTACCCAGCTTTCTGAGAATCTTTTTGAAATTGCGGTGAAGTCGTGGCGCGTACATTTTGCTGTTTTTAAAAATGTCGTTACCCTTTTAAAAATCGGGAGTGGTTATGGAATTCAGGAAATTGTGCTCGCGCCACAAAATTCTCTTCATGATGATAAAGCGCACCGCGAGTTTTTAAATGTTTGGATGTAACCTCATACGCGACCATCCAACGCAGTCATCCCTCTGCCTGCGGCATCTCCCTTCAAAGGGAGACTTTTGAGAATAGATTTCCCCCTTTGAAGGGGGACAAAGGGGGATGCCTCACCAGCAGGACGCGTCATGCAATCGTAGGAAGAAAGATTCCCGACGCGCTTCGCTTGCAGGAATGACAGCCGTGAGTAATTTTGTAAAACTCTTTTATAAAATTACTTTTTAAAAACTCCAATGCCCGTCATTCTCCAAACCACGCTGCTCCTTATTGCCTCAAACATTTTCATGACATTCGCCTGGTATTCACATTTAAAAAACCTGTCGGACAAAAAATGGTACATCGCGGCGCTTGCCAGCTGGGGCATCGCACTTTTTGAATATATGCTGATGGTACCGGCTAACCGCATCGGGTTTACGCAGTTGAGTTTGCCGCAACTGAAGATCTTGCAGGAAGTCATCACGCTTTCGGTGTTTGTGCCGTTTGCTGTAATGTATATGGGGCAATCGCTGAAGCTGGACCATTTGTGGGCGGCGTTGTGCCTGATTGGTGCGGTGTATTTTGTGTTCCGCTCGTGAGAGATTGTAAAAAGGAAAACGGCAAACGTTTATAAAATTTGCCTTTTTGTATTACCATGGATGAATTCGTAAACCCAAGAAAGAAGTTGCGAGAGTAAAATTTACCGATCTTGTATTTTTAAAATCATTTGCATCAGGAATTTCAAAAGGCGTAGATGACCGGAAAAGTATTCCTCCATAAGCTGAAACGAAATTCGTAAAAAAGTAGCTATATCCCAGTTGAAGTGAAAATATCCATGGTGATGCTTTTTTTTCTGCCTTTGCTATCAAACCTCCTAGATTAAACTGTTCCAAAGAAACCGTATAGTTTCCACGTCCGATTCCCAACCCGATTTCACTTTCAAAACTATCGTTAATAGGATCGCGTGGCTTAGGCCTTATTCTACATAAAAAAGTAGCTTCATTACCATATACGACATCCCGGCTTATCGGCTCAAATGTTCGTGACTTCCTTGGATATTCAAGATAGGGGATTTCACCGTATTCTGCACCAATCGAAAACATTGGATTAATATTATACAGTAATTCGCCAGCCCAATTCTGTTTGGCAGTTACCAGTTCACTATACATAAAGGCTGCCACAAAAACTTTATTGGGATCGATGTACATATTGAATTTGTAAAGTACGGAAAGAGTAAACTTCTTCAAATATTCTTCCTGCACATCGGAGTATTTGGGTACCTGATCTTTTTCGTTTAAACCGGAACGATTTCCTGAATTGTTATTACTATTCGCCTTGAGGAAATTATGAAGTTCAGGAGACGCTTTTACAAACCAGGACTGATTTCTCACTTTAGCTGCATTATTCACATACGCCTGATGATTTCCTAAGATTGCCTGATTATTTATATAGGCAACATCGTAAAAAGGGATAATATCGATCTTTTTTTCAAGTTTACCAAGTTCTACAGCAGAATCATCTTTCCATACTACTATCACAGAATCGGTCATCCAGATCAACTGGCGTTTTAAAAATGTTTTATCAAGCAGCTCGACTGAGATTTCACCAACCTCGCGAAGCGGATTACTTGGCCGTAGGTATGGAGATATCTCAGTCAGGTCAATTGATTTTTGTATTTCAGGCTTTACGAAAATTTCTTCATAATGCTTAATATAATCATCAAGATATTCAGAATTTTTTTGTGAAAAAGTAAATACAGTATCGCCGGATAAATTTCTCGAAATTCGAAAAGTTAACTCATTGTTTTCACTTGTAATTCGGGCATTTTTAAAACCTTTTACCCACGAAAACAGGCCAAAATATCCCCCTTCTATTGAATCAAGCTCATTCCCTATTCTACTATTAATAGCTTCAGGCAATATGCTGGTTTGGGCAAAAGAGTAGGATGGAACTATAAAAAGCAGGAAAAAGACCTTAAGCATAAGATAAGTGAAAGTAATGTGGTGTGTGTAAGGGTATGATTAATACAAAGTTAAAAAAAAAAGATGATGATTCTTTAAAAGAAGAGGCAAGCATTTTTAAAACGTTCGCCTTTTTTCATTTTAAATGTGGAATCGTAATGCAAGAAAAAAGCTAATTTCATTGGTACGAATTTCATTTGTATTAACTTTTATCAACAAATATGATTGTGAATAAAACTCAGAATCAGGAATTTTTATTTGTGTTGAAATACGATACAAAACTCCTCCCTGCATTGAAAGATTTTGAAAAATAAAATAACTACAGCCTAATTGGGCTGATCCTTCTATAGCAGAACCTTTTGTTGTTCTCTCAAGGTTTGTTCCGGCATAATACCTCGTTTGATGAATAGAATAGCTCTCATATCCCACAGATAAACCAAGTTCCGCTTCTAAACTCGTAAGGATTGGATCACGTGGTTTGGGATGATATCGAAAAAGCAACGCTGTAGTAGTTTCCGAAGCCACATCTCTGTTATACGGATCATTGAGCAAAACCGGTTCGTTAGTCAGAGGCCGTGTCGCTTCGTACTCAGCCGAAGGAATTGTATATGACAAACCCAGGGAAATACTTGGATTTATGTTATACAACACTTCAGCCCCCCATTTTCGCATATTATGTTCAGCACCTGTTTCCGTATTTATTTCTCCGCTCGACGACCCGTAACGATAAATTGTATTTGTAACCTTATAACTTTCTTTGTCCATTAGATGGATAGGATAATATAGTAGCCCTACGGTGAATCTTTTAAAATACTCCTCTTTTACTGTTTCGTACGTTGGTTTTGGATTGGTAACTTCATTATTGGCATTAGGAATCGTTATACCAGGGGAAACCTTTTGTTGTAAAATATCGCGAAGCTCAGGTGAAATTCTTGAAAAGTAAGAAAGAGTTTTTATTTTGGTGATATTATTGGCAAATGCTGTTATATTCCCCGATACCGGTTGGTTATTGATATACTTCACTTCATTGAAATTATACACTTCAGTATGAGAAGTAAGCCTTCCTAAATCAACCGGAGAATCATCTTTCCATACAGCTATACTGGAATCACCCGCCCAAATGAGTTGCCGTTGTAAATTAGTATTATCATTAAGCTCAATCTTTACTTCCCCCGGCTTACGGATTGGGTTGCTTGGACGAAGATATGTTGCGATGGAATCCCAGTCTATAGCTTTTTCTACCTCCTGCTTTGTAAAAATCTCCTCATATGTGCTCACATATTTTTCAAGGGATTGCGAGTTCTTTTGTGAAAAGGTAAATATTGTATCGGGTTCTGACTGCCGCTCAATTCTAAAAGTTAATTCGCCATTATTTGTACTTATAATTCCCTTTTTAAAACCTTTCACCCAGGAAAACATTCCGAAATATTCTGCTTCGAGCGGATCAAGCTCAGCTCCGATTCTTTTGCTTATATGTTCAGGTAATGATGGACTTTGTGCTGATATTACCGAGCAGGACATCAATAATACAAAAAACAGAAGTGCTTTAAACATGGAAACTCAATCTAAAGGTAAGTGGTGATAATACAGTAGTTACCTGCAAAACTACGAAAAGCATGATGTTAAACAAAAAACGGCGAACGTTTTTAAAAACATTTGCCGTTTACTTTTAAAAATACCTTTTAAGAGAAATTACTGACTTACCGCCTTCACATTATCATCCGGCTTTCTGTCAATCAGTTTGTGATAGGGGTCAATCCCTGCTTTTACAGGTTTTTCAGCCACAACAATCCTGATATTTTCGGCTTTGCTGTCAATTTTATGCTTTGAAAGATACAGCTCTTTTTTCTTACCTTCACCGAAAATCCCGATGTCGATCCAGTCGTTTATTGCTGCGTCGGTTTCGCGGCCAAGGCTGTCAGCATAGAGTTTCTGCGTTTCAATTGTCAGGTCAACGGCGTATTTTCCGTCAGGCAGTTTTTTAAAAGTTGCAGCCGTTACTTTGTTGTCAAAAAGCGTGATTTTTTCAAACATATCGGTGACGAGATATTGCATCGAGTCGGGCGTTGCAGAGCGAATGTACGTGAGGAATTCGGTTGAATTCGTATATGGCGGCTGTTGGAATTTCACGGCATTGATGTACTGAGCAAGTGCGCCGTTGAGCTTTTCCTCGCCGATGTAGTCGCGCAGCGCGTACAAAATCAGCGAACCTTTGTTGTAGTGAATATACTGCTGATTTTCCACGAGCGCGAGCGGCACTTCTTTCTTGCGCTCACTTCCGCGCCCGCCGAGATAGCTTTGCAGCTCATATTTTAAAAACTTCTCAATTTTTTCGCGCCCGTATTCTTTTTCCATTACCATCAGCGCGGAATACTGCGACATGGATTCGGCCAGCAGCGTTGCGCCCTGCACATTTCCGCCAATAACCTGATGCGCCCACCACTGATGCGCAATTTCATGCGCCGTCACGTAAAACGGATAGTCAATATCGTCCTCATCTTTCGGATCAACTTTTGCAATAAATCCGATGGATTCTGAGTACGGAATTGTATTCGGAAATGACTGCGCAAACGAGGCATAACGCGGAAATTCGAGGATACGAACCTGTTTATGCTGATATGGGCTGAAGTTTTTTGTGTAATAATCAAGCGATTTTTTCACCGCGTGAATCATGCGGTTAATGTTGTATTCGTGACCTTTGTGGTAATACACTTCTATCGCCACATCATTCCATTTGTCGCGGCGAACCTCGTAGCGCGCTGAAAGGAACGAGTAAAAGTTTAAAATAGGCGAATCCATTTTGTAATGGAAATAGCGGCGTCCGTTTTCAGTCCACTCTTTTTGCAAATATCCCGGCGCAAGCGCAATCTGGTCAGGACTCGTACTGACTGTTGCTTCAAAATCAATCCAGTCGGCAAAATGCGAAATGTAGGTATTGCGCCGCGCATGTTCGTCGTTTACCGGTGCCATGCGTTCTTTTGCTTTTAAACCATGCTTTTTGCGAATGTCGTCGTCGGAAATTTCAAAATCCGACGTGTAACCAAGCGAGGGCATTCTGTCGCTGTTAAAAAATGTTCCGTTCTCCACAACACTTGTATTGATTCCGCTGTTTTTAAAACCATCAGGTTTGTAGCCGAGGTCGAAATTCATTTCAATGGAATCATTTGGTTGAAGCGGAACGGACAATTTATAAATGAAAAAGCCAAGATTTTTATCGGATAAAACCAGCGATGACGGCGTTGAAAACTTGATTGATTTAACTTTTGCTTCTGATGGAAGATTGACAAAAAGCGAGTCAATTGGTGTACCGGTTTGGTTTTTTAAAACGTATTTTCCGCGAATGGCAAGGTTGAGTTCTTTGGGAAAAATATCCACATTCACGTTCACGCTTTTTAAACGTGGCTGCGGCGCATTTTCAAACTTCTTATATTTCCGCTCAAATTTCACCTGCTCTTTTTCAAGCGCGGAGGAAGATTTGTAATCGTTTAAAACATTCGTATTATAAAAAATATAACCTCCCATTCCGGCAAAAACCGCAAGCGTGGCAAATGACGTTGTCTGAACACCACGGCTCAGGCGTCTTTTAAAACCAATCGTGCGTGCTTTCCACGAAGTTTCCGTTGAGCGAATCCAGAAGAGATGTGATACAATCGCCAGCAGCACCGCAAACGCCGCCCAGTAAAAATTAAACCACAGATACGGCGCAACGAAATGCCCGTAGCCGTTCATGTCCGAATACGTGTAGCCCGTATCCGCGCCAAACCGCCACATATTGTGCTCCACGCCGAGCTGCGGCAGGAAAATCATGAGTAGATAATACAGCACCATGATAAAATGCCCGGTGTACTTATTATTTACCATCACCTGCACAAACATCGTAAGAGCGCACAGCAGAACCAGGTTTAAAAGCTGAAAACCGAAAAGCTCCTGGATATAATGGCCGATTTCAAAATTGAAATACCCGTTAAACGCCTGGATAAGCATGCTGCACAGCATCACGGCAAAAAGCAGCACCGCCTGAACCATGACAAGCGCAAGGAATTTGCTTAAAAACGGCATCCACGAGGCAGTCGGAAGCGCGTCGTAAATCTGGCTGATGCGGATTTCCCGTTCCTTCCAGATAAGTTGCCCGGCGTAAAATGTGATGATTATAATGAGGAAAAGCGCAAAACTGCCGCTTGTTAATTCCAAAATCGAATAGGTAACCGGATAAACACTCGTTCCGTAAAGAGAATCTAGTTGCGACGCGCTAATGAAAAGGAACATCACGCCGGCAACGACAATCGCGATAAAATACATGTCTTTCACGATTGCTTTAAATTCGCCAATAGCAGCCCGGAACATTTGCAGCAGCGAGTTTTTAAAAGAAAAATGCTGGCTGACTTTCGGCAGAACAAGTGTTTGTATTGGAGCTTCAACAATCTCAGTTTCGCGGAGCCTCTTGTTTTTCTTTTCAGAAGCGAATTGTGAGAAGGAAAATCTTTTAAAAACTGCTCCGAAAACGAGTATTCCAAAAGCAGTCCAGAGAGCGCGATTTAAAAGGATTTTTCCCGTAAATGGCACGAGAAGGGTATTCTTATCCGCGACCGTCCAGTAACGGGTTTCAAGGTCAACGGCAGAATTCCCGAATGGGTCAACGAGCGCCGCAATCATTTCATTTTCAATATCGCTGATGAGATTTCCCGCCGCGAGATAGCCAAGCAGCAGCACAATCGCCGCAACATACGTCGCCAGCACATTCCGGCTCAGCGTCGCCAGCGCAAAAAATACAGCGCCAATAAAAAACGTATTCGGAATGACCGTCACAAGGTACGGCTGAATGTAGGCGAGCAGATTATAGCTGCCGAATTTACTGCGGTCAAGCCACGGCATGAACGAACCAAGAAAAAGCCCAAGCGCAAGTCCCGTAAAAATCAGCAGCACGATAAGCATCGAACCTGCAAAACGTCCGCCGAGATAGCCGGCTTTTGAAATCGGCGCAGTATAGAAAAGTGCGTGCGTGTTGTGTTCGTAATCGCGATAGACGGCCGTTCCCATAATCGCAGCGATAATCATCACGCCGAAATAGCTGAAAACCGAAATCAGTTGAAATGTCGGATATGGCGCGTTGGCAAATACTTTTCCGCCGCTACCGCCAACGCTCACACTTTCAAAAGCTCCGCCTGCGGCGTTGATAGCAATAAAGCCAAGCGCAAAAAATATCGCAAAATAAACATATGTCGAGATGCGGCTGAAATGGTATTTCAGCTCAAAACGGAAAAATTCGTAAAACATAGCTCCTCCTTTTTTAAAGACTTTCAGTTAATTGAGGAACAGTTTCGCGAGCTTTCATCGTAGCAAAATACACATCTTCGAGCGTCGATGCTACATTTTCAAACGAAGAATCCGGCTCAACATCGCTGTACACATGCAGCAGCGTTCTTCCCGCAAAAAGGCGCGTGGAAATCACCGGATACATTTTCTGATGCGCTTCAACTTCACTTTTTTCAACGATTTTCTTCCAGATTTTTCCTTTATAATCCTCCAGAACTTTTAAAGGCTCGCCTGTGAGCTGCACTTCACCTTTATAAATTATCGCCATATTGCTGCACAAATCGCTCACATCTTCCACGATATGCGTGGACAGAATCACGATAATATTTTCACCGATTTCACTCAAGAGATTGTGAAAACGAATACGCTCCGCCGGATCAAGTCCCGCAGTCGGCTCATCAACAATTATCAGTTTCGGGTTCCCCAACAGCGCCTGCGCAATGCCAAAACGCTGTTTCATCCCGCCGGAAAACCCGCCAATATGTTTCTTGCGAACGTGATACAGATTCGTTTGCGCGAGCAGCGATTTCACCGATTCATTCCGCTCTTTCGTATTCGTAATTCCTTTTAAAAGCGCAAAATGCTCCAGCATATCTTCCGCCGACACTTTCGGGTACACGCCAAATTCCTGTGGCAGATACCCAAGCACGCGCCGCACCTCGTCCTTCTGCTGCAACACATCAATTGCGCCAAGCATAATACTGCCCGAATCGGGTTCCTGCAAAGTAGCAATTGTGCGCATCAGCGTGGATTTCCCCGCGCCATTTGGTCCGAGCAGACCGAACATGCCAGTTGGAATCGTCAGCGAAATGTTTTTTAAAGCGTGGACGCCGTTAGGATACGTTTTGGAAAGATTGGTAATGGTGAGTTCCATATCTGCTCTTTAAAAAGTGATGAGTTTTTGATTTTCTTTTAAAAACGGCGGGAATTGCAATAAGTTACAATTTTCAGAACTATTTTCAAATTCTTTAAAAGCAGGAAATCTACTTTTTACAATCACTTTTAAAAACAAAAGGCCGAGCGTATTCATAGTAAAGAATTCGCCCGGCTTTTTTAAAAGTTTGATTTCAAAAATTAATTTCAAAAATTTTGTCTTTTAAAAAGCATGTGCTTCTTCTGCGAAGTGAGCTTTATGCTCTTTCGGCATTTCCGTTTTATGAATAACAAATACCGGGCATTGCGTGAGGAGAAGCAGGCGTTCCGTCGTGATACCAAGCAGAAACCGTTCAAAATCGCTCAGTCCGTTTGTAGCAATAAAAATCATGTCAATGTCATTTTCCTCAGCATAGCTGGCGATGCTCTCCGCCGCGCTCGTAGATGGAAGCGCCTGGGTGATGACGCTCAGGCCTTTATTCTCCAGCTCTTTTGCCAACCGTTTCAGCTCGAAACCGGTGTGCGACAGGTAATACTCGGGGTTTTCGTGTTCGGGTATATTCAAATATTCCCAATCCGGGAACAGAATCAGTTCAGGCACATGCACAACGTGAACCGTCGCCTGATTTTCCAGCGCTACGTCAACTGCATAGCACATTGCACCCTCGGCCTGCGCGGATAAGTCTGTCGGCACGAGAATATTTTTTGGTGCAAACATATCTCACCTCATGTGGTTGTAAAAAATGAGATTACCTTTTACAAAAAAAAACTTTCCTACGGTTTTTAAAAGCGTGGAATGACCCTCGCGCGATGCGACTGCGGCATCAGCAGATAAAAGCCGCAGAGAATCAGCACAAACGCAATCAAGCCGTAGAGCAGATGCAGCGAGTGCAATTCACGCACCAGTATCATTTGCGCAATAATCCATATCATGCACACGCCGCCCTGAAACACAATGTAGTACGGGCTGTATTTTGAGCTACGCATGGCAGCCGACGCCACCAGCAGGCTCATCACGCCCAGCGAGCAGAAAAGCAAAAGCCCCGGAATAAAAAAATCCGTGAACGGCGTCAAACTCAAATAATTCAACGGAATCCCAACATGCATTCCTGTCGGGTCCGACATTAGTCCGTAACCGCCTGCAAGAGCGGACACGCCATTAAACACCAGGAGAAAAATAGCCGTGATTTTAATTATCATTTTCATGATCACATCCTCCGATTATTGTTCATGCTAAATTCCCACAATTACAATCGGAAAACTATGTCAAAAGTCATGCAGGAGTATGACAGCTTTAAAAAAGCAAAAAGGCAAATGCTTTTAAAAACATTTGCCTTTTGTAATTTTCTTTTAAAAAGAATTTACGCTAAAACTTTTTCAGGTTGATCTTCCGTTTTTAAAAACTTTTTAAAAAGTTCGTCGGCTTCTGGCTGAAATTCGCGGTCAATAGCGACTTTTAAAGGTGCTGCATTTTTGGTAAAATAGACCGTAAAACTCCACAATTGCTGCTTTATGTCGCGGTCCCATTCTATTCTTTTAATATCGTTCCAGGAAATTACTTTTGTGTCGAGCAGTAAACCTGTCTCGCCGACAGTTGTTGGGCGGAATCGCGCTAATGCCTCAATTGTCAGCAACGTAAAGGGAATAAACATTGGGTTGCTGCCCGACGATTCGCCGGGTTCAGCAAAAAGAACATTGATTAAATAGAGTACAACTCCATTAAGAACGAGCAGTCCCAGCATAATCCAATGCCAGTATTTATACCATTTTTTGTGCTTTCCAATCGGAAATTCAGCGTAGATTTTACCCAGCTTTTCTTTTATATGGCGGTCGCGCCACCACGAATAGCCGATTGCAGCAAGGCAAATTGCAAGAAGTACAAGATTTTCGAGTGAAAATATCTTTCCTATCATGATAGTTTTTATAAAGAATTATTTTTAAAAAACTTACTGCAATATAAGAAACATTTCCCCTTTTTTAAAAGGTTCTCTATTAAAGTTTTTAAACTTTTTTTGATACTTGCTTTGGATGTGTGAAACTGATGAGTGCGAAGAGAATGGCAAAAACTGTATAGAACGCGGTAAGAATCCAGATTCGCGCAGGATAATTTCCTGACATTGAAGCTTTTAAAAGTGCAAGCCCACCGACGAGAAAATGTACAAGATTTGACATTACGAGAGGACGGCTATAAATTCCGCCAATGGGATTTCCTTTTGCCATCCAATTCAGCATAGCGAAAGCAAAATATAAAGCGCCGGTGATTTGAAGGAATAATGAGTGGAATCTCGCATTTTCAATTCCACAAAATGCGAGGATTTCATCAGGAATAAAAATCAGCGGAAGCGCAATTGCAGTCATTCCGACGGCGCTCAACGCCATTATTACTTTCGTATTCAGCATAGCTTTTAAAAATGTAAAAATTTGTTTTTAAAAGCCTTTCTTTTAAAAAATGCCAAGCGAAATCCGGTACACGAAAAACGCAACGCCGTACGCAAGCAAAAATGTATAGCCAAACGCGAATGTCGGCCATTTCCAACCACCCGTTTCTCGTTTTAAAACGGCAATCGTGCTCATGCACTGGAGCGCATACACGTAAAACATCAGCACGCTCAAAGCGACAGGCAGCGACATTGAGGTTTTTAAAACTTCGCGCAATGTGGCATCCGTTTCCGTTACATCTGCACTGTAAAGCTGCCCCATCACCGACACGAACATCTCGCGCGCGGCAAAGCTGCCGATAACGCCAATCGTGATTTTCCAGTCAAAGCCGAGCGGTTTAAAAACGGGTTCGATGAATTTTCCGGTTTGTCCCGCGATAGACTGTTCAAGTTGCATCCTTTCAGCTACAAGCTGTGGCGTTCCTTCAGGAACGTCAGCGCGCGGGAATTCCGTCAGAGCCCAGAGAATTATGGAAAAAATGAGAATGACCGTTCCGGCTGATTGCAAAAATTCCTTTCCACGATTAAAAAGTGTAATGCCCACGCTTTTAAAACTCGGCTTCCTGTACGGCGGAAATTCCATCAGAAACGGCAGCTTAGAGCCTTTAAAAATAGTCTTTTTAAAAATCCACGCCATCACCAAACCGGAAATCGCCGCAAGTGCGTACAGCCCGAAAAGCACCAGCGCCTGAAGCGACAGAAATCCGCCCAGATACACCGCAGGCACAAATGCCGCAATGAGCAGCGCGTAAATCGGCAGCCGCGCCGAACACGTCATCAGCGGCGCAATGAGCATCGTCGTCAGCCGGTCTTTTTCATTCGGAATAATCCGCGCCGACATAATGCCGGGAATCGCACACGCAAACGAACCGAGAATCGGTATAAACGACCGCCCCTGCAAGCCAAATGCGCCCATAATTCTATCAACCAGAAACGCACCACGCGCAAGATAACCGCACTCTTCCAGAAGCGTGATGAACAGGTACAAAATGAGAATCTGCGGCAGGAAAATCACGACCGAGCCAACGCCGCCAATAATGCCTTTCGTAATGAAATTCTGGAAAATCCCTTCGGGTATAATCGTCGCAACGAAATCCGCCAAACCGCTGAAACCGCCGTCAATGAAATCCATCAGCGGAGTCGCCCACGTGAAAATGGACTGAAAGAAAAGCAGCATCACAGCAAGGAAAATCAGCGGCCCGAAAACAGGATGGAGGAAAATTTTGTCGAGGCGTTCCGTAACGGCATCGCGCTGGTCGAGTTTTAAAACATTTTTGGAAAGCTCACGCGCCCATTTGTGGCGGATTTCAATGGAATCTGCATCAAGCGAGGAAATCTGCGGAATGGAAAAATCGCCGATTGAACGAAGATGCTCCTTGATTTCGTCCACGCCAACGCCTTTGTGGCCGACGACGCTGAGAACCGGAACGCCGAGTTCGTGCTCAAGCTCGATATCGTCGAATGTGCCGCCGCGCGCTTTTATCTCGTCAATCATCGTGACAACGACAATCGTGGGGATTTTTAAAGCGGCGAATTGCGAAAAAAGGAAAAGTGATTTTTCAAGATTAGTGCCGTTGATAACGAAAACGGCGGCGTCCGGTAGTGCGATTTTTGCATTTTCACCTTTTAAAACGGCTGTCGTCAGCGATTCATCGGGCGATTTTGGTGCGAGGGAATAAATGCCGGGAAGGTCAATTAATCGGATGTTTTTTTTATGCCCAAGAAGGTTACCGAGCGCGGGATTGACCGTCACACCGGGGAAATTGCCAACTTTCTGCCGAAGTCCGGTGAGCACGTTAAAAAGCGTGGACTTGCCACAGTTCGGCGTTCCTACGAATGCGATGAGGGGCGAATCAGGAATGACGCGGCTTTCGACGGTGTCATCGGCGCAGTGCGACATGAGGAATACTCTTTTTTAAAAGTCAGTTTTGTAAAAGTTTTTAAAAGAATGTTTTAAAAAATCTTTTAAAACCGGCTTCATTAATTGAGGCATTCCACAAAAATTGAATCGCTCTCGTGCGCGCGGACAGCCACGCGATTCGTGCCGTAGGAAATCTCCACCGGGCCTTTAAAAGGCGCGCGGCGAACGATCTTGATTAGCGTTCCGGGAATTAGTCCAAGCTCCTGCAGGCGTTCGGTAAACTCATTTATCATCCCATAACCGGCGATCACAGCGCGTGAGCCGATGGGAAGTTCGTGAAGCTGAAGTGGCGTTTTCATATATTTTTTGCTTTTAAAAAGCGTCAAAATCCGGTGATTTTTTAAAACGTATAGATGAACGTTTAATTCTTATTCTTATTTAGAACAAATCTACATAAAGTTTTTGACATTACAAAGCTTTTTTGGATTAAATACAAATAAGAGTTTTTAAAAAGAAAAAAGCCACGTTTTTTGAACGTGGCTTTTAAAAGAATTTTCGCAGTTTGGCAGTAATTTTAAATAGCGGTACGAGCTTTAAAAGTAAATTTTTTAACGATTACTTCAGCGGTTTGACCATTACTTGGAGCATCACCATAGCCATCAAAATTTGAATCATTCAGCCACAGATTGATGTGAACTTTTGTCGTTGTGCCGGGACGCGGAATAATGACAGGATCGCTTGTCATACTTCCCTGGATCTTTTGACGTGCCGTCACTGTACTGAGAAAGCTCCACTCTCCTGCTAACCACGCTGTAGGCCAGCCATGATCATAATAGCTTTTAAAGATCACATCGGTCGGCGACCACGTAAAACCGTGGGTGGAATAATCGCCTGTCAGCAGAAATCCTGAAGGATTAATATCGCGCTCAGGATAGATGCCGCCATTTGTCGGCTGCACCGAATACTGAAGCGATGGCGCCGTAGCGTATCCCCATTTTGCAAATTCAACGTCAATTTCTGAATTAGCGTCGCTTTTAAAAGTATTGTCATCCCACGTAAAAAGCCCGTAAACCACATTTTTATCAAGCTGATCAGCTTTGGTAGCGGTGTAGAATACATATTCACCGTAACCAAAATTCTGCTCGGAAAGAACTTCCGCGCTTTGCCATTTACCGTTTGTGTAGGTAAGTTTTAAATGAAGTTGTCCAAGTCCGTCCACCCAAACATTGTTTACCGAATTTGAGAAAACATTTAATCCGGGGCCGGTATACGTCGTGCTGTTTCGTACGATCCAGCGATAGCCCGAAAATTCAATAATTCGTGTACCCGTATTTGTATTTGTTTTTCTACCCATGAGTTCATCAGCCGGTTTTTCAGCCTCAACCACCGGAATTTCCTGATATTCCGAAGCTGGTAACACATCCTCAGCATCGCCACAAGAGGTTAGCCAGAATGATGCGCACAGGGCGATCGCTGGCAGAAGCGTTTTTAAAAATGGCTTTTTCATGGTCGGTAGTCGGTGTTCGTGATAAATTTCGATACCACAAACATACATACTAATACCTCCACCGGCAACTATTTTTTTACCTAATACATTGTAGGTTTTACACTTACTCCTTTTCAGCAGATGTTCTTATTTATTGGCCTTCTTCTTTTTCTGTTTTTTTACCTTCTCATATACTTTAATTGATGCAGTTGCCGGCTCTTCAATTTTACCATTAATGCGTTCGTTGAAATCCAGATATTCAATTTTTACATCATTTTTATGAACGGCAAGATAACCGGCAATAACAGGCGGCGCATATTCCACAAGGAAATTCAGCACAGATTTCTTTTCACTTTTAAAATCGTCTTCCTGTTTTAAAAACAATTTTGAAATCCACACCGTATTTGCAGGAACGTCCAGCAAAAGATTCTCCTCACTTTTTAAAAACGCACGTGCATTTTTCTGTAATTCTTTTACGACCGTCTGGCCTTTAAAAGCGCGATTTTCTAATTTCGGAAATCCGATTGCGCCAGAATTTACACCAAAGTATACAAGCGGTTCTTTAAAAGCACGAAGTTTCGTTTTTAAAACGCTGTCGATCGTAAGTTTTTGCTGTGCAATTACAACAGAATCCTGAAAAAAATAAGGCAAGCCCGACACCATCCGCAAACCCGGATGTTTTAAAACTTCTGAAATGACCGCCGCATTATACGCATTTATCCAAAAGGCGATCTGCTCGCTTCTCTCCCACTTTTCCGGCTTTGCTGTCGCAAGTTCCTGTAAATAATTTTCAAATTTCTCGTTTCTAAAAGCCGGGTAATACACCATTCCACCGCGCACATTCTGCTGTAAAAGCGTGTCGAACACAATATGCGTAAATCGCTCCTGCGCGGAAAGCGGAGTTATTTTTAAAAGGATAAAAATTGTAAAAAGAAAAAACAGGCGTTGAAATTTCATACTTTTTAAAAAGTTTTTTTAAAGGTTTTCTGTGTTTTAAAAGTATATTCGTGACAAGATTTTTAAAAGAATATACACAGCAGCAGATGCAAATAATCACATCAATTCGCGAACTCCAGCAAATAGTTGACGATAAACGAATTAGCAAAAAACGTATTGCGCTGGTGCCGACGATGGGCTTTCTGCACGACGGTCACGCGTCGCTGATTCGCGAGGCGCGGGCGGAAAATGATATAGTGATTACTTCAATTTTTGTGAATCCTACTCAGTTCGCACCAAATGAGGATTTTGCCAAATACCCGCGCTCAATTGAGCACGATACGAAAGTTGCAGAAGAAGCGGGTTGTGATATTTTGTTTACGCCAATAGTTGAAGAAATATATCCCGACGGTTTTAATACATCGGTGAAAGTCGGCGGCGTAACGGAAAAATTTGACGGCGTTTTCCGGCCGACGCATTTTGAAGGAGTTGCAACGGTAGTTTTAAAACTTTTTAACGCAGCCAAACCGCACCGCGCATATTTCGGGCAAAAGGATTTTCAGCAGACACTTGTAATTAAAAAACTTGTTCGTGTTTTAAATTGGGATATTGAAATTGTCATTGTGCCGACAAAGCGCGAAGCGAGCGGTCTGGCGATGAGTTCGCGAAATGTCTATCTGAGCGAGGAAAATAAGACGCACGCTTTAAAACTTTTTAAAGCTTTAAAAAACGCTGAAGAAATGCTTTTAAAAGGAGAAACCAGACGTTTAAAAATTAATTCTGCGATGGAAAGTGTTTTAAAAGAAATTCCCGATGTGAAAATTGATTATGCAGCAGCAGCGAGTTCAGATGATTTTGACGAACCTGAGATTTTTAAAAGCGGCGATGAAATTATTTTGTTGATCGCAGCCCGAGTTGGAACGACGCGGCTGATTGATAATTTGCTGGTAAAAATCCCGTGATCTTTTAAAAAGAAAAGCCCATAGAAGATTCTATGGGCTTTTAAAAACTTCTTTTTAAAAGAAATTATTTCAGTTTTTCAGCGATTGTTTTTGCCTGGTCAATATGCGACTGAACTACAGGTTTTACTTTGGCGAGGAGCGCTTTCACTTCAGCGTTTTGCGCGTGAGTTTCCATCATGTTCACGGCAGCAAGCGTTTTCTGGTGTCCGTCTATCTGCATCATGATGAATTCTTTATCAAATGCAGTTCCTTTCGTCATGCCATTCAGTTTTAAAAGCGATTGCTCCATCATCATTTTTACATTTTCATTTGGCGCGGGTGTTGGCGTAATAGCGAGTTTTTTCGCTAAAGTCGCACCGTCATTTTTCATTTTCGTGTGCATTGTTACGAGCATTTGCGCGTATTTTTTTACATCTGCATTTGTCGCCATTTTCACGCCGGTTTTTCCTTCTTCAATTTCCTTCGTGTCGCTGAGGGAAAGCTTTTCAAAAATATTCGCGTCGCTCATCACTGGCTGTGCGGGAGTGGTAGTGGTGGCAGGAGTTGTATGATTTTCCCGGTGAAGCGCTCCCTGCTCGCCGCCGTGCTTGGAGCCGTCATGCAGAGACGTGTCGCCGCGCCCTGCCGCTATATCATCCGACGAAGAGCCGTGGGCTTTAGAGTGCTCTTCCATATTGAAATCCGCTTCCATTTCCTCGCTGCGCTGATTGCCGCACGCCATACACAGGCACATTGCTGCGATCACAAAAAGATTTTTCCGAATCATCATTTCCCCTTTTCAGTAAAAAATATTAAAAAACTATCATTTGCAAATTTACTGCGCCAACATACGATTTTTACAAGAAATTTCCTTTGTTCTTTTAAAAATTCTCTGTAATTTTTAAAAATAACCTGGCATTCATTTTCCCTTCATTTTAAAATTTTAAAAACAATGATCGAGATAGAACGCGTAACGCCGGAAACATTCGACACTTTTTTCGACCTCATCACCGCACTCGCTGATTTTGAAAAGCTCCCGCCGCCGGACGAAGCCGCACGTGAACGCCTGAAAGCCGATGCTTTTAAAAACCCCACCAGATTTGAAGCATATCTGGCTTTTAAAGATAATACTCCGGCTGCCTATTGTATCATTTTTGAAACGTACTCAAGCTTTCTTGCCAAGCCGACGCTGTACCTGGAAGACATTTTCGTTCTGCCCGAATTTCGCGGCCAGAAAATAGCCCTTGAAATAATGAAATTCCTTGCAGACAAAGCGCTGCAATGTGGCTACGGGCGAATGGAATGGCAGGTTCTGGACTGGAACCAGGATGCGATCAATTTTTACGAAAAGCTGGGTGCAAAGCGGATGAAAGAGTGGTTTTCATACAGGATCACGGAAGAGGAATTGCGGCATGTGGTGCAGTAAATTTTTTAATTTTTTTGAGGAGTGTTATGAATTATGAAATTGAAACTTTGATGGATGCAGCAAAGTCGATTAAACCGAATGATTTAGATTCTTTAAAAGTTCTAAGCAACGATGAAGAATACTATCCTGGTATGTTTTGTGGAACTGCATTTTTTCCCTATGGAAAAGGAGTTTGGAAGAATGTAAAATTTCCTATTGGCGGGATAATGGTGCTGGGGCATGATTTCGGACATACTCCATATATTGACAGTTGCAAAAAAGAAAGTAATAAATATGTTGATGAAGATTTGGAAGGTAAAACATGGAAAGGAATTAGCAATTGGTTTGGTATATATGGAGATTTATTTTACACTAATGCCTTTTTCACAAATGCTTATATGGGTATTCGTAATGATAAAACAAAAATAACTGGAGAAATAAACAGGGGAAAAGATTTTACAAAAAAATGCTATGACATTTTAAAGCTACAAATAGACAAACAACAACCAAAAGTTATTTTTACTTTAGGGATAGCGCCTTTTAAAGCTTTGGAAAACACCTATAGCTTTTTTAAGTATGATAAAACTTTCAGAACATTTAAAGTTAATGACTTAACCTTTGTAAATCATGTAGACAAAAACCCAATACATGAAATTGACTTTGGTTTTGGTTATTCTACTAAAATCATTGCTTTAAAACACCCGAGCGCTCGTAATCCAAAAAGCCGTAATTTTCAAATCGACCACAATTCGTTAATTGATGAAGGTTTAAGTTTATTTAAATAATAGTAATGAAAACTAAAATCGCCACCGAGCTCGAAGGCAAAACGCTACCGGTTTTTGCTTTAGTAAAAAATATCAAGCTAGAAAATCCAGCTAAATTTCCTGATACTGAAATTCTGGATTTTGAAGAAATTCATTTCAGCTACGATAAGAATGCTCCTATTTTAAACCCACCGATTCCTGAAATTAGCAAGCATTTTAAAGAGCTTAAAGAAAAATTTGGCAACACACTTGGGCTAAAGTATGTTACTTCGCCATTAAATCTTTCCAGCGAAAATTCCGATAAAAAAATATTTGGTACTACGTACACGCGCTTGATAATTTTCCCAGCTGATACCGATTTTACTGTTGATTATATTATAAAATGGGCTGATAAGAACAGGCTTCCTAATGGAAAGATTGATCTTTTTACACTTTGGACAGATTTTCTGGATTGGATGTATTTCGTGCCACAAATCAATTTTTCTGATTTGGAACAATGGTTTTTTCCTGATGAGTTTGAAACGAGGATAAATCAACTTTCAAATCCTCCAACAGATTCAGATTGGGAAGCGCTGGAAAATTATATGGCGGGTTAATTATAAAACTGAAAAATTTTTATGAATCAGAAACTTGCCAGCGCGCTTGAAGGCAAAACCTTACCGGTTTTCGCACTTTTTAAAAATCTTGTCTTTGAAAGTGCCTGGGATCTTCCGTTTACGGAAATTGTGGATTTTGATGAGATTTTCATTGGGCAGAATATAGATGATCCTATATTACGTCCGCCGAAAATGGAAGTGAGTCAAGAATTTTTGGATGAACTTGAAGAGAAATATGGCAATACATTTGAAGAATATTACACCACTTTCCCTGCAAATCTTGTTGATGAGTTTCCTGATAAGGAAATTTTCGGAACATCATACACCGTATTATGCATTTTTCCGCCGGATGTAGATTTTACCGTTGATTATATTGTTGACTGGGCCGACAAAAATAGAAACAATAGCGGCGAAATTGATCTGTATACAATCTGGAATTTTTATTTAGAACACCTCTATTTCTTTCCTCAATTTGATGATATTGTAGGTTGGGATTTTGCAGAAAAAATTGAGGAGAAATTAAACAAACTTCCCAATCCGCCAACAAAGTCAGATTGGGATTATTTGGAAGAATCTTTATGGAAATAGAGTTTTTAAAACTTACATTTTCCGCAAATGCTCACTTCCTTTGTGAGTAATTCCATTAACAAACCACCATCTGTGACCACCTGCATCTGCTTCTGAATAGCCAGTAAGCAAATGTTCTTTAATCAGAAATTCTACATGCTCACTGATAGCCTGTGCATCTACGCCCGGGAAAGTAAAATCATGGCGCGTATTCTCGGGAGCTGAAGCCACTTGCGCTAAAATTGCTTTAAAAAGTGTTGCGTCGAGATTCATAATTTTAAAAGTAAATTAGTTCGTACCCTTTTTTAAAAACTCTGTAAATTCACCTTCATTCCGCGTGAAAGCTTTTGTGCCAACGACCTCTTCGTTTGGCTTCATCACGACGTAGAGCGGAAGTTCGATAGAGCCGAAACGCGATTGCTGCATATTTTTATTTGTAAGATATGGCTCTTCGCGGCGGTCGGTGTAGAGGCGCACTTTTATCATCTGGTCCATCAGTCCAACGATCTGTTGCTTCGGAAACATATTGCGCTCCATCCAGCGGCAATTCGTGCAGGTAAATCCCGTAAAATCTATGAAAAGCGGTTTGCCTGTTTTCTTTGATTCTGCCAGCGCTGTCGGGTAATCGGAAAACCAGTTTTCCTCAGATGCTTCGGCATTCGTTTTTAAAGAATTCCCACCCATTGAGGCAGTTTGTACGGGGGTTCCACCTGTTTGCGCTCCAGTGTGCTGTTCATAATCCGGTGGTGGAAGGAATGCATCGAGTTCACCGAGCGGCTTGCCGTATAAACCGGATAATAGATAGAAGGTGATTGATGCAAAAACTATCGCAAAGATCGCACGTCCGCCACCAACACGCTCAACATTTGAGTCAAGTGAGAATTTAAAAAGGCCGAGAATATACAGCGTTGCAAGTGTTGCGCAGCCGATCCAGATCGCAAGGAAAAGTTCGCGTGGCAGAACGCCCCAACCCCACACAAGATCAACGTTTGAAATAAATTTGATCGCTGCCGCAATCTCCATAAAGCCCATGATAACTTTTACGTTATTCATCCAGCCGCCGGATTTCGGCAGTTTGCTCATTGCCGAAGGGAAAAGCGCAAGCAGGAAAAACGGCGCGGCAAAGACCGCCGAAAAACCCAGCATCCCGATAATCGGGTAAAACCACTCGCCGCTCGAAGCCGAGATCAGCGCCGAACCCACAAATGGAACTGTACACGTAAATGATGTAAGCGAAAACGTCAAACCCATCAGCAATACACTTCCAACGCCATCGCCTTGTGACGAACGATTCAGCTTATTTAAAATGCTTGTCGGAACCTGAATTTCAAATGCGCCAAAGAGATTTAAAGCGAAAACAATAAAGATAATTGCGATAAAAATATTTACCCACGGGTTCGTAGCAAAATCTGAAATTCCCGTCGAACCAAAAATCAGCGACACGACAAAACCAATTGCGGTAAATGTTGTAATAATTCCCAGCGCATAGACAATTGAGTCACGAAGCCCCTTTCCTTTCGACTTTTCCGTCCGTTTTGTAAAAAACGAAACAGTTATCGGGATCATTGGGAACACACACGGGGTTAGCAGAGAGAACGCACCCGCTGTCATTGCAAACCATAAAAACGAAAGAATGCCTTCTTTTTTCTTATCGGAAATTTCCTTTTGGGATTCTGTGACTGTGGCTCCGGGAGCCTGAGAAATTTGCTCTGTATTTGTAACCGCAGGCGTTGCAAATGCAGAATCATTTGCACCAAGCCCGCTCGTGTCTGTCGCTTTTAAAATATTGAATTTTATCGACAGCGTATCTTCCATTTGCAGGCAGCTCATCGTATCGCACACTTGCCCATAAAGCGGAAAAAGCACCGTAGATTGCCCTACAGCAGCATTAGCATTAATGCGTACAGGCACGTCAATTTTTATATTCCCTTCATATTCATGCACATTTACTTCAAAAGTGGAATCGTACTTAATATGTGGTTTCGGGCCGCGCAGCTTTCCTACTTTTAAAAGATTTGATGGTGAAGTAATTTCTAATTTCTGTCCGCCGCCCTCAGGTGATTGCGGGCCAAAAATATGATAACCATTTTTGATTTTAAAAAACACGCTGATTGTTGTATCTTTTCCGGCTTCAATCGAAATTTCCTTCGGTGAATACGTAATCGCCGCGCGGTCTTTATACGTAATAGACTGCGCAGACCCAGCCTGTAATACCAAAACAAAAGCTAATATCGAAAAAACTATAGATTTCATAGCGATTTTTAAAAAGTCAGTGGTGCGGATTTAAAAGCTTTTAAAAAAAACAAAAATAGTCAAAAATCCCGTGCGGTTTTTAAAAAGGTATTTGAGGGAGTTTTATTGCAATCTTGTTTTAAAATAATTCAGCAGAATTTCGGCATCTTTTAAAGGATTGTCACTAAAGATTTCTCCGGCTAATTCTGCACGATTTCCGCCCTGAAGCCGAATTGCTGCCGCGCGAACTTCCTGAGGTATAATTTCATCAGCAACAATTGCCTGAAAATTCTCGCCGATGTGCGTGCCATACGGCGCATTTTTAAAAGACTGCACGAGCCAGCCAACAGCTCGCCGCGCACAGACACGCGCTTTGGCGACATTGCCATTTTTAAAGGCGGCTTCTGCCCAATTTATTTCCTGTTGGATTTTTAAAAGGGTTTCGTTCATGTCAGAACTCGAATTTTTGGAATGAGGAGAATTTCGAGAATTTACTTTTTCATCTATTATCAGCTACCATTTGAA
>JAZKFS010000093.1:0-10958 GCA_040386315.1 Bacteroidota bacterium
CTCATCGACACACACGTCCACCTCCCGCAATTCCAAGCCGCCGCCCTCGGAAAAGGTGAACTCCTCGACTGGCTGCAAAACTACATCTTCCCCCTCGAAGCCCGTTTTAAAAACGACGATTTCGCCCGCGAGCAATCCAAACTATTTTTTAAAGAACTCGCGCGAAACGGCACAACCACAGCCGCCGTCTACTCCACATCGCACCTTTCCGCCACCGACATCGCTTTTAAAAGCGCGCTCGACTCCGGCCTTCGCATCTCCATGGGCAATTCCGTCATGGAGCGCAATTCCATCCCCGAGCTCGACCTCGCCGCCCAAGAAAATCTACAAAACTGCGAAACACTCGCAGCCAAATGGCACAATGCAGACAACGGGCGTTTGCGCTACGTCGTAACACCCCGCTTCGCCGGAAGCTGCTCTCTCGACCTTTTAAAAAAGCTTGGCGAATTTGCGCGCACAAATGATTTGCCAATCCAAACACATTTATCCGAAAACCTAAAAGAAATAGAGTTCATTCTACAACAATTTCCCGATTTCAAAACCTACACAGAAATCTACGAAAAAACCGGTTTGCTCACAGACAAAACAATCCTCGCGCACAGCATTTATCTGAATCAAAGTGAAGAAAACCTTTTAAAAACACACAACTGCGCCATCGCTCACTGCCCTACGTCTAATCGCTTTTTGTCGAGCGGCATAATGCCTTTAAAAAAATATCTACAAAAATCTTTTAAAATTGGTTTGGGAACGGATGTTGCTGGCGGATTTTCACTCTCAATACTTCACGAAGCGTCAGAAGCAATCGAAAGCTCGAAATTCTACAAACTTTTTAAAAACGCGGAAGAAGACATCCTATCAGTTGCCGAAAGTTTTTACCTCGCAACGCTAGGAGGCGCTCAGGCGATGAATCTTGAAAGCGTAACAGGAAATTTTAAAAGTGGAAAAGAAGCAGATTTTGTGATTTTAAAAACGGAAAAACTATCGCCACCGGATACAATTTTTAAAAGCGGCGAGGAAATTTTAGCGCGGATTATTTACACAGGAAGCCATGATGCAGTTTTAAAAACATTTGTACGAGGGGAATGTATTTTTAAAAAATGAAAAAGGCGTTCAAATCTGAACGCCTTTTTAAAAGATGGATTCCCGCCTGCGCGGGAATGACAGGAATTTTGATTTACCGCGAAACTAACCTTCTTTTTAAAGAAGATAAGTGATCGGTGATGTTGATCTCTTTCGGGCACGCTTCTACGCAGTTGAAGATCGTGTGGCAGCGCCAAACGCCGTCTTCAGAATCCACGATATTCATACGCTCTTCGCCGGAGCCATCGCGTGAATCGAAGATAAATCTCCATGCTTTGAGCATTGCAGCCGGACCGAGGTAACGTTCGTTTGACCAGAGCGACGGGCATGAAGTCGAGCAGCACGCGCACATGATACATTTTGTCGATTCCATCAAAAGTTCGGAATCTTCAGGCGACTGGCGGTATTCTTTTCCGTCTGATGGCGGCCCTTCTTTTGGCAGTAGATATGGTTTGATAAGCTCATATTTTTTAAAGAAATCGGTCATGTCCACAACAAGATCTTTCACGATCGGCAGAAACGGAAGAGGGTCAATCACAACCGTTTTCTTCATGTTCAGATCTTGCAAAAGCGTCGAACAGGCAAGAGTATTTTTGCCATTAATTTTTAAACCATCACTTCCGCACATTCCGTGCGCGCATGAGCGGCGGAAAGTTAGCGTTCCGTCAATTTCCCACTTAATACGGTGCAGCACATCGAGAACGCGGTCAGTTGGCGCAAGGTCGGTCAGCGTGTAGTCTTTGTATTGTGGCGCGGAGTCGGCTTCAGGATTATAGCGAAGGATGCGAAAGGTTGCCTGCATTTTGATTAGTTTTTAGTTTTGAATTTTTAGTGTTGAGTTTTTAAAGTCTGCAAATTTACGACTTTTTTCGCAAATTCTTTTAAAACGGCTAATCTTCAAAATGGTGAATGTGTTTTTTGAGCTTTTTGTAGAGGAGTTTACGCGCACGGAAAAGGTGAGCTTTTACTGTTCCTAACGGTAATTCAAGCATGTCGGCGATCTGCTGGTAATCTAATTCTTCCTCATGGCGCAGGCGTACGATCTCACGATATTTTTCGGGCAATTCATCAAGCGCTTCACGAAGGATTTTCGTGCGTTCACCTGCGATCATCGAAAGGTCCGGCGGCGAGTCATTGTCAGGAATTTCAAACTGCATCTCCCCTTCGCTTCCCATCACCGGCTGATCTATGGAAATAATATTCAGCCGCTTTTTCCGGAGAAAGTCAATACACGTATTCGACGCGATGCGGTAGAGCCAGCGTGAGAACTGGTATTCCGGCTGAAAAGATTTTAAAGCATTATACGCTTTTATGAAAGTTTCCTGCGTGAGGTCGTCCACATCGTCGGGATTCTGCACCATACGGCGGATGAGCGAGGCGATTATCTTCTGGTATTTCTTCTGGAGGATTTTGTAATCAGCAGTCTGCCCGCCGAGCACTTTTTGGACGACAAAATAATCCTCATCGAGGACTGGTTTGTTTCCTTCAGGTATATCTATTTCTTCCGGCTCGTTCGGCTCCATGAACGCTAAATTAGCGGAAAGATTGATATTCGCCAAAGTTTTTAAAAGGTTTTTGTAATTAAGCTTTAAAAAACTTAGAAAGGCAACTGATTATAAGTTAGGATCAATTCTCAATAAGTTGTGAGAATATCATAAGATTTTTCAAACAGACTACATTATGAGGATTGGCAATAAATAAGTCATTCACTGTACCGATTATGTTTCTGGGTGAATTTTCCCGGTTTTTAAAAACAATTTCACTTTTAATACCCTGGGAATCTGGCAGTACGGTTTTACGTGGCATCAAAATATCCTTGTTAGAGTGGTGAATTGTGTAAACGGCAGAGAGAACGACGGGAAGTCAAATAGATTTCATTTCAAAAGGCTATATGGTTCATATATTTAGGCAATGGTAATAATTTCCGGATAAAGGGTAAAATTATTTGGTTTCTACAATATTTTTTAAAATAAAAAAGCTGTAATATCACTATTACAGCTTTTAAAGAGTCATACAAATATGCGGAAAGGAAGAGATTCGAACTCTTGGAACGGTTGCCCGTTCACACGCTTTCCAGGCGTGCCAATTAAACCACTCTTGCACCTTTCCGTTTTGTCATTTTAGAGCGGGCAAATATACGAAAAACTTTACAAACCTGCCTTTTAAAAAAAGTTTTTATTTTTTGGTGAACATATAGCCTGTATAACAACTATTAGCCGAAGTTTTTGTATTTTACGGATTATTTTTCTGTAAAAAATTTAAAATCACTTTCTATATATACTTCATGGCTTTATCACGCCGGTCATTATTACAATTACTTGCAGCGATTCCGCTCGCGCCCGCACTTGCCAAAGCTGCGGTAAGCGATAGCCTGCGCACTAATATTCCTATAGATTCACTTTCTTCAAGCGTAAAAAGTATCGGTACTGAAAATCTTTTAAAAGCTCAGGACATACTTAGCCTTCCGGCAGGACTTCATGCCGGCTCAACAGTTGCAATTACAGCTCCGGCCGGGCCCGTATCTTTAAAAGAATTAAAAGATGGGATCGCGGTTTTAAAAAAATATGGCTGTAAAGTTGAAATTGGCAAATCTGTTCAGAATCCAAACCGGCATCCTTATTTATCGGCGCCCGATGAATTTCGCGCAGAAGAATTCATGGGTTTTATTGAGCGGAAAGATGTGGATTGTATTTTGTGCGCGCGGGGTGGATACGGCGTGATGCGAATACTGCCAATGCTGGATTTTGAAAAGATCAGGCAAAATCCGAAGATCATCATTGGGTATTCTGATATTACAGCGCTTTTGATTGCCGTTACTCAGATCTCAAATGTTGTAACCTTTCATGGGCCGGTGGCTTCTTCAGTATTTAACGAGTTTACGCTTAATTATTTCAGTAAAACGCTTTTTGCGCCGGAAGGCATCTCAGCACCTTTTAAAAACATTGAATATTTCGGTAAAGGCCTGCTGACGATTAACGAAGGAACAGCGCGGGGACGGCTCACAGGCGGCAACCTGGCAATGATAGTAAGCACTCTTGGTACGCCATACGAGATTGATACAAAAGACAAAATTTTATTTCTTGAAGAGATTGAAGAAGAACCGTATAAAATTGACAGGATGCTGACGCAGCTATGGCTTGCCGGGAAGCTACAGGAAGCGGCAGGAATAGCCCTGGGAGTATTTACAAAATGTGATGAGCCAAAGCGCAGAAGATCACGCACGGGCTCTGCCTTGCAGGATGTCCTGACGGCACGGATAAAACCTTTAAAAATCCCATGTGTGTACGGGCTTCCCTTTGGACATGTCGTGGATAAACTGACGCTCCCATTGGGAATTGCTGCTGAACTCAATGCAACTGCAAAGACATTTACTGTGATCGAGCCGTCAGTGGCGTAAGTTTTGATTTATGTTCATCCAGAGTTTTTTTACAAGCCAGCTAAAGTATTATTCTTACAGTATCGTTGTATCATTTTTTAAAACATACTTTTAAAAGCGCAATTTTTTTATACTATCATAATAGATACCATGAAACACCATTCTACCGTCTTTTTAAAAGTTTTTTTCATGCTTCTGTGCGGCCTGGTACTTTCTCAGCAGGTTAGCTTTGCGCAGGATTTCATTGTGTCAAGGATTGACACGTCGAAATTCCCTGTGATCACGGCTGACTTTACTGCTACAGATGCAGCAGGCAAACCACGGACAGGGTTGCAAAGCTCCGATTTTACTGTAACAGAAAATGGTACTCCGATTGCAGCTAATCTTGTAAAGTTAAGCTGTGGGGATGTCCAACAAAACCCTGATGTAAGTGTTTTGCTGGTAATGGACGTGAGCTTGTCAATGGATCCAAGTCCTCAGAATGGGAATCAGGACAGAATGGATTGGATGAGATTTGGAGCTAATACCTTTATTGACAACCTGAATTTCTCAACAGGTACTACAGTAGCCTTAAGCTCTTTTAGTACCTACTCATACCTCAATGTAAACTTCACCAACAGCAAACCTGATCTTAAAAAAGGGATTGATACGCTAAAAGCACTTGCTGCGACATATTACAACAATCCTTTCCTTCACCAGGTAACCGGTGCAATTAATGTTTTTAAATCCCGGCCCGAAAATATCCGCAAGATATTGATATTTATGACTGATGGTGACCCAACCGACGCTGATAAACTTGAGACACAAAAAATTATTGATTCTTTAAAACATTATAATATACAGGCATTTTCAATTGCACTTGGCAGTAGTGTTAATAATGCTTTCCTTCCAACTATTGCACGTGAAACAGGCGGCAAATACTTTGTAGCCAAAACAAAAGAAGAACTTGTTGGTATTTACAAGCTTCTCGCAATTGAAAGCCAGACACAGCAAATTTGTTATTTAGAATGGACGACACGCTACAGTTGCAACGATCTGGACCGTATCCGTAATGCGAAAATAACCTTTAAACCATTAGGAAAAACTGAAAACAAGTTCTATACGGCTCCGGTAAACAGCATAGCTAAACTCCAACCCTCAGAAAGTATTTTATCCTTTGGCAATACAGCTTTAAATGTAGATACGCCTCTTCAGGTGATCTTCACAGCTCAGAATACGGATTTTTATATTACTGATCTGCCCGTCTCGCCGCCAGGATATTTTCAGGTAGCTTCAGGTGGTGTTACACGGCTTGACGGCTCACCTTTCCCTCTTCCGGGATTATTACAGAAAGGGCAATCAATAAAGGTAACTGTAGTTTTTACACAAAAAGGGCAGATCAATACTTTCCGACAGGCAGAGCTAACAGTAAACAGTACTCCATGTGCACAGAGTGTTACTCTTGTAGGCGGACTCTCACAGGTGCGGCTGATCTCGCCTAACGGCAAAGACCCGCAGAATCCATCATCCCTCGCCCCTTTTAAAACGTGTGATACGATTGATATTCAATGGTCAGGCGTTGAAAAAACTGATCCGGTCAATCTCTATTACAGCACTTCAAATGGCTCGCCAAACTGGAACTGGATACCGATTGCAAGTGCCGTTAAAGGATTAAGCTATAAATGGAAAGCGCCTCAGGCCGGAGTGACGTACCGGATAAAAGTAGAGGTAGCACAGAAAAAGCTATGGCAGTGGTCAGAACAGTTCGGTTCAAAACTCAATGATTTCAGCCAGGCAATAGACGTTACACCGGACAGCTACTTTTCTTATATTGCCGGCCATTTTGAAGATACTGTTAATTTTGCAGGATCAGCCGTTCTACCTCTGCACAGTAAAGGACAGCAGGATATTTTTGTAGCCAAATACGATACGGATGGGAATGTCAAATGGGCAACGAAAGCCGGTGGGTATCAGAATGACAGTGCCCTTGCTTTAGTAAGCGATCCATCAAATAATGTGTACATAGCCGGCGCTTATACGAAATTAGCTACATTTGGGACACAGGATATAACGAGTGAGAACCTGGACGGTGAAAATTTCTTTATAGCAAAATACACTTCTAAGGATGGAAATTTTCCTGAGTGGGTAATATCAGGCAGGGGCCAGTCTGCAACACTAAAAGGTGTATCAAGAGCAACAAAAATTGCCTTCGGAACAGAGCTTGGCGTCAAATATGTGTATGTAAATATTGACTGTCAGTACTATACTAAAGTACAGGGAGTTAATACGGTCATTAATTTAAGTAATAGCGCAACACAGATTCGTAAAATATTGCGCATTCCTGTCGATAATTATAAGGCTGCAACACTATATTCCGGGCCTCTGCCTGCCGGAGTATCTTTTGCAGCAGATCCGAAACATGATATTGATGGCAATCAGAATGATTACTATACGGGAAGCTTTAATCCAACTTTAAGGGGAAGCTTTAATCCTTCATACAACAGGCCAGGAATACCTGATCTTACCACAACCGGTGGAAGCGATGCTTTTATTGCAAAATATGGCGGTATCCCCGGATCAAGCGACAGCAGTAAAAATGTTTTTGAAGTAGTATCGCCTGTTATTGCTTATACCATTCAGATCGAGCCAAATGTTGGCAGTATCGCAGTCGGACAGGAAAAACCGGTTCAGATGACAGCACAGATCAAAAATACCGGAACTGTTGACCTCTTTCTACAGGATATACAGTTTGTCGGTACGAACCCTTCTGATTTTAAAATTGTAACAAGTGTAAAAGATAAGCTTTTAAAAGTAGGCGAAACAATTGATCTTGAAATCCTTTTTAAACCAACAGATTTAGGAACACGTACGGCTGACCTTGTCGTCGTGGGTTCATGTGGAGCTAGTTCTTCTATAGCTGTTAGTGGAAATGGGCTACCTCCGTGTAATGCCGTCAAAGAGAATTATGATTTTAAAACTGTCGGCCTTAATATTACAAGTGTAAAAAGTGATCTGCCATGTCTCTTGAAATATACAGGCCAGGGGCCGGTAACATTTAAGCCGGTTGTCAGAGGCGGTGATGAAGCAAACTTTACAATTGGTAAATTTTCGCCTGCGGATGCGAATGGTTTTGTAACGCTTAATTCAGGTGACTGCTTTACAGCTGAAATTACTTTTAAACCAACTATTGCTCAGAAATATGTCAGCTATATTGTTTACGAAGGTTTGGAAGAGTGCGGTGCACCAAGGTCCGAGCTCTTCGGCGAAGGGCTTCGTCCGAATCTTTCTATTAATCCCCAACCTTGGGGTTTAAGACGTATATCTACTAAATCACCCGGAAGAATTACTCTAAAAAATAATGATACTATAGATGCAATTATCAATGATATTAAGCTGGCGGATCCGTCCTCAACGATATTCGGATATCAGTTCGTTACTCTGTTTACACCGGGACAGGTTTTAAAAGCAAAGGATTCTATTGTGATGGATGTTACCTTTGCGCCTACGATTCCAGGTACGCTCAGCAATAGCATAAATGTATATGTAGAGGGCTTTAATATTAATGAACCACTTCGTGGCGAATTATCAGGGACCGGCTTCCTTCCTATCCTTGAAGCGCGTGATACGATCTTCACCCCGGTTCTGGTTGGCACAGCAGCTGAACAAATTGACGAATATATACATAACCGTGCCGCCAGCGATACTTCTATGTTTATAGAAAAGATTGAAGTTATTCAAAATGAAGGAGATGATTTCTCTTTCGCAGCAAACGGGCTGGACGTAAATTCCACGAAATTTACCATCACCGGAAAAGACAGCAGCGCACCTTTAAAAATAAACTTCACGCCTTCTAAAGCCGGACTGCGCTTTTTAAAACTGGCAATAACATCTGATGCTGCACCCGGATCAGAAACCGAAACGAATCCGCGTGTAATAGATACTGTGGTTATCATTGGTGAAGGGCTGGATATTACTCAAACGTCTCTTGTACCTTTTACAAATACACTTACATGCGAGACTCCAACGCAAACAGTTACTTTTAAAAATGAAAGTACTACGCAAACTCTTGATATTACAAGCTTCACGCTACAGTCGGGCAATGCTGCGGATTTTACAATTACGCCGCCTTCCCTTTCTATTGCGCCGGGAACTTCTAAAGATGTGACTGTTACTTTTAAACCGACTGCTGTAGCTACATATAATGCTGATTTTAAAGTAGACAATAGTTTTAAAAAGGAAATGCACATTGTGCTGGAAGGAAATGCTCGTATAGCAGAACTGGCACTGGCCCTTGATCCGATAGCAAGTGCGGCACCGGGCACTATTATTACTGTTCCGGTCAAACTTACTTCGGGTGATTACGGTACATTTGATGTTACATCGCTTTCATTCCTTGTAAAATTTGACCCGCTCCTCCTTGATTTGAAAAAAGTCAATAATGCAATGGGTTGGACATTTACGCCGACAGTTATAAGCAAAGGTGTTATTGAAATTAAAGGAACTGGTCCGGCGCTTCAGAAAAATCTTTTAAAAACAGATCTTCTGTCACTTGAATTTGAAGTGTATCTTTCAAAACCAAACAGCACTCCGGTAGAAATTTCCGAGATAAAAACCGGATCCGACTGTATCGTTCCAAAAAATGTGAACAGCTCTTTTGCTTTAGGTGATGTGTGTTTCCTTGATGCGCGTCCTGTTAAGCTCAGTACGACCCAATATCAATTGCAGGAAATCACCCCGAATCCTGTCAGCGATCAGGCGAAACTTGTGTATGGAGTTGGGCTTGATGGCAGAACGGTGATCAATCTTTACAATTCGGAAGGAGTATTAGTAATGCCGGTGATTGATGAGGTTTTACTAACCGGCTCGTATGAAACGATCATTCCGTTGCATGATATTCCGGCCGGTGTGTATTTCTACACAATGTATTCAGGCCCGTATTCAGCTACGCGGAAATTAGTGATTACAAAATAGTTTTTAAAAGAAAATTCTTTTAAAAGTTTTAAAAGCGGTTCTTTTTAAAAAGGACCGCTTTTTTGTTTTTAAAAATCATCGGCAACGGAACGCCAAATCACGACTTTTGCGTATTTTTGTACTCTTTAAAAAGAAGCTTTTAAAAGAACTCTAAATAATCATTTATTCTCTCGCTTACGGAGCAAATGTATGATCGAAACTATTGAAAAATATCTTGGCGACAAAGCCGACGACCTTTTAAATTACAAAGCCACAGCCATTCCTAAAGAGCATCTTCACCTGCCGTCCCCTGATTTCGTTGATCAGAATTTCATACCGAGCGACCGCAGCATTAATGTTTTAAAATCAATCCAATCTATCGCCGGTGCAGGCCGCCTGGCAAATACCGGATATGTTTCTATCCTCCCGGTAGATCAGGGAATTGAACACACAGCAGGTGCGAGCTTTGCAAAATTCCCGGAATATTTTGATCCTGAAAATATCGTAAAATTAGCGCTTGAGGGCGGTTGTAATGCAGTTGCTTCAACGTTTGGTGTGATCGGAAGCGTAGCCCGCAAATACGCGCACAAAATTCCACTGATCGTAAAAATTAATCATAATGAGCTTCTCACCTATCCGAATAAATTTGACCAGATCATGTTCGGAACTGTCCAGCAGGCGCATGACATGGGCGCAGCGGCAATCGGTGCAACAATCTATTTTGGATCGGAAGAAAGCTCACGCCAGATCATCGAGGTTTCCGAAGCATTCGCGTACGCACATGAGCTTGGCTTGGCGACGATCCTCTGGTGCTATACGCGCAACAATGCTTTTAAAACCGCTGACAAAGATTACCACGTTTCGGCTGACCTGACTGGACAAGCGAATCACCTTGGCGTAACGATGCACGCAGATATTATCAAGCAGAAACTCCCTGAAAATAACGGTGGATTCAATGCTGTGAAATTTGGCAAAACTGCGAAGGAAGTTTATGAAAATTTGACGACCGATCACCCGATTGACCTTTGCCGCTACCAGGTTGCTAATTGCTACATGGGGCGTATCGGACTGATCAATAGTGGTGGCGCATCAGGCGAAAGTGATTTTGAAGAAGCAGTTACAACTGCCGTTATCAACAAACGCGCCGGTGGAATGGGCTTGATTTCAGGCCGCAAAGCTTTCCAGCGTCCTTTAAAAGAAGGCGTAAAACTGCTGAATCTGATCCAGGATGTGTATCTTTCTCCTGAAGTTACAATTGCATAGTTTTAAAAGATTTTTAAAAAGCTTTAAAAAGAGATAGTTCCTGGTATTTATGAAAGAACTCCGGCGGCTGCTTCCCTATTTTCGCCGTTACAGATTGAAATTCATTCTTGGATTTATTTTTGTAACGCTGTCAAACCTGTGTTCTACAAGTATTCCGCTTGTAGTAGGAAGCGTCATTGATACGCTGAGCGGCGGGAAGTATGATTTTTTTAATATAAATCTACACGCCGGCTCACTCACTCTTTTTAAAACGAGCATTCCTACCAGCCAGAGCGGAAACATCTGGATGCACATTGGCGGGATCATTCTT
>JAZKFS010000094.1:0-39605 GCA_040386315.1 Bacteroidota bacterium
ATATTACTGATAAAGCCCGCGAAGTCTCCGACCGAGTTAACAAGTTTCCCGTAGCCGGCAAGTTCGGCTGTCAGGTCGCCGCCCTGAGCCACTACGCGTAGATTTGCAGTAGCTTCACCCGCAGAAGTCGGTAAGAATTGTACATTTATCTCTACTGATTGTCCTGCATCCAGTGTGAATTGGCTAAACTGATCCGGAAGCGAGAATGCTGCGGCATTTGGCCCTTCTATTGCAACTGATGAAACAATGGATGGTACCGTTCCAACATTTTGAATTTTTACCTTTTTCGTAGATGAAGTGCCTACATTCGTCGTGTCGAATCGTACACTTTCAATAGTAAGTACAGGGCTTTCAGGAGATTTTAAAACACCGTTCAGTACCACTATAGGATTAGTTTTGGAATTACTTACAAAATTAAGATTTGCAGTAAAACTTCCTGCTGTCGAACCGGTAAAACGAATTCCTATTGAGTGCGTACCATTCGGTGCAATATCAAACGGTGCTCCACCGGAGATAATAGAATAATTTGCCGCACCTGCGCCTGTAATTGTTGCCGAAGTTACTTTTAAAGTGCTATCGCCTGTATTTGTAATGGTAAGTGTTTTATCAACACTAGTGCCTGTCACTATATTTCCAAAATCTAAAGCAAGCGTAGAGGAAGTAAATATTGCCCCAACTCCTGGCTGGCTGATAGTAAGCTTTACAGGAGTGCTGACTGCTGCTCCGCAATTATTGACCATGCGAACATCATAATCGCCTGCGTCACTTTGCTTAACATTAGGAATAGTAAGAGTAGCAGTAGTTGCACCGGCAATATCCAATCCATCCTTGCGCCATTGGTACGTAGTTACGTTAGAAGCAGTAACGCTAAATACCGCTGTGCTGCCAACCAAAACAGATTGAGGTGTCGGATTGGTTGTAATTAAAGGCAGTTTACCCAAAGTAATTACAGATGGGCTTGAATTCTGCGTTCCGCATGTTCCTGTTACAGTTACTGTATAGCTTCCTTCCTGTTGTGCATTTACTACAGTTACGGTCATAGATGGACTTGTTTGTCCATTTATCGCTGCACCATCCTTCCTCCATTGATAGGTAAGATTAGCTCCGGTGGCAGTAGCACTCAAAACGACTGCCTGATTAGGACAAACTGTTTGTGAAGCTACCGGGGAATTTGTAATAATAGTAGGTGTACCTACAGTAAGCATTGCATCAGTGCTTATCACAGGCGTAGTGGTACACGCATTACTGACAACAACATGGTAGCGCCCGGCATCAGTAGTTGCAACACCGGAAATAGTATATGAAGCTAAGGTTGCCCCGGTTATCTGCTGCCCTTCTCTAAACCATTGATACGTATTTCCTGCACCGGACGCAACAACAGAGAAAGTTACGGGCTGCCCCGGACAAACATTTTGCGAAGCTGTGGGCTGTGTAGTGATTGAAGCAGCGCCGCCAACTGAAAAAGCACTGCTTGTACTGGTTAATGTTGCATTGCTGTTATCAGTAATCCTGATTCGGTATTGGCTGCCGGGCGTTGTATTAGCTGGCACTGAATAGCTGTATGTTCCTGCTGAAGCAGTAACACTTGGGGCTATAGTAGTATAGGCAGACCCATCAGAAGATATTTCAATCTTTATGGTGCTGACACCTGTTGAATTCCATGTAATATTTTGCGTTGAGCTGGGACACCAAACGGCTCCACTGGCAGGAGCAGTAAGAGCAAGAGTTGGCTGTGCATTTACTGTAATAGCGACCGGTGACATCCAGTTCCAATGATCATTGCCGTCAGCACTAGTATTACCGTTCACGGCATTTCCTATTGCCCTAAGATAATACGTTCCTGCTGTAGTTGGTGCAGTCCATGAAACTGTAAATGAAGCGCTGCCACCTGAAATTGATTTTGGTGTATTGTGCGTGACCTCTCCATCAAACATCTGAAGCCCGGATTCATCTTCAGTAAGCGTCCCTGCATTTGTATTTCCTGTCTGATCTGTTTTAACAGCAATATTAATTCCCGCAGCAGATCGGCTGGAGTGAGCTACCTGTATAGTAAACGTTGTCGTTGAACCTGCATTTACTGTTGTAGAACCACTACTCCGCGTGACACTTGTACTGCTATTTGAAGATGATCCATGGCAGCTTCCACATCCAACACTTGTAGTGGAGGTTTTACCAGTTGTATTTCCTTGAGATCCTCCGGAATATGCAAGAACATCTGTTGCCCCAATTATCAGGGTTAGCAGTAAAGGCAATATACCTTTTGTAAAAAATTTCATAGACATCACCTTAAAAATTTATAAAACTTGTGTTTAAACTAATTCGTACAAAGTTACACTACAACTAGTTCTTTCTTATTTCATTTTTACATTTAAATTAAGAGTCAATAGTACAGATTACTATTTACATCTATGCAATAATAAAAAAGACGCAAACTTGTTACAGTTTGCGTCTTTTTTTAGCTCTACCTTTAAAACCCTTTAAAAAATCCTTGCAGACTTAACTTATTCAGCAATAACGACTGGAAGAGATAGAATACCAGTTGTACTGCGGAAAACTATACGGTACATACCATTTGATACCTTCGAGCCATTTTCAGTGCGTACATCCCAGACTATAGAGTAATTACCTTTGTCCATCATTTGCATTGGCTGTAGCGTACGAATTATTCTGCCGCTCATATCCATTACCTGCACTTCTATCATCATTGCTTTTGTAAATGCAGCAGTTATAATTGTGCTTTCCATTGCCGGATTCGGTTGTGCCTGCAGGCTATTGATACTTACTGCCATATCTTCTATTGAAAGAACCGCCACCCCAAGACCTGAAAGCTGAGTAGTTAGATCTCCGTCAGCTGCTTTTATACGAAGTGTAGCTGTGGCAGATATTTCTGCTGTTGGTAAAAATTCAATGGCAATATCCATTGACTGGCCGGCATTAAGTGTAACAGGTGTAAAAGGTACAGCAAGTTTAAATAATGATGCATTTGTGCCTTCAATTGTTGCCGAATTTACCATAATAGCAGATGTTCCACTATTAGTGACCTTTACTGTTTTCGTTGCTTTTTTATTTAAAAGGGTCTGGCCGAAATTCAATACATTGGTAATACTTAATTTTGAAGCGTTTAAAACTATTTCACCTGTCAGAGTTACCGGTGTAGCTGCTCCGGCATTGCTAGCTATCGTTGCAATTGCAGTATAATTACCAACCGTTGCTCCTGTGAAACGCAAAGTTACTGTATGGGTAGCTCCTGCTGCTACAGTAAATGGTGCATTCCCACCAGTAATAGCAAAGTTTGACGCATTACCGCCGGTTAATGTAATACCCGATACATTGAGCGCACCGCTTCCGGTATTGCTTATTACTAATGTTTTATCTGAGCTTTCGTTTGGCTTTATAGCACCAAAATTAAGTGCCGAAGGAACTGTTAAAATTGCAGTACCCGCTGCAGCTATCTTGCCGGTCAGATCAACAATTGTCGGAAAGTTTGCATTACTGGTAAATGAAACAGTACCTTTATAGTCGCGTGCAGTATTACCATAGAACTTTATTTTTATTTCGTGGCTTGCATTGGGTGCCACAGTAAATGGAGCATTTCCGCTCATAATCAGGAAATTTTGAGCATCTGCTCCGCCTATTGTTACAGCTGAAACATTTAAGGCAATATCCCCTGTATTTCTGACTAATAAAGTTTTTTCTACCGAACCGTCCGGCTGTATCGTGCCGAATTCTAATTTGTCATCTACGATCAGTACCGCCCCTATTCCTGAAGTTACTGTTAACTTAGCAGCAACGCTTGTAACTACACCACAACTATTAGTGATATGTACATCATAATCTCCTGCATCGCTTGTCTGGACATTCATTAAACTAAGTGTTGCTGATGTATTATTAATTGCAACTCCATTCTTTCTCCACTGATAGGTGTTAGCATCATTGGCGCTTACGGTAAAAGTTACGTTACCACCTACAGCAACTGTCTGGCTGACCGGATGAGTACTGATGGTTGGCGATTGGCTTATTGTAACAATAGCCGGTGAAGAAGTGACAGCAGTGCCACAGCTACCGGTTACAGTTACTGTATAGCTACCGGCCGTAGCAGGGACGCCTTGCAAATCATACGTTGCACTTGTAGCTCCCGATATATTCGTTCCATCCTTCTTCCATTGATACGTTAGGTTTCCACCCACGGCACCCACAGTCAGAGTTGAAGATTGTCCGATACAAACGACTTTCGACGTAGGTTGGGTATTTATCCCGGTAACAGCGCTTAAACTAAATGCATCACTTGTGCTGACCACATTTGAATTAGCAACATCTGTAAGCCTGACACGATACTGGTTTCCGGTAGGAAAATTGCCTGGTATTGTATAGCTATATGTACCGGCCGATGCATCCACAGGAGTGAAAACCAAAGGAACATAATTTGTGCCGTCCGGAGAACCCTCGATACGGATCGTCGCCACACCTGATGATGTCCACGTGATATTCTGCGTAGAGCCGGAACACCACACGGTTGATGAATTTGGCGCAGTAATGGTCAATGTCTGCGCTACTAATGCACTATTTCCGGATATTAGCAGAAACAATAATGCTGCTGCTATTTTTGTAGAAAATTTCATACTTCACCTCTATTAATAAATAAAAAACAATGTTTTCGTATTTTTAGTAAAATAACCGAAAACTACGTACATAAGGTTGCTTTGTTTTAAAAAAGTTTCTTAAAAATCTGCTTTTAAAAACAAAAAAGCGGAACGCTTTTAAAAACGTTCCGCTGAATATAACACCAAATTTACTTATTTCGTTGCACCATAAAGATTTGCTTTAATATCAATCGTGTCACCCACTTTACTTCCTACCATTCCTTTCTTTCCGGCAATATTAAAATCTTTTAAAACTACTTTAAATTCTGTCTGCACCATCACAAAATCTCCATCGGCTTTCTTGCGTGTAGCATCAGACTCAGGAACATAAGTGATCGTGACCGGAGCCTTGATTTCTTTTGCAACACCATTTAGAAAAAAGTTGCCAACGGCAATACCTTTTACCACAGCTTTGCCTTTATCACTGCTTACTGTCTGAACATCAATAATTTTTGTCACAACATATTTTATATCAGGATTTTTATCCGCTCCAAGCCACTCAGGCCCCTGCATGTGCTTATCACGCATTTCAATTCCTGACTTCATGGACTTGATCGCTACAGTAAATGTTCCGGTCGTTGCTTCCACATTCGACGGATCAATTATAAACGAACCGTCAATACCATTTGCTGCGCCTTCAATATCTTCAGCCGGAGCTTTACTGTAGAATTTTATCTGATTGTCACTGACCTTGTTATTTAAAACAACAGTTTTCTTTCCGGATATTCCATTATTAAATCCGGTAGAATATGCTGAATTCACCGAAAATGCAAGCAAGCCGCAGCTTACAAAAAAAGCGAATGTATTAGTTTTAAAGCGTTTCATTAGTTTCCTTTTTAAAAGCAGTTTATAAAATTACATAATAGTATCCCGGCGGCGAGCTTTTAAAAAGCTGAATGCACCGAGCAATACCAATGCGCCGATCATAGGCGCGGCATGAGGCAATAGTCCAAGTTGAAAATCATCAACGTATTTGATAGTTTCCGTTTCCGTTCCGAAAATCTCATCTTTCACTTTCACGGTTTCCTTTCTCTGATCCTTAGAATATATCTGCGCTCCATCGGCTATCCACCATCCGGCGATTGCCATAGCAGTTACAAAGCTGATAATCCCGATAATTTTCCAATTCATACTATTTCCGTTTTTTCTTACTTTTTAAAAATGTTGTTTTCAGGTTCGGTATATTTTGGTTCTTTTAAAAAGTACATGATAGACTCAGGTTAATGAAATAAAAGTTTAACCACTTTTTCACAAAATTTCAAAAACTTTTAAAAAAGACCTGTACAATACAAAGAATCCGAAGCCAAAATAATAGTTACAACACAGAATTACAAAATTAATTTGCTCTATTATTAGCAATTTCACTAATTTTAGTTTTTAAAAATTCCATACTATTTAAAAACTTTAGTAAAATTTTTAAAAATCTACCGTTATTTTACATCCGCAAAAAGAATTTGTAACCAATTTCTTTTTAAAAGATTCTTAGTAATGATTCTCAAAAGCAATGGCACAAAAAGTAAAGAATACGATATATTCGGATCAAAGTGATGAAGAGCTTTTTCTTTTGGTTCAGAAGCAGGACGAAGAAGCATATCGCACATTATACAGGCGTTATAGCAAGCGTTTGTACGCATATTGCCTGCGTGTCGTCGGGCGGCGGGATATAGCCGAAGATGCTTTTCAGACAGTAGCGATGATCATTTACGAAAAGCGCGATTCTTTTACAGGCGGGAAATTTGCTTCATGGCTTTTTACGATTGCGCGGCACACGTGTATTAAAGCCTCGCAGCGCCAACAGCACACGAATGTAATGACAACGGTGCTCGAAGACAATGAGGTTTTACCGGCAGACGATGGACAAAGCGCTGATGTATTTATGAGCGAAGCGCTGCAAAAAGCCATTGTCAAATTACAGCCGGATTTTCGTGAAGCGCTGGAATTACGATATATGGGCGAACTTTCCTACGAAGAAATAGCAAGCGCGCTCGGCATCAGTCTTTCACTGGCGAAAGTCAGGGTTTTCAGGGCAAAGCAAATGCTCCAGGAATATATGAAGCCGTATATTGAAGAAAACCAGGAATAGCTTTAAAAATACTTTTTAAAAGATTTTATACACACAAAAGCGTATTACTATAGATTTTATAGAATTACAACATTTACAACGATGACAAACGAAGAACTTTTAGCAAAATATCTCGAAAATTCACTGAGCGAAAGCGAGCAGGCCGAGTTTAACAAACTCAGCAATACATCGCCGGAATTTGCACGCGACGTTCGTGAGCTTTCTAAAATAGAAGGGTTTTTACAAGCCGGTACGATCGCGGGCAGTGTCGTGCCGGAAGATTTTATCGCAAGCGTGGAAAATCACGTTACCGAAAAGATCCACCACGATAAATATCACGCTCCGGGCGCCGGAGGAAATGCTTTTACAAAAGTTCTTTCCGCATTTTGGATCGTTCCGGTACTTCTCATGCTTGGTGTTGGCGGGTTTTTCCTGCTGCGCAATACAGACCATCAGCCGGCACAATCTCAAACAAACGCTCCGGTTTTAAAAGAAAATACCGGAACAGATAATTCTTTAAAAGATCAGGCTACACAAGTAGCGCCACAGGACAACGGCTCACAAACAGAAGCAACGCATCAACAAGCGCCTAAAGAAAATATTGCAGCAAACACGCCTGATGAAGCTACACAACCGGAGACAATACGTAATCCAAACGAGCTTTTGGGAACAACAAAAAATACTTCCCCGGCAAATCCGGAGGCAGCAGCTTTTGACAGAACACGCGAGGCACTGAATACGGCTCGTGCGGAAGGCAATAAACCGAGAGAAGCGGCGCTTTTAAAACAAATGGGAATGCTTACTGCAAAAATGGGAAATATCGCCGAAGCCCGGATTTATCTCAACGATGCAATGAATCTTGCACGAGGTTTACACTTAACAACGCTTGAGGCCGAATCAACGGGTGAACTCGGTTTGATCTTTAAAAAAGAAGGGAATCAAACTGCGGCAGCCGAGAGTTTTAAAAAGGCAATTGAGCTTTTAAAAACAGCAGGAAAACCAACAGAACGCTGGGAAAAAGAACTTCAGTAATTACCATCGGAAAACCTTTTAAAAGGCAAAGTGTGTAAAACATTTTGCCTTTTTTGTTTGTAAAAAATTATACGATTCGTCATAAAATTGTGCTTTTTAAAAGATAGATTTTATCTGAACTAAGACTGGGTCGAAAATTTCAGGGAGAAAACAGGCAATTATATTCTTTAAAAGTGTTATTTTTGTAACTCTCTGAAAAATCTTCTCATAAAAAACTGACATTTTACCGCGCTGTTTTAAAAAGCGCTTATATTTATTTTTAGAATATTCTACATCTATGATTAAAAGCATGACCGGCTACAGCCGTTCGGAAGCATCAGAACACGGCATTACTGCACTTGTTGAGATCCGCACCGTCAACGGAAAAAACCTTGATATTTCTCCAAAGCTCCCGAAAAGCCTTCAGCAGCGGGAAGTTGACATCCGCGAAATTATCCGCCATTCTCTCCTTCGCGGCTCGGTTTCTATTACCGTGACAGTTGAATCAATTAACGAAGTGCCGCATCTCGTCACGCTAAACGAGGAAAAAGCTGAAGCGTATCACGCGGAAATCGAAAAACTTCGCAAAAAATTTAAAATGCGCGATGCTGTAAAGCTCGACCACCTGATGAATTTTACCGACATGTTTGAAAAAAACGTGGTAGAAGAAGATTATCCTAAACAGTGGAGCATTGTTCAGAAAGCGCTCCGTTCCGCACTTGTTTCGCTTGACAACATGCGTATCACCGAGGGACGCGAGCTTGGCAAGGACATTCGCAAGCGTATCGGGCATATTGAGCACGACCTTGATAAAATCGAAAAACTCGCAGAAAAACGCGTTCCAATAGAGCGTGACCGCCTTCGCGCGCGCATCGCCCAGCTTTTTGAAAGCGATGAAATTGACGAGCAGCGCCTTCAAATGGAAATTATTATTGTTGCCAATAAACTTGACATATCCGAAGAATGTGTCCGTCTTCGCAGCCACGTGAAATTCGCCGTGGACGTAATGAACAGCAAAGGAACGGAATCTACAGGCCGCAAGCTGAATTTTATCCTCCAGGAAATGCACCGCGAGATCAACACTATCGGCTCAAAAGCTGATGACGCGACAATTTCCCAACTCGTCGTCGGTATGAAAGAAGAACTTGAACGCCTTCGCGAACAAGTGCAGAACATCGAATAATTGTTTTTAAAACGCTTTTAAAAGGTTCAGTGGAAATTCTAACGGAAAGCATGGAAGAATCGAAATCTACAGCAAAAAAACCTTGTAAAAAGCAGTTAATCGTGCTTTCGGCTCCGAGCGGCGCGGGCAAAACGACGATTGCGCATTATCTCCTGTCGCGATTCACCGACCGGCTGCGCTTCTCCGTTTCTGCCACCACGCGTACAAAACGCCCGGGCGAAGTTCATGGAAAAGACTATTATTTTTTAAGCCGCGAAGAGTTTGAGCACCGAATTGGTGCGGGCGAGCTGATAGAATACGAAGAGATTTTCGGCAATTATTACGGCACGCTCCACTCGGAAGTGGACGACGCGCTTGCTCGCGGTGAATTTCTCGTTTTTGATGTGGATGTAAAAGGTGCGCTTTCTCTGCGCCTCGCTTATCCTGACGATACGTTCCTGCTGTTTATCGCGCCACCAAGCCTTGACGAGTTAGAGCGCCGTTTACGCCTGCGCCAGACGGAATCAGACGAGCAAATTGCGATTCGCACAGCGCGTGCAGAAATGGAAATGCAATGGCAAACGGAATTTGATGAAGTGATAGTAAATTCTGACCTAAATAAATCTCTTGAGCAGGCGGAAGTGTTGATTGAGAAATGCTTTCACGATTGACGACTTTTAAAACTTTTAAAAAACTCCATGGCTTTTAAAAAGCATGGAGTTTTTTATTTTTCAACAATCTCGCTGATAAACCAGTTCTCCCCGATCTTCACCGTCGAAAACGTCATTGTTTTAAAATAGTCAAATTCTATTTTTAAAGACTGCTCGCTGCCGGAAATCACATTCGTCGAAACATTCGTGATTGGCAGCCTATTAAAAAGTCGACCAATACGCGCCACCTCATCATACATTTCTACTTTTTCAATCGCCAGGTATTTCTTTCCTTCCGGACGCGCTAATATCTGTGTTGCGGCAGGAGCATTATTCGTGTCAAGTTCACTTTTAAAAAGATAGACGGCGCCAAATGGTGAATTCTGGTCAGCTTTCAGCGGAACGGGTTTTGGTTCTGCGCCAATACGGAAGACTTCGCACGCGTTTAAAACGAGCGAAAGTGATAAAAAAACTATAAATTGAAAAATTCGCATGTTTCGTTAATTGCCTGTAAAAGTGCCGGGCTCGCGCCTTCAAAAGGATGGACCGCGCCGAATGTATGCCCGGTTTTTGGAATAATTTTTAAAATTGAATTCTGATTTGCAGTTGCCAGTTTCTGCGCTTCCCGAACGTTCACCGTTACGTCCTGCTCGCCGTGAATGATTTTCACCGGCATTTTTAAAAGGGTAAAGTTTTTTAAAACGTCCAGCTTTTTAGCATTCTGCTCGATGTCGTCGAGATACGAAACATTCATCGTGAACATCTGCTTTGTTCGCGCGTTCTCCATTTCAATAAAACCACGTTCGCGCCACGCTTTTTTCTGACGCTCCGTGTAGCGGTCAAACGTAGATACGGACTTCCACACGACAAGTTTTGAAATATCTTCACTTTGCGCTGCCGTCAGAATTGCAACGCCGCCGCCACGCGAATGCCCCATCAGAAATATTTCGCCGTTCCAGTTTTTAAAACAGTTTGACTCCGGCGCAAGTTCGCCGTTTTTAAAAGCTTTTAAAACCGTCTTGGCATCTTCAATTTCCCGCGAGATAGTATTCCGCGAAAATGTATCATTATTGCTCATATCTTTTTCGCCAATATCAACGCCATTGAGCGAGAAATTAAAATTCACAACAATCGCGTTTTTAAAAGCCAATTGCTCGCACACGGCCGGGGAAAATCCCCAGTCTTTAAAACCTTTAAAACCATGCAGAACAACGACGGCAGGTTTTAAAATACCATCATTTTTAAAACGAATATTGCCTTCAATCGAGTCGTCATGTGAGTTTTTTAAAAGAAATGTGTCGTGCTGAATATTCTGTGAATTTTCCATAGATAAAATCTGTTAGTATCGGGCTTTTAAAAACGTGATGTGAATTGCGTATTTTTGAGAAATATCAGTTCAAATTTACCAAACATTCCATTCATGTCGAAACTCCGCGCGCTTGCTTCCGATACGGTTATTTACGGTTTGAGTACTTTTCTTGGGCGTTTCCTGACGTTCATGCTTACGCCAATTTACACGAATTTCATTTCGCAAACCGCACTCGGCGACATCACCGGATTATACTCCTACATCGCATTTTTCAACATCATCTACTCATTTGGCTTTGAAACTGCCTTCCTCAGGTTTTTTAAAAAGGACGAAAAGGAAACATCACAACGCGCTTTTTCCAATTCATTTCTTGCAATTCTGACTATCAGCGGCGCATTCACCCTATTTTTTACGCTTTTTGCACAACCGCTGGCAGATTCAAAATTAATCGTCGAGCTTTCTAATGGCGCGTTTTTAATTCGCATGGCGGCTTTCATTGCGTTTGCGGATGCGCTGATGCTCATTCCATTTGCGCTGCTGCGAATGCTTGGAAAATCGAAAAAATTTGCGCTTTTAAAATTCGCGGTTATTGTTGTCAACGTCGCTTTAAACTTCCTTCTGGTTTTTCATTTGCATTGGGGCGCCGATGGAATCGTGATTGCTGGGCTTGGTTCGTCTTTATTTGGCGTTCTCATTCTCCTGCCGGAAATTTTAGCATATTTCCGCCCGAAAATTGACGCGATTCTTTTAAAAGATATGTTCAGATTTGGCCTTCCAACGGTTCCGGCATCGTTCTCCATGATTGTACTAAGCGTCATTGACCGCCCGATTTTAAAAGCGCTTACAAATTCCGCAACGGTCGGCGTTTACCAGGCAAATTACCGGCTTGCGCTGCCGATGATGATGACCATCACGATGTTTGAAGCCGCGTACAAGCCATTCTATCTCAGCCACGCAAAAGACGCCGATTCCAAACCGCTTTTCGCGCGCGTTTTAAAATACTTCACGCTCATCGCGGCAATCGTTTTTCTCGTCACGTCGCTATTTATGGAATTCGTCGTTCGCATGGATTTCATCGGCGGGAAATTCATCAATCCGAGCTACTGGGTCGGGCTTTCCATCATTCCAATCGTCATGGCGGGCTATTATTTCAACGGCGTTTTTACGAATCTCGCCGCCGGATTTCACATTACAAAACAGACTAAATATTTGCCTATCGCCACCGGAATTGCAGCCGCATCAAACGTCGCTTTAAACTTCCTGCTTATTCCGTTTTACGGCTTCTGGGGCTCGGCGTGGGCTACTTTTGGCGCATATTTTATCGGCGCAGTTGCCCTGTATTACTTCACGCGAAAAGTCTACCCGCTCGATTACGATTTTAAAAGAATCGGTACAATCCTTGCGCTCACGGCCGGCGTGTATTTCGCAACTGTATATTTCACCGACGGGCTTTCAATCTGGGTTTCGTTTGCAATCCGAGCTGCTGCTTTCCTCGCATTTTTCGCCCTTCTCGGCGTGACGGGATTCTTTACAAAAGGCGAAATTATCAGTTTAAAAGGGCTTTTTAAAAAGTCGCCGCCTCTACAAAAATCCGTTTCTACGCAGACGCTGACAAAAGAGCCGCCGCCTGCCGGTCAATAATTCTCGGATACAGCTCGTGCTCCACTTTTAAAACCCGTGCAGCAAGTGTTTCCGCCGTATCATTTTTAAAAACCAGCACCTTTTCCTGCGCAAGAATTTCACCGGAATCGTACTCGCCTTCCACTCGGTGAATCGTAACGCCCGTTTCCGTTTCTCCACTTTTTAAAACCGCTTCGTGCGTGAAAATTCCGTACATTCCTTCCCCACCAAACTTCGGAAGCAGCGCCGGATGAATATTAAAAATCCTGTTTTTAAAAGCTTCAATGACAGACTGCGGAATTTTTTTCATAAAGCCCGCGAGAGCTATCATTTCAATTTTCTCATCTTTTAAAACTTTTAAAAACTGCGCAGAATATTCAGTATAATCTGGAAATTTTACAGAACTGATATGCGCGAAAGGAATGTTGTTTTCAGCAGCAAGCTTTGCGACGTCAGCTTTGGAATTATTACTGATAATGAGCGCAACTTCATACGCCACATCATTTTTTAAAGCGAAATCTATAATTGCACGTGCATTAGAGCCGCGTCCTGAGGCGCAAATGGCGAGGCGAATTTTTGGCGTTTTACTTTTAAAATCGTAAGAATTGCTCAAAAAAAGTTACCTTTAAAATTCTTTATAAAAAACCGTGTTATAACGCACATCGTATATTCACCGGAAAACATAATTACCATCACAAAAATACAGCATGAACACCATTTTCACACGCTTCGCGATTTTCTTCGCCATTTTTTTTGCAGCATTTTCTTTTAAAAACCCTGTTTTTGCGCAAAGTGAAATCGCTCAAGCGACAGCTTCAACCGGGACTGTAACCGGAACAATCGTGAATGCAACGACACAGGAAGCCGTCAGCGGCGCGACCGTCACTCTTGTTGGGACGAAGGTTGGTTCTATTGCGAATTCGCAGGGAAAATTTGTCATCAATAATGCGCCTGCCGGAGTATATTCTTTAAAAGTCACGGCGCTCGGCTACGAGGCATTTTTGCAGTCTGACATTGTTGTGAGCACAGCGAAGGCAGTAACGGTGACGGTCGAAATGCGCGAATCGGCAGTGCAGACTGATGAAGTAATAGTCACGGCGAATTATTTTCAAAAAACGCCGGAAACGATAACGAGCACGCAGATTCTTGGCGCGGAAGAAATTCGCCGCGCGCCGGGTGTCCAGGAAGACGTTGTTCGTGCGGTGGCGCTGCTGCCGGGCGTTGGCGTGACCTCAGCCGGGCGGAATGATTTGGTTGTGCGTGGAGGCGCGCCATTTGAAAACTTGTTTGTAGTGGATAATATTGAAGTGCCGAATATCAATCACTTTGGTTCGCAGGGTTCCACAGGCGGGCCTCTGTCGCTTATCAATATTGATTTTGTGCGCGAGGCGAGCTTTTCCGCGGGCGGTTTTGGTGCGAAGTACGGCGATAAGGTTTCTTCGCTCACGAATATCACGCTGCGCGAAGGAAATGAAGAAGCGTTCGGCGGCGAAGTGAATTTGTCCGCAACGGGTTTTGGCGTCATCGGCGAAGGGCCGCTGGGACAGAACGGGAATTTCCTTTTCAGCGCGCGCCGCAGCTATCTCGATTTTATTTTTAAAGCCGCAGGTTTGAGTTTTATCCCACAATACTGGGATTTTCAAACGAAGCTCACGCACCGTTTTGATGAGAAAAATTCGCTTTCATTTTTAACAATCGGCGCTTTAAATTCGGTGGAAATTGACAACGATGATGCGGAAGGGCGTTTTAAAAACAGCCGCGTGGCAATTCCCAACCAGCAGCAGTATTTCAGCGGCCTGACGTGGAAACATCTTTTAAAAAACGGTTTTATGAATGTCACGCTCGGGCGTACGTTCACGAATTTCGACACGTTCCAAAATGACTCGCTGCTGAACCCGATTTTAAAAAACAGTTCGGCTGAAGGTGAAAATTCGCTCCGCGCCGACGTCGTAATGCAGGCGTTTGAAACGGGCGAAATTGACTTTGGCGCAAATGTAAAATACGCGTCAAAGCTGGAATACGACCTGCTCATCCCGGGAGAAGTGCGCCGCGCAGAAGATGGCACGCCGCAGCCGCTGCAAACGGACACGAGCTTTACGGCATTTCGCGGTGGCGCATATGCGACTCTGGTTTATCCGGTGAGCGAGAGTTTTCGCGTAACGGCAGGCAGCCGCCTTGACTATTACGCATTTTTAAAAAATCAATTCTACGTTTCTCCCCGAGTTTCAGCAAGTTATTCCTTAACGGATGTTTCAAGCATTAACGCCAGCGCGGGCAGATATTACCAGGCGCCGTCATTCATTTGGCTTGTAGGCGATAGGGGAAATTCTGAACGGCTTGATGCAATTCGCGCTGATATGTTTGTACTGGGTTACGAGCACATTCTCGCGAGCGATTTAAAATTCCAGGTCGAAGCGTATTTTAAAATGTACGGCAATTATCCCGCACGGCTCCTGCGCCCGCAGGCAGTTCTCGCGCCGTCGGGCTTTGATGATATCCAGTCGGATATTCCCTTCGGCCTTGAGCCGCTCGACGGAACAGCAACAGGTGAAGCGCGCGGAATTGAATTTTTCATGCAGAAAAAATTAGCCGAAATTCCGTTGTACGGGTTGATTTCGCTTTCAATCAATCAAACAAGCTTCACTTCTATCGAAGGAAAAAGCCGACCGAGCCCGTTTGACAGCCGCGTGATTTTTAATATTGCCTCGGGCTACAGGTTTTCTCCGGAATGGGAATTCAGTGCGAAATTCCGGCTTGCAACGGGCGTTCCGACGACGCCGTTTATCACATCAGGAACACGCGCTGGCTCGCTTGATTTCTCGCAATACAACGAAGGTGAGCGCCTGCCGATTTTCCACGCACTCGACGCCCGCCTCGACAAACGCTGGAATTTTACCAATGTGCAGCTCGTCACATATATTGATGTGCAAAATGTGTATAACCGCAAGAATTTCAGCGCGCCACGGTGGAATCAGCGCACGCAGCGTGTTGAGCAGCAGACCGGCGGGCTTGGGATTTTGCCGAGTATTGGTGTGAATGTTGAGTTTTAAAAAGTGTTTTTAAAACTTTTAAAATTAGGCATAGCAATTCCCCTCCTCGGAGGGGTGCCCAAAGGGCGGGGAGGGCCCCGCGTCAAACGAACGCGACCTTCTGACGCGAACCCTCCCCGGCCTGCGGCCACCCCTCCAAGGAGGGGATTTTTCTTTTTTAAAAGTTTTTAAAACTATTGAAACTCTAATCAAGCGCAAAGCTGTTCGGAATTCCGTAACTTTGCGCTTTATTTTTAAAAAGAAAATCAATGAATCCACTTCAAATACTTCCGGCGATGACGCGTGCGCGCTCGCTTTCGCGCGATGAAATTGTGCTTAATCACGTTGATGCTATTCGCGCGATTGAAGCTCTGATGGACAGTAGTTTTGCAATTACGGGCTGGGAGGGCTGGCTCGTGCGGTCGCGAACGGATTACGATATTTCTACGGAATTAACGGCGGAATTTGATACGCGTGGCGATAATGAAACGTGGGACAGTTACGTACGGCGTACAGCACAGCTTGCGCGCACAGCGATTATGGACGCGCAACGTGTCTGGATGAATAAACAAATTAATTCCGATACGGAACTGTACTTTTGTTTAAAAACGGCGAGATAGAAGTTTTAAAAACTTAATATCCCGTAAACGAATTGTCCTTGTAGCAATACAGCCATTCTTCGCCGGGCTGCGCGGAAGAAATGACGGGATGATGCGTCTGATGAAAATGCTCTTCGGCGTGTTTGTTTTTCGAAGCATCGCAGCAGTGGACGCCGCCGCAGGTCTGGCATACGCGCAGGTGAACCCAGTCGTCGCCGGTTTTCACACATTCCTCGCACTCCTGCTTTTCCGCAGTTTTTTTAATGTCGCCGACTTCCTGCAAATGCACGCAGACTTCAATTTCAGTATCCATTGCTTTTAAAAACTCTTCGTTTAAAACGCCTCTCGCATTGAGAAGCTACAGCAATGTAACGATTTAGTTTTTAAAACCGGCTTTTATTTTTAAAACTCTACTCCGCCAAATATTCATGCACAAATTTTATCGCCATCGCGCCATCGCCAACGGCTGATGCAATGCGGTTTATAGCGCCGGAGCGAACGTCGCCTGCGGCAAAAATTCCCGGTGTGCAGGTTTCTAAAAGGAAGGGTTCGCGGTCGAGATGCCAGACTTTTTTAAACTTTTCGCCGTGCTTCATCAGGTCGCGCCCCGTTTCAATAAAGCCGCGCTCGTCTTTAAAAATATTGAGTTTTATCCAGTCGGTGAATGGTTTTGCGCCGATAAAAATAAACAGCGCGCCCGCATCGAACGCCTTTTTTTCTTTCGTATCGAGATGTTCGGCAATCACTTTTTCCAGATTTTTTTCGCCTTCCACCGCCACAACAGACATTTTCGGCAGCACTTCAATATTTTCCGTTGATTCAATCTGGTCAATCAAATACTGCGACATCATTTCTTTTAAAGAATCTTCAAGAATCAGCATTTTCACGTTGTTCGCGTAATTCGCCAGGTAGACCGCCGCCTGCCCCGCTGAATTCCCTGCGCCAACGATATACACGTCCTTGTCCCGGCACTCAATCGCTTCCGTCGTCGCGGAACCGTAATAAATCCCGGCACCGGTAAATTTATCAACATTTTGCACTTCGAGCTTCCGCCAATCAACGCCAGTCGTAATGACAATACTGCGCGCGCGCACATCTGTTCCGTCAGCAAGCTTCACGATTTTATAATCACCTTTCACGGCAATTTCCGTTACTTCTTGTGGCGTGAGGAATTCAGCGCCAAGGCGTTCTGCCTGTGTAATTGCGCGGCGCGTCAATTCTGCGCCGCTCAATCCCGAAGGAAAACCAAGATAATTTTCAATTCGCGAACTCGTCCCCGCCTGTCCTCCCGGCGAATGACGTTCGATGAGGAGAGTTTTTAAACCTTCACTGGCGCCATAAACCGCCGCTGCAAGTCCTGCCGGACCTGCGCCGATAATTATCACATCATAGAATTTCGCGGACGCGTGAGAGCTTAAACCGACTTTTTCGCCAAGCTCAGTCAGTTCAGGGCGTTCAAGAAATGAATTATCTTCAAAAATCACAACCGGAAGCTTTTTCCCGTTGAGATTATGCTTTTTTAAAAGCTCCTGCCCTTTTGCAGATTCGGTTTTAAAAAATTTAAAAGGAAAAAGATTGCCCGAGAGAAATTCCTTTATTTCATGTGTTTTTTTAGAATACTGATAGCCGACAATCTGGATTCCGCTTTTGTTATCCTTCACGTGATGCGACTGCCATTCCTCCAGAATATCGTCCAGCACGGGATACAGCTTTTCCTCCGGCGGGTCCCACGGCTTCATCAGGTAATAATCCAGTCCGATTTCATTGATGGCGTTCACCGCGTCTTCCTTTTTGTGATACGCCGTCAGCAGCACGCGCATCGCTTTAGGAAAAATTTCCTGCGCTTCTTTTAAAAACTCGACGCCGGACATATTTGGCATATTCTGGTCGCTAAGCAGCATTGCGACAGTTTCGCCTGAGTCACACAGGTCTTTTAAAATGCTGAGTGCATCACTGCACTGCTCTGCGAACATAAGCCGGTATTTATCGCCGTAATGTTCGGCTAAATCTTTTTCAATTGTTTTTAAAACGTCGGGATTGTTATCGAGGATATAGATTATTGGCGTCATTTTTAAAAGAAAAACGGAGTTTTTAAAAGTTTTGAAAGCGAAAGTACAACATCTTTTTAAAAAGAAAAATCCCGCTTCATCAAAAGATAAAGAGGGATTTTTAAAAACCTTTTTTAAAGAGGCTTACGCCATCGCCATTTTCTTTTTCTGCGGCTGTGCGCTTGGTTTGCCGGTGGCGAGCGCTTCGAGATATTCTTCGTACGGGCCGTCGTAATCGGCGATTCCGTCCTCAGTAAGCTCAATCACGCGTGTTGCAACGTTTGTCACAAGGTCGCGGTCATGGCTGACGAAGATTACTGTTCCTTGGAATTTCTCAAGTGCATCGCCCAATGCGCTGACGGCTTCCAAATCCAAGTGGTTCGTTGGTTCGTCAAGAATAAGCGTGTTGTTTTGAAGCAGTTGTAATTTTGAAAGAATCAAACGCGCTGACTCACCTCCCGAAAGAGATTGCGTCTTTTTTAAAGCCTCGTCGCCGCTGAAAAGCATGCGCCCGAGAATTCCGCGAAGGTACTCGTTTGTTTCATCTTTTGAAAAGCTTTCAAGCCATTTAAAAGCCGTCATGCCGTGCTCAATACCTTCTTTATAATCCTGCGGAAAATATCCAAGCGCAACTTCATGCCCTTCTTCAATTGCACCTGCATCAGGCGTAATTTCACGCATGAGAAGTTTTAAAAGCGTGGTTTTACCGCGTCCGTTATTACCGATGATGGCGATTTTTTCGCCGCGATTGACCGTCATTGAAAAATCTTCAATCACGTTCAGAACGCTTCCGTCCGGCTGGTCGTATGATTTAAAGATATTTTTCACATCAAAAACCATTCGTCCTGACGGGCGTTTCTGCTCAAATTTAATATACGGGCGCTGGATGTTCGAGCGTTTCAGCTCAGTCATTTCCATACGCTGAATTTCCTTTTTACGTGACTGCGTCTGGCTCGAACGCGTTCCCGCACCAAAGCGGTTTACGAAATCCTGGAGCTGCGCAATTTTTTTCGCTTTAATATTATTTTCAGATTCAATCTTATCACGCGACGCAACTTTTGAAAAAACCATGTCGTCATAATTACCCGGATAAATGATAATCGTATCGTAATCAATATCGGCGATGTGCGTACACACGGCATTTAAAAAGTGCCTGTCGTGGGAAATCACCACGAGCGTACCGCGATAGTCGCGAAGATTGTCCTCAAGCCACTTGATAGACGCCAAATCCAAATAGTTGGTCGGCTCGTCCAGCAGCAGCGCTTCAGGTTCGCCAAAAAGCGCCTGCGCAAGGAGCACGCGGAATTTCAAATCTGTCGCGAGCGTATTCATCAGCTGATAGTGCTTGTCCTCGGGAATGCCGATGCCTTCCAGCAATTTCGCAGCGTCCACTTCCGCCACGTAGCCGTTCTCGTCAGCAACGATGCCTTCGAGTTCGCCAAGGCGCATGCCCATTTCGTCGGTCAGGTTCGGCTCGTTCCAGAGCTTTTCGCGTTCGTCGAGCGCCGCCCAGAGCTTCGGATTGCCCATGAGCACCGTGTCAATAATGCGGTTATTGTCATAGCGGAACTGATCCTGACGCAAAATGCCGATTTTCTCAGGCACATTCACGTAGCCGCTATTCGGCTCCTCGTCCGCCTGCAAAATCCTCATGAACGTGGATTTTCCCGCGCCATTCGGGCCTGTAAGACCGTAGCGGTTGCCCGGAATGAACTGCACGGACACATTTTCAAAAAGCTGTTTGGACCCGTACGCCTTCGTAACGCCTGAAACTGTAATCATTTAGCAAATATAATTAGTGGTTTTAAAAGATTTGCGGTTGTAAAGAAAGGTGTGGACGGATGGGATTGGAATTTGTTGGGAGGGGTGGTTTATTTAAAGTGAATCAAGAATACTCCACATAAAGTTGCTTCTTAAATTTGAAATAGAATCAGATTTCTTTATTTGCCCAATTGTTAAAAGTTCAAAGTGTACTTTTTCTTTTCCTATCAGTTTATTTCCACTCTGTAAATTCCAAACAGCAATTTTACTTGAATCTAATTTAATATTATTCCAATCTGCTGGATTCATATATTTAATAGTATCATTTTCTTTTAAAGAAGATTCTCGAAGAAAATACATATTTGCTATTCCATACTTCTTTTGAAATTTTGTTTTTAAAACGCCATTTTCAGGTATTCTATATAATCTTTTTTCATTTTTATATTCAATTTGTTCCCCGTTTTTCTGCCCAAAAACTATTACAACATTTCCTGTGAAACCCTTAGGAATTAGATAAATGCAATTTTCAGCTCTGTTAGCGCAGTGTACGAACAAACATGAAATAACGCCGAAAGCCAATGCTTTTAAAAGAATATGTCGTAAAGCGTGTGCGTGCATGATTTTTAAAAAGAGCTTTTAAAGATTTTCTTTTTACAACGGATGAATGCTAGTTTTTAAAAACTCATCAATTCTTTGACAAACCCCATCAAAGTTTTTTAAAACATCATCATTGGTAAATCGCAGAACTGTGATATCATATCCTTTTAAAATATCGGTGCGATAATTGTCATATTCGATTGCATCGGTTGAATAGTGAGAATCTCCATCAACTTCAATCGCAAGATTTAATTCAGAACAGTAGAAATCTAAGATAAAATTATCAATCGGACGCTGCCGCAAAAATACAAATTTGTGGTTCTTTAAAAATTCATACCAGAGTTTGCGCTCGGCTTTTGTCATATTTTTGCGAAGCTCTTTGGCGCGCTCTACGAGGTCGGGATTGTAGGGATAGTGGAAGCCTGTTGTGATGAGGTTTGCCATTGGAAGAATCCCTCTGCCCTACGGGCATCTCCCTTCCTAAGGGAGACTTTTTTTATTGTTTTAAAAACTGCGTTTTTAAAATGCACTTTAATTTACTTTCAGAACGTACTTCTGCTGTTTTATTTTTAATCTCTCTTTAAAAATACTTTGCAGGTTCATCAAAGATGAACTGCAAAGAAAAGAAAAAGTCTCCCTTAGGAAGGGAGATGTCCGCAGGACAGAGGGATCCCGCGTCAAAAGATCACCCGACCTTATTCTTCAAAGCCGCATGAGCCGCCGCCAGCCGCGCCACCGGAACCCGGAACGGTGAACAGCTCACATATTCCAGCCCAATATTATGGCAAAACTCAATCGAACGCGCCTCGCCCCCATGCTCACCGCAAATTCCCATTTTTAAAAGTGGTTTTACAGCGCGGCCACGCTCTACGGCAATTTTTATCAGTTCGCCAACGCCTTCCTGGTCAATTGTTTGAAATGGGTCATCCTCGTAGATTTTTTTATCCAGATAATGTGTCAGAAAGCGGCCTGCATCATCACGGCTGAGCCCAAGTGTCGTCTGCGTGAGGTCATTCGTTCCGAAGGAGAAAAAGTCTGCATGCTCGGCGATCTTTCCTGCAGTAAGTGCTGCGCGTGGCAGCTCGATCATTGTACCTACGGTGTAATTGACAGTAACGCCATGCTCGCCCATCACTTTTTCGGCAGTTTCATGCACAAGTTGTTTTTGTAAAGCAAGTTCACCTGCTGTGGACACAAGCGGTATCATGATTTCCGGCAATACTTTTTTTCCTTCACCCTGCACTTCGCATGCAGCTTCAAAAATAGCACGCACCTGCATCCGCGTAAGGTCAGGATATAAAATCCCCAATCGGCAGCCACGAAGCCCAAGCATCGGATTTTGCTCGCGCATCCGCTCTACCTGTCGTAGCAGACGACGCTTTTCGTAGATTTTGTCGAGAGTACTATCCATTGTCTGCATAGTTTGCTCATTTTGCAGCGAGGTTTTTAATTCCGAAAGTTCGCTTAAAAGCTCCTCATGCCCCGGCAAAAACTCGTGAAGGGGAGGATCAAGCAGGCGAATCGTAACAGGGAGGCCATCCATTTCTTTAAAAATCCCTGCAAAATCTTCCCGCTGAAACGGCAGCATTTTCGCAAGAGTAGAGTGTAATTCAGCAAGATTTTCCGAAAGTATCATTTTGCGAACAGCAGCGAGACGTTCTTCCTGGAAAAACATGTGCTCGGTGCGGCACAGGCCAATCCCCTGAGCACCAAACTCACGTGCAATTTTAGCATCATGCGGCGTGTCTGCATTCGTGCGGACTTTTAAAACACGAACCTCATCAGCCCATTCCATCAGCGTTTCAAAATTTTTGTCAAGCGTCGGCTCCACCGTCGGCACTTTGCCCAAAAGTACGCGCCCTGTAGAGCCGTCAATCGTGATCCAGTCGCCCTTGCAAATGCTTCGCCCATCAACATGAAACAACTGATTATTATAATCTACATTTATTGCGCCTGCACCCGCCACACACGGTTTTCCCATGCCGCGAGCAACGACAGCAGCATGAGAGGTCATTCCACCACGAGCCGTTAAGATCGCCTGAGCCGCCACCATTCCGTGAAAATCATCCGGACTTGTTTCCTGCCGCACAAGAATCACCTGTTCACCGGCTTTTCCCATTTCCTCGGCAGTATCAGGATCAAAAACTACTTTCCCCTGCGCCGCGCCCGGACTAGCCGGAAGTCCTTTGGTCAATTCATCTACCTTCGCCTTTGGGTCAATACCGCGGTGGAGCAATTGGTCCACATGTTCTGGCGAAACACGCAATAATGCTTTTTCTTTATCAATTAAATTTTCATGTACCATTTCCACAGCAGTTCGTACAGAAGCCGCGCCTGTACGCTTCCCAGAACGTGTCTGCAAAATGTAGAGCACATTATTTTCAACGGTAAATTCAATATCCTGCATATCGCAGTAATACTCCTCCAGCCGGTCGCAACATTCGGTGAAGTTTTTAAAAGCTTCGGGCAGCGATTCTTTCATTTTCTCAATCGGCATCGGAGTTCGAACGCCTGCTACAACATCCTCGCCCTGCGCGTTTAAAAGAAATTCGCCATACAGCTTTTTCTCACCTGTTGAAGGATTACGCGTAAAAGCCACACCTGTACCAGACGTTTCGCCCATATTCCCAAAAACCATGGACTGAATAGTAACTGCCGTTCCAATATTATCCGGTATCTGGTTAATTCGCCGGTAATCAATTGCACGTCGTCCCATCCACGAATCGAAAACGGCTGAAATTGCCATGCGAAGCTGCTCGTACGGATCTTCTGGAAAACCTATTCCATGGGTTTCAGACACAATAATCCTTTTAAAAGCTGTAATAATTTCCTGCAGCTGCTCAACCGTCAGTTCATTATCATTATGCGTTGCCGTCTGTGCGAGAACGCGCTCCATCACGCGGTGAAAATTCTCCTTCGGCACGTCCATCACGATCTCGCCAAACATCGCGATAAAGCGCCTATATGAATCGTAAGCAAATTTTTCATTAGAAGTGAGTTTTGCCAGCCCCTCAACGGTCGCATCATTCAACCCGAGATTTAAAACCGTGTCCATCATTCCCGGCATGGAGATACGAGCACCCGAACGCACCGAAACTAAAAGTGGATTTGCAGGATCGCCAAAAAGCTTCCCGGTTTTCTTTTCAATTTCGCCAAGCATCTCACGTGTCTGCGTCCACATTCCTTCGGGGAATTGCTTGTCATAATCGTAGTATGAGTTACATGCTTCCGTCGTGATCAAAAGCCCCGGCGGCACAGGAAATCCTGCGCTCGTCATATCCGAAAGTCCGGCGCCTTTCCCGCCTAAAAGTTCGCTTCCCTTGCCTTTACCCTCATCGAAAAGATAGACCCACTTATATTCGCGATTCTGAAACATGCAACTGCCTCGTTTTTAAAAGAATATGAACTTGTTTTTGTATTTTTTATGTGAGCGGTAAATTACACAATCGGCGGTAATTTTTTTAAAGAAAAGGAAAGTTTTTAAAAAGAAATTTTCAAGAGCTTTTAAAAACCAAAAAAGCTTTAAAAGATTTTTAAAACTTATTATGAGTTTCCTAAAAGAAAAATTTTTGATTGAAACCGAAAAATGCTAATTTGAGGCATCACCAAAAATTCCCGGAAATTCATGTGAAAATTTCACTCGATAATGCTTACTGGGATTTACAGCGCCAGATAGGCGATCCCTTCGCAGATACCACAATTGAGCGTCTAATAGCAGATGGCTCTTTTTCGTCTGCGCGTGAAATAATGACTCTGCTCACAGGGAATAAACTTTTCCTGCCGGAGTCCACCCCACCTGCTTTAAAGGAATATGTTCTTCAGGCATCTATCCTCCCGGAATGGTTTGACCCGGAAAAGATCAAACAGGCGGAAAGAATCTCTACAGATTTCGGTTTGGTTGGTGCATTTGTCCTTTTGTGCAAATCACTTCCTGAGTGCTATGCACTCCATCGGGGAGCGCAGGTACTTCATGCGACAGGCCGATTGATAGCTCATAAAACTGTTGTCGCGCCATATATTCACCGGATCATGGAGACGTTGCAATTTGCTTCAAGCGTTATGCAGCAAGGCGGCTTTACTGAAAACGGCAGGGCGATTGAGGCGATCTTGAAAGTACGGTTGATCCATGCAGCGATCCGCTATTTCACAAAAAATTCTCCCGCTGAATGGGATGTCACAGAACTTGGAGTACCGATCAACCAGGAAGATCTTGCATTTACACTGACGACTTTTTCTTATTCAGTGATCATAGGTAGCAGGATGGCGGGTATAAAAGTTTCTCATAACCAGCGGGAAAACTTTGTTCACATGTGGGCTGTTACCGCATACTTGCTGGGTATTACACCGGAAAATATTCCAATGGATTTTGAGCAGTCAGGAATCCTTCATAGAAAAATCCTTGCACGGCAGGCGGGCTACTCTCCCGAAGGCGAGGACCTTACGAAATCTCTCGTGGAATTTATGCATTATCTCTGTCCTTCAATTATTACGCGCTGGTTTACAACACATCTTATTCATCATTTCGTTGGTGAAAAAGTCAGTAACGCTATTGGAATTTCTTCCGGTACAAGCAGATTTATTGAGTCAGCAGAGAAGATCCTTCACAAAACGATCAATATTTTCACAACTTATGAGCAGAGTACACCACTTTTCGGAAAAATAATGCGCTGGTTTACGCACAATGTTGTTAAAGCCGTGCTCGCACACTATTCCGATAGGAAATCACAGCAATTTCAGGTACCGGAAAGTCTTACCGGCTAGGAAAACTTTTAAAGAAATATATCCAAGATATGCACACCTGGTTTAATACAACGGATTACACGATATTTGAGCTTTCACTGACGCTTCTGGGAAGTGTACTGTGGGTAATCCTTTATATTGAGATCATTCGCAATGCGCAACGCCATCGCTTTATAGAGATGCCGCTTTACGTGATAGCAGGAAATTTTGCATGGGAATTCATATACAGTTTCCCTTTCTCGCCATATAATAATCTTGGTGAAGTTTACCTTTGGGGCTACCGCGCATGGTTTTTTCTTGATATTTACATTGTGATTCTCGGCCTGCGCTATGGCTACAAACAATTTGAAAAGGAAATCTTCCGTAAAAATATTAAACCACTTTTTTTTACACTGGTTGCATTCTGGCTGCTTTTCATATGGTCATTCGGTGTAAGCGGCTTTGATAACATGCCAGTTCATGGTGACGGTTCGGCACGACTTGGTGGCACCTCAGCATATATTCTTAATCTGATAATTTCTGCCGGCTATCTTTTCCTTTTTTTAAATTACCGTGATCGCTATCATTTTGCAACCCACGTTGGATGGTTAAAAATATTCGGAACCGGATGCTTTTCCTTATTCTTTGCGCTTACTGATTCACACAATATTTTCCTTCTCACACTGGCAGCCGCGGTTTTCGTGCTGGATGCTTTGTATATAATATTGAGAAAGCTTTATCCGCCGATTCCGAATATTCCTTTAAAACAGGAAAATATTTTTTTTCCGGTAAATCCTGCGTTTGAAAAACTCTGGGAAGAAAATCCTGACCAGCATTCCTATTTCGAGCAAAAGGGCTTGCGCTTGCGCCAGATTTCCTTCGATCATTGGCAGGTACCCGACGGCGAATTGGTATATCAGCAATCGGTAATTGAAGGTAATATCATTTTTCAAAAAGTAGTTGGCCGGTCAACAAAGGATAGCATTAATCTGGATATTTTCCGGAGTGTCGTTCGCGATATGGATTTTGGGAATAAAAAGTTTTACTTTTTCTCCAATGCAGTTCAGGTGCGGGGAAATGACAGCCAGGTCCGCAAAAACTCAGTTACATTATTTAGCGAACCGATTCATAGTAAACTGGAAACGTATCTCGTTGTCAGCCCTATTATTCATGCTGCATTCAGTCTCGCCGTTCCATTTAATCCCCAGGTGATGAATAAGTGGAATGTTTTTAGTGATGAGCATGAGGCAATCACCGCGCTTCTCCGGGAATTTGCTGCTCACCATAAAACAAAAGATCCTTTACCAAAGCGATTCAACAGTTTATCCGGGAACTCATATCATACCGAGCGGCTCAAACAACTTTACACTCTGCTTGCAAAAATCAGTGATAACGATCTTGATAATCTCTCAATAACCCACGTACCTGAAGATGATGAGTACAGGCACATTTTTGAAGCTGTAAATCTCGTTTTAGAAGACAAGCGCAGACAGCTTGGCGACCTTGAGCAGGCAAACACTGAACTTGGTGTAAAAAATACTCAGCTTGAGGCAGAACGTGAAAATTCAGATGCGCTCTTACTTAATGTGCTGCCCGCCTCAATTGCGAAGCGCCTGAAGTCCGGCGAACGTGATATCGCTGATCATTACGAATGTGTCTCAATCCTCTTTGCAGATATTGTTAACTTTACGCCTCTTTCAGCTGAATTTGAGCCGAGGAAAATGGTTTCCCTCTTGAATAACCTCTACACGCGTTTTGACCGCCTGACCGAGCACTTTGGCGTTGAGCGGATTAAAACAATCGGCGATGCCTACATGGTAGTAGGCGGCGCACCAGAGCCATGCGAAGATCACGCTGAACGAATTGCGAATTTCGCGCTTGCAATGCAAAATGAAATGAAAAAATTTTCTTTGGAATTTGGGCGTGAATTACTTCTGAGAATAGGAATCAGCAGCGGCGAAGCAGTTGGAGCGGTGGTCGGAGAAAAGAAATTCGCTTACGACCTCTGGAGCGATGCCGTCAATACAGCCAGCCGCATGGAATCACACGGCGAACCAGGGAAAATTCATACTACGAAAGAATTCAAGGATGCTCTTGGAGAAAAGTTTTCTTTCCTTGAGCGTACAGAAATCACTGTAAAAGGCAAAGGGATAATGACCACCTACTTCCTCCTTGAAAGTGAGCCGATTTCCGAAGAAATTGTCGGTTGAAGTAAAAAAAAAGCCCGTTCAAAAAACGAGCTTTTAAAAGATAAATTTACTCATTCTAATATCCCAGCACCGGACTCAGCCAGCGCTCCACTTCCTCCACACTCATCTTTTTCCGCTCTGCATAATCCGTAATCTGGTCTTTCGATAATTTACCGACAGGAAAATACTTCGCTTCAGGATGTGCAAAATACATTCCGCAGACGGACGCCGCCGGGTACATCGCCAGCGATTCCGTCAGTGAAATATGCGTGTGGCCTTCCACTTCCAGCAAATTGAAAAGCGTCGTTTTCTCCGTGTGGTCGGGCTGTGCGGGATAGCCGGGCGCCGGACGAATTCCACGATATTCTTCTTTAACAAGCTCCTCGTTTTTAAAAGATTCCTCCGGCGCATAACCCCAGAATTCCTTCCGAACACGCTCATGAAGATGCTCGGCAAATGCTTCAGCAAGGCGGTCTGCAAGCGCTTTTGTCATAATGGAATTATAGTCGTCATGATTTTTTTCAAACTCCGAAACAATTTTCTCAATGCCAATTCCCGTCGTCACGGCAAACGCACCGATGTAATCCTTCACGCCGCTTTCCTTTGGCGCTATCCAGTCAGCAAGCGCGTAATTCGGAATGCCCGCAGCTTTTGCATTTTGCTGGCGGATCGTGTGAAAAACAGCTTCCGTTTCCGTTCTTTCAAAATCAGTTTTAAAAATCTCTATATCATCACCGTTGCTATTCGCAGGGAAAATCCCATACACAGCTTCGGCTTTTAAAAGATTTTCTTCGATGATCTTGTCCAAAAGCGCATTCGCATCGTTGAAAAGCTTTGTCGCTTCAACGCCGTATTTTTCGTTTTTTAAAATGTCGGGATATTTCCCTTTCAATTCCCACGAAATGAAAAACGGCGTCCAGTCAATATACGGGCGTAAATTTTCCAGCGGGTAATCTTTTAATGTGCGCACGCCAAGCTGGAGCGGCTCGGTAATTGGCACTTCGTTCCAGTCATATTTTGGTTTGTTTTCACGCGCTTTTTCGATTTTTAAAAGATTTTTTTCAGACTGCTTTTTCGCATGTTCCGTGCGAAGTTTCTCATATTCGGTTTTAATATCCTCAGAGAATTTCCCGCGCGAATCTACCCCAATCAAACTCTGCACAACCGGCACCGAACGCGATGCGTCCAATACGTGAACTACCGGCCCTTCATACGCAGGCGCGACTTTTACAGCCGTGTGCATACGCGAGGTCGTAGCTCCGCCGATCAGCAACGGGATTTTTAAACCGCGACGCGTCATTTCTTTTGCCACGTGAACCATTTCGTCGAGCGATGGCGTGATAAGGCCGCTCAGTCCGATAACGTCCACCTTTTCATCAATCGCCGTTTGCAGGATTTTATCTGCCGAAACCATCACGCCGAGGTCAATCACTTTAAAATTATTACAGCCAAGCACCACGCCAACGATGTTTTTACCGATGTCGTGCACGTCACCTTTCACCGTCGCCATGAGGACAACGCCGTTATTTTTCGATTCATCACCGGAAATCAGCTTTTGCGCCTCAATGTACGGCAGCAAATACGCAACGGATTTTTTCATCACGCGCGCCGATTTCACGACTTGCGGCAGGAACATTTTACCTGCTCCAAATAAATCACCGACGACACTCATGCCGGCCATCAGTGGTCCTTCAATAACCTCAAGGGGTTTTTCAAATTGCTGACGCGCTTCTTCCGTGTCTTCGTCTATATATTCAACAATGCCTTTCACAAGCGCGTGTTTTAAACGCTCAAAGACGGGTTCATTACGCCACGCTTCGTCTTTTTCAACGGTTTTCCCAACGCTTTTAAAAGTTTCGGCAAATTCCACCAAACGCTCAGTAGCATCAGGCCTGCGATTTAAAAGCACGTCTTCCACTCGTTCGAGCAATTCCGGCTGAATATCCGCGTAAATATCAAGTTGCCCGGCATTCACAATTCCCATATCCAGCCCGGCGGCAATCGCGTGATAGAGAAACGCCGAGTGCATCGCGCGCCGCACGGGTTCATTTCCGCGGAAAGAAAACGACACATTGCTCACACCGCCGGAAACCTTGGCGAACGGCAGATTTTCCTTAATCCATTTCGTCGCTTTTATAAAATCAACGGCGTAATTATTATGCTCCTCAATTCCAGTCGCGACAGTCAGAATATTCGGGTCGAAAATGATGTCCTGCGGCGCAAAACCGACGTCCTTCGTAAGAATATCATATGCGCGCTGACAAATCTGGATTCTTCTTTCAAAATTATCCGCCTGACCTTCCTCATCAAACGCCATCACGATAACCGCCGCACCGTAACTATGCACCTTACGCGCATATTCCTTAAACTTATCCTCGCCTTCTTTTAAGGAAATTGAATTAACAATTCCTTTCCCTTGAGAACATTTTAAACCGGCCTCAATCACGCTCCATTTTGACGAGTCAATCATCACGGGAACGCGCGAAATATCTGGCTCGGAGCCGATGAGATTTAAAAACTTCACCATCGCGGCTTCAGAATCGAGCATCCCTTCGTCCATGTTGATGTCAATTATCTGCGCGCCGTTCTCCACCTGTTGCCGCGCCACGACAAGCGCCGCTTCATAATCGCCATTTAAAATCAGCTTTGCAAATTGCTTTGAGCCGGTAATATTCGTGCGCTCGCCGACGTTGACGAAATTCGTTTCAGGACGTAATTCCACCGGCTCAAGTCCTGACAGGCGCAGAAATGGTTCACGCTCAGGAATCTCACGCGGTTTTAAAAGCTTGACAGCTTCGGCCATTGCGCGGATATGGTCGGGCGTCGTACCGCAGCAGCCACCAACGATATTGTAAAAACCCGATTCAGCAAATTCTTTTAAAAAGCCCGCCATATCGTCCGGCGTTTCGTCGTAGCCGCCAAATTCATTGGGCAAGCCTGCGTTTGGATAAATACTCACGAACGTCGGCGCCACACGCGAAAGCTCTTCGATGAACGGGCGCATCTGCTCAACGCCGAGCGCGCAATTTAAACCAACAGACAAAAGATTTTCGCAGTGCGAAACGGAATTCCAGAATGCTTCCGTTGTCTGGCCCGAAAGCGTGCGCCCGCTCATGTCCACGATTGTTCCCGAAAGCATAACAGGAAGCTTTTTGCCGCCGTTTTTAAAGAATTGGGAAATTGCAAAAATCGCGGCTTTTGCAGTCAACGTATCAAAGATTGTTTCGACCAAAAGCAAGTCCACGCCGCCGTCCACGAGCCCGCGGATTTGCTCTTCATACGCCTCAGCAACTTCATCCCACGTTGCAGCGCGGAAACCCGGGTCATTCACATCAGGCGAAAGCGAGAGCGATTTATTCGTCGGGCCGATTGCGCCAGCGACAAAACGTGGTTTGTCAGGAGTTTTTAAAGAAAATTCCTCGGCGGCTTCTTTTGCAATGCGCGCTGCTTCAAAGTTTAATTCATACACAAGCTCCTGCATTTCGTAGTCGGCCTGTGCGAATTTATTGGAATTGAATGTATTGGTTTCGATAATATCAGCGCCTGCTGCAAGGTATTCGCGGTGAATTTCACCGATAATTTCCGGCTGTGAGAGCACAAGTAAATCGTTATTGCCTTTTACATCATTTTCCCAGCAGCGATGATTTGGATCAGAATGGTCGTGCTGCTCAAGGGAAAAGCGCTTGCCGCGATACTCCTGTTCGCCGAGTTCGTAGCGCTGGATCATCGTTCCCATCGCGCCGTCAATGATGAGAATTCGTTCTTTTAAAAGCTCGCGTATATCTGTGGACATATTTTAAAACCTAAGGGTAATTTTTACAAGGAGAATACAAATATACGGAGAATTATTCTGAGCTTTTAAGACCTGAATCTTAGTTCTTTTAAAAACCATATAAAAAGAGTAATTTTAAACAACTTTTCCAGCCATCATTTTTAAAAGCAAATTTTTAAAAGGTTTTTTTTATGATACGTTTTTTTAGAACTTCTTTTGTAATCGCGGCGCTTCTTTTTGTTTTAAAACCTTTAGCTGCAACGTCGGCTGAAGGCGATACGACAAAGGTCCGCGTGTTTGACAAGTATTTGTGGACATATTACGGTTCGCAGGACCGGACGGTAAAATTTCCTGCGCCGGATAAAAAGTTTAAAAAAGTACTGATGCGCTATACGCTTACCTGTCCGGCCGGTGGCTGCGGCGAGTGGGACTATACAACGAACGTGTATTTCCGCAGAGGATTGGGAACAATTGATTCGGTTTTAAAAGAAGCTATTAATTTCACGGCAAACGGGAAAATTGTCGATAGTATTTCATTTTCCTTTACGCCAACGTGGAAAACACAATATGCTCCTATTAAAAAAACAACTGATAGTTCGTTAACAAAGCCCATTCAACTCTACTTTTTTAAAGATGCTGCAAATCCAACACGCGTGACTGATTCGCTCACGGTCTATCCTGCTAATTACTGGAATTATTATTATAAAGGAAGTTCGGCCAGAGCAGATTCAATTTTCGTGAAGAGCGATACGACGATTTATCTAACGAAAACTCCGTATTATGAAAAGTTTGAAGTAAAGGAAGATATTGAATTAGGCCGCTTTATTACTCCATATGGAAAGACCTTCCCGCAGGGCTGGAGCTACACATGGACGTTTGATGTGACGGACTATCAGTATCTGCTGCATGATCTTCAGGAAATCCGCTCGAAGTATGATGGATATTCGCAGGGTTCGCTTTATACGCTGGATTTTGATTTTATCGAGGGAACTCCAGCACGTGATGTTTTTAAAATTGATGTGATCTATAATGGCGCATTCCGGTATGGCGATCCGAATAATTCAATTGAAAATTACCTGACGGAGAAAACAATTATTATTCCTGAGGATGCGAAACTCACGTATTTACGGCTTATTACCACGGGCCATGGATTTGGCGGAACGGATAATGCAGCAGAATTTTCAAATTATACGCACACGGTAAATGTCAACGGCACAAAACGCTTTGACCAGCATTTATGGCGCGACGACTGCGGGCAGAATCCTGTTTTCCCGCAGGGCGGCACGTGGGTTTATGATCGCGGTGGCTGGTGTCCGGGTGCGGATGTCTATCCGTTTGATTACCTGCTGACGCCGTATATTTCGGGTGGTTCCGTAAAAGTTGATTACAATATGCGGCCGTACACGAATCTTGTGGCTGATAAACCCGCTACCTATATTATCCAGGGACAGATATTTCACAGCCGTACGGCTTTTAAAACCGATGCTGAAATTGCAGAAATTAAAGCGCCAAATAACGCTCCTCAATATCGCAGGATGAATCCTATTGCAACCGATGAAAGCCCCGTAATCGTTATTAAAAACAATGGAACTGCAGATATAAATTATTTAGAAATTATGTATGGGATTGACGGCAAACTGCTGAATAGCCGCAAATTATTAAATGGATTAGAACTCCCAATAAAACCATTTGAAAAAAAGGAAATAGTTTTATCCGGTTTCAATTTAGGTGATGGTGAGCATACTTTTTCGGCGGCAGTTAGGCCATGGGGACAAGGTCTTCCGGATGAATATCCAACAAACGACACTCTGACAGTGAAATACACGCCTGCCAAAGTATATTCCGGCAATATTTTCCTGACGCTGAACAACAATTACAATCCGGGCTACGCGAACGGAATCCGCTATGAAATTATTGATATGGCAGGAAATATCTTAATATCTAAAGATGGTTTAAAAGACAAAACAACAATCCGTGATACTTTTAAACTCGATGACGGCAGTTACATTTTTACAATTTATGATGATGCATTTGGCACGGGGCTGATGAATCCATTCATTACCGGGAGAACTGACGGAACATTCCTTTTAAAAGATTCAAAAGATGCCGTTATTTACCAGTCTAAAGTGGATTACTCGCTGAATTCAAGCTGGTTTGGTACGAAGCAAAAAGTGAGTTTTACTGTCGTAAACGGTCCAACTTCTATTGAGGAAAAAGAACTTTTAAAAGAAGGATTTTTTGAAGTATTTCCCAATCCGTCCGACGGCACAACTCTGCTGCGCTCTGCTGCGGAAATCAATCGTGTGGAAATTTTCAGCCCAAACGGAATGCTTTTAAAAACTCTCGAAAAGCTCTCGGGAAATTCTGTACATATTGACATGAGCGAATTCGCCACAGGATATTACATCGTTCGCTGTACGACTACGGAAGGAATCAAAACGCTGCCGCTGGTAAAAGCAGAATAGTTTTTAAATATTTTTAAAAGAATAAAAAAAGGTGGGTTTTAAAAAACCTGCCTTTTTCTTTTTAAAACTATCGTATTTTTAAAAAAGAATGTATAGTAACTGTTAAAAAAAACAAGGATGTAATGAACATAAGCGCGCTTTTAATGTGGGGATTTTTTTTCGTTCTCACGGTCTATGGCCACGTCGCTATGAAGTTTGCCACAAAGGATATCACTGCTGAAGGCATCGAGTATTTCTGGGCGCTGGCCAAAAATCTCTGGGCCGTAAGTGCGGTGATCTCATGGCTGGCAGCGGGGCTGATCTGGATGGTAATTTTAAAAAAGCAACCGCTCATGCAGGCACAGTCCATTGGCGCGCTGAGCTACGTACTGATCTGCCTTTCGGCGATCATATTCCTCGGCGACACGCTCACCGGCGGCAAGGCATTAGGAATGATACTGATAGCCGCCGGGATCTACTTCGTGGCACGGTAACTTTTTTGCTTTTAAAAGCTTTTTAAAACGTAGCAATACTTTACTTTTTAAAAACATTATGAAAAAACTTTTCCTCTTTTTACTTTTTGCAACTGCGGCGCTGCACACTTCTGCGCAGGACATCCGTTCGCTGATGCCGCGCCCGAAGTCGGCATTTCCACGTCAGACTGATTTTACGATCACAGCCGGGACAGCAATTGTGACAGCCGACAATGCTTCTGCTGATGTTTTAAAAACGGTCAGTTATCTTCAAACTTTTTTTAAAAAGGAACTCGGGCAAAATTTATATGTCGTACCAAATTCACAATATCAGGATGACGGCGCAATTTTTATCGGTGAAACCGATTCATTTGAAGCGCTGGCGGAAAAGCTTTTAAAAGTGATTCCGCGCGGCGAACATCCACCTGATCCCAACGGCTATGTCCTGGACATTTCCGAAAAGAATATCATCCTCGCCGGGCGTGACGGGGCCGGAACATTCAATGGCGCTTCCACCCTTGCCAGACTTCTTTTTAAAAACGGGAATCTTTTAAAAGCGCGCGGTTCGCATATCTGGGATTATCCTGATTACGACATTCGCTGGATATTTTCGCAGCATAATCTGCGCGGTACAAATGCTGTCAATAATTTAAAAGCGCTCGCCGACACAATGGCGAATTACAAGCTGAACGGCTTTCAAACAACTGATTTTAAACTTGGAATTCTTGAAGAGCAGCCGGCGAATTATTTTAAAAACGCCGACACTTTAAAGCAATATTGGAACGGACGAAATATTGAAGTGATCCCCGGAATCGCGGCGATCGGCTGGTCGAGTTCACTTATCTGGCATGATCCGAATCTCGCGGAAGGAATTCCGGCAACAGCAAAATTTGTAATGGAATCTGACACGGGAAGATTGATTTCCGACCCGCGCGTGAGCTTTCCAAACGGCGGTTTTGAAAGCGTGAATGCGAATAATCATTTTACGGGATGGAGTTTTTACGATGGCGCGGATTCAAGTTCGTTCGTGGACAAAACTGTTTTTAAAAGTGGCAAACAAAGCGCGCGGAATACAGATTTTAAAAAGGGAAATCCCGCGGGAAATAATCGCTATCAGCGCAAAATGGCTTGCGAGCCGAATAAATATTACATACTTTCTGCATGGCTGAAAACCGAGAATCTCGATGCAGACATGGTGCAACTCCTCGCGCTCGGAAATGACAACGGAAAAACGCGCGCGCTGACATTTACCAGTCTGGATATTCCCGCAACAACAAATGGCTGGCAGAAAGTGGAGGTCGTTTTTAATACGCTGAATTATAAAGAAGTTTTGCTCTACGCGGGCGTTTGGGGCGGGAGAAGCGGTACGATCTGGTGGGATGATATTGCTGTGCAGGAAGGCGGCCTGACGAATATTCTGCGCCGCGCAGGAACACCGGTCCATATTGCAAAAACAACGGGCGAAGTTTTAAAAGAAGGCGTAGATGTTGTGCCAATAGTTGATCCGCTTTTAGCACAAAATCACGACAGCTACGGGCCATATCACCAACCGCCAATGCTTCGCAGAATTAACAGCGGGATTTTAAAAAACGGCGATACAATTTCGGTTTCCTACTTCCATCCATTCGTTGCTGTTTCCAATAACCAGGGAAATGGCTCTGTGATGGCGTGCATTTCCGAACCCAAAACTGACTCACTTTTAAACGATCAGATCGTGCGCGTACACGAGCTTTTTAAAAACGAAAAGTTCTTCCTTCAGCATGATGAAATTCGCAATATGAACCGCGATTCCGCCTGTTTAAAAAGGGCTCTCTCACCAGCGGAATTACTCGCCGACAATATTTCAAAATGCGACGCGATGACGAAGAACATGAATGCGAATGCAGATAATTTCATCTGGAGCGACATGATTGATTCGCTGCACAATGCGCGTAATGATTATTACCTTGTGAATGGTGATCTAACGGGTTCGTGGCGCGGAATTCCCAAATCACTGACAGTTGTAAACTGGAATGGCGGCAAAAAAGAACAGAGCATGGATTTCTTTTCCAAAAATGGTTTTCAACAAATTTCCTCGCCGTATTATGATGCGGGAAATGCTGCGGGAATCCGCTCATGGCGGCTTGCACAGAAAAGCGTTGCGGGAATTCGCGGTATGATGTACACGACGTGGGCGGGCGATTATCGGTTTTTAAAAGAATTCAGCTATTATGCGTGGAGCGCCGGGCCATATGTCGAGCACATCCCGCTTGACAGCAGTGTTTTTAAAAACCCGACAACAGTTTCAGCACTCATTGAACCTGATCCGTTTGACAATACTGACGCAATTACAACGGCAAAGATCACTCTCTACAGACTGGATAATTCGCAGCAGGCATTTGATCTTTTAAAAACGTCGGGCAATCAGTATTCTGTCGAAATTCCGCTGCAAACTGAATCCTTCCGCTATATCATCACGGCGGAAAATAAACAGGGTTTAAAGCGTGAAACACAAGCGTATGCAGTATTAAAACCCGCGATAACTTCTGTTGAAGAAAATCCTTTTAAAACATTCGCCAGGATCACCCCAAATCCCGCTCATAAAACTGCCGAACTTAGCTTTGAAGCGCAGCGTGGAGCGTGGGAAATCCGCCTGACTGACGTACTGGGATGCGTAGTTTTAAAAAGGGCCGGCGAAAGTGTTTTTAAAAAGAATGTGGAATTATCACTTGATATTTCAGAATGTGCGGCAGGATTATATTATTGCGAAATTCTCACCGGCGCGAAACGAACGGTTATTCCGGTTGTGATCGCAGGAAAATAGTTTTAAAAATTCCTTTTAAAAGTCCCGCTTGCAGTTAAAAAAAACGGGCGGGATTTTTTGTTTTTAAAAGAAGGAAAATCGTTGTAAATTGAAAAGAAAAAAATTAACCGGAGCTATGATGAAAAAACTACTACTTTCTGCAATTCTTTTTTTTGCCGCATTTTCACTTCAGGCGGAAAATCCGCGCTATAAGATGTCGGTGACGCATGGCGGAAATCCGCTTGGCGATATTATTCTTGAGATATTTGCTGATGTTGCCCCGCTTCATGCAGCACGTTTTGACAGTTTGGTTTCGATCGGGTTTTATAATACCACGGCGTTTCACCGCGTGATTCCGAACTTTATGATACAGGGCGGAGATATTAATTCGCGTACAGATATGGATAAGCCGCGCTCCACGTGGGGTTTTGGCGATGGAAGTTTAAGCCCCGTTAAAGCAGAATTCAGCCAAACCCTCAAGCATCTGCGCGGGACGCTGTCTGCAGCCCGGACAAATGATCCGAATAGCTTTACTTCTCAATTTTTCATCTGTGTAGTAGCAAAGTCTGGCCTTGATAAAAATTATTCAATTTTTGGTAAAGTCATCACTGGAATGGACGTAGCTGATAAAATCGTTGCGGTGCCGCGTGATGCAAATGACAATCCGATTCAAAAAGTAGAAATGAATGTTGAGAAGTTTTTTGGAACGGGAATTCAGGACAGCACTGAAAAGGATAATTCCGAAGTAACAATCTCGCCAAATCCTGCGGATATTTCTTCAAAGATCCGCTTTACTCTTTTAAAAGATGAAAATATCAAACTCGAAATTTTGAATAATCTTGGTGAAAGGGTAACAATCCTTCACGAAGGAAACCTGCCGCGTGGCCCGCAGGAATTTACCTGGAATACAAAAGGAAATCCTGACGGAAATTATTTCTTCAGTTTGAAAATTGGCGAAGAAGTGAAAAGCGGAAAAATTGTTCTTTTAAGGAAATAAATACTTCGTAAAAGTTTTTAAAAGCTGTTTCATATCGAAACAGCTTTTTTGTTTTTTAAAGTGAATCTCCCGCCTTGTGAATGATTCGGGTGCCGCCCAGCCAGCGGTCTATTCCGTTCAGTTCGCCGTGATGCGACTCCCCTTTAAGCACACTCTCGCCGTGTTCGGTTGCCGTAATTTTTTGTGCCCAGAATGTTTCCGGGTTTTCTTTTAAAGGTGTGAGGGCCATATTTTCCAGCGCTTTTAAAAGCGGGAATTGCACATGGCTGATGCGCTCCACGTATGTAGCAAAACTCGTGTCACCAAGATACAGTGCGGCCTCGCTTTCCTGTACATTTTTAAAAACTTCACCGATAGATTTTTCGCTTTGGAGTACGCATTTTACGATCTCCTCTTCCGTTCTGGTCAATCCGTTTTCTGTAGATGGAAGCTCTTCAATCAAACGAATGATCGCTTCTTCCAAAAACGGCACATCAGAAAAATCTTCTTCGTGCAGAAGTGTAAAAAGGTTTTTAAAATCGTCCGACGTGAATGCCAGCCATGTTTTTTTAAAAAGCTCAATTGTATTTTGCGAAGCGGTTTCGCGGTTTTTAAAAAGTTTCTTCAGATCATCGCAGGAAAATTGAGGAATAAAATCATTTGTCTGAATAAGCGAAATTTTCGCTTTTAAAACCGGAACAAGCGAGATCTGGTGAAAAATCTGTGCAAGCTGAAGCTGATCGTACACATCATGCTCAAACCACAGCACAATCTCGCCATCTTTTAAAAGCGCTTTATTTAAAGCTTCATCGCGCTCGGCAAAATCTTTTAAAACATCATGAAATTCAGCCCAGCCGCATGAGGCGATAAACTCCGCACGCACACGGCGCAGTTCGGCAGGTTCGCTCGCGGGAACGGGGCCTTCGTGCAGCACATCGCGCCACGGCAGGATGTCACCGGGGAAATTGCATTCTTTTAAAAGCCCGGCGGCGATGTCGCCATTCGTCACGTGTAGCATTGTTTTAAAAACCTTTTTTAAAAACTAAAAGAGCCCTTTCCCGACAAACACCTTAATTTTTATTTTGTTTCAGCAAGTTATCATTTTTAAAAGATTTTCTTTTAAAAACTTCTCCAGCATCTGTCATTCAGAGCGAAACGCAGTGAAGCGTGGAATCTTTCTTTCTGCGTTCAGGTCTTTTTGCAACGTCATGCGTGGTGTAGAGAGATTCTTCGCTGCGCTTCAGAATGACGACGTGTTTTGTGTTTTTTAAAAGATTTTAATCTTCTGAATCAACTATTTTACAGTCCTTTTTTAAAACCTTAAATGTGGGAAGTTGACAAAAGACTGTTCCTGGCTCATATGTTCCGGGAGTAGGATAATAATACACTTCATAGAATTCGCCCGAATCAATGACCATTCTTTGAAAACCCTCAAGTTCAAACCAATTTTTTCGGGCAGTTTGGTCTGTCATTATCATAATGCAATCAGGGCTGCAATCTTCACAATATACATTTGGCTCTAAATAGGCAGGTGAGCATGAATGGAAAATGAAAGAGCACAATGCTAAAAAGCAAAATTTGCCGAATAGTGGTTTTTTCATATTACTTTATTGATAAAATACGCCTTTTACAACTGAACAAGTGCCTTTAAAAACATGAAATTTAGCCCCACCACCCAGTAATTGCAATTCTTTTTTTAAAGTGTACTCGATGATAAAATATGATTTATCCTCAGTAACTTTCACATCATAAATTTCCATAT
>JAZKFS010000095.1:0-4796 GCA_040386315.1 Bacteroidota bacterium
AAACCAATTTCCAGATAAAGTATCAGCTGGATTTTCCCAACCTGGAGTAGCAATATAATAGAAAAAACGGCTATTAATTATTTGAAAAGTTAAATCATTCTTTAAAATCAGACGCGCATTTTGAAGATATTTTGCTTCAGAATCAATTTCATTCTTGATTGCAGAAGTATCCATGTTGTTAGCTTCGCAATATGCTTTTAAAGCTGCACCTTTTTCATTGTACAAAGAAGTTTTAAAAGAACTTGAATCTTCAAGATTATATTTAAAAACTTCTTTCGGTTTGGAGGAATGTTTAAAAGTATATGAAGTAGGTCGCCAAGAACCTTCTAATATATTGTCATTCATCGACAACATAATGTTTACTGATAAAATCGCAATGAATATTTTGGCGAAAATTGGATTCATAAACTCAATAGTTTAAGGTATATTCATCAACTAAAATTTTCATTCAATTTAGCTAAACTTTCTGAATTAGTTTTGACGCGTCCGAAGTATTTGCGATTGCCGCGTCGGGAGACCTCCTCGCAATGACGGCACGGGGCTTTTGTGCTTTTAAAAGATGTTTTGCTTTTAAAAGGTTATAAATTCTTTTAAAAATTTTTCTTTCTTTTAAAAAACGGGTGGCCGGGGCGGCAAGGGTGACCGCTGCTGATGCCTGAATGATGTACGACCGGAACACAAGTTGTTTTTAAAAAAATGAAAAAAATGTTGTTGATTTGTATGGTTTTAAAACTTATTTTTAAAAAGTAACGTATTGTTTTAAAAAGAGTTATTATTGGTGATTAAACTTTTTGGAAAAGAGAACATCAAAACTACAAAAACTTTTTGAATGCGAGGTGAAACTTTCGTGAACTTTTCAATTGGATAAATGTTAGATTTTACCGAAGTCCGCAGGCGATTTTTAACGTTTGATGAGTGCAATAAAATTTAGTTATATTGCGTCGCATAGTGTAAGGAAAAAAGTACAGCCCGGTGCAGGAAATATTTGTAAAGTGTCTTTCCCGCTGCCTGTTTGTCCCCACATTCCTTCTTTAAAAAACCTTTAAAATTATAGCAAAAAAAATGGAAGGAAATTTTTCAAATAGAGTGCAGGATGTTATCCGGCTGAGCCGCGAGGAAGCTCTGCGGCTGGGGCATGACTACATTGGCACGGAGCATCTTCTTCTCGGGATTATCCGCGAAGGTGAGGGCATTGCGGTGAAGATTCTGCGGAATCTCGGCGCTGACCTTTTCAAGCTGAAAAAAGGCGTGGAAGATACCGTTCGCGCGTCGAGCGGAACGCTGACTATCGGCAATATCCCGCTGACGAAGCAGGCGGAAAAGGTTTTAAAAATTACATATCTCGAAGCGAAGTTGTATAAGTCGGACGTGATTGGCACGGAGCATTTGCTGCTGTCGCTGCTGCGCGATGAGGACAATATCGCGGCGCAAATCCTTTCGCAATTCTCCATCACGTACGATGGCGTTCGCAAGGAATTGGATAATATCATCAGCGGAAAACCTTCGACGCCGTCGAAATCTGAAAAAGGCGGTTCGACGTCGAAAGGCGGAAAAGGTGCTGTTCCTGAACGCGCGAAAACTCCGGTATTGGATAATTTTGGACGTGATTTGACGAAACTTGCCGTTGAAGGAAAACTTGACCCGGTAATCGGGCGTGAAAAAGAAATTGAGCGTGTGGCGCAGGTTTTGAGCCGCCGCAAGAAAAATAATCCGGTGCTCATCGGCGAGCCGGGTGTGGGTAAAACGGCAATCGTGGAAGGTTTGGCGCTGCGTATTATCGAGCGCAAAGTTTCCCGCGTGCTTTTTGACAAACGCATCGTGACGCTTGACCTTGCAGCATTGGTTGCCGGAACGAAATATCGCGGCCAGTTTGAAGAGCGTATGAAAGCCGTGATGAACGAGCTTGAAAAAGCGAAAGATGTAATTTTGTTTATTGACGAGCTTCATACAATCGTTGGCGCGGGCGGCGCATCGGGTTCGCTTGATGCATCGAATATGTTCAAACCGGCTCTCGCACGCGGCGATATTCAATGTATTGGTGCAACGACTCTTGATGAGTACCGCCAGTATATCGAAAAAGACGGTGCGCTGGACAGACGTTTTCAAAAGATTTTGGTTGACCCGCCAAGCACGGATGAAACGATTCAAATCCTGATGAACGTGAAAGACCGCTACGAATCGCATCACGGTGTGAAATATACCGATGAAGCAATCAAAGCGTGTGTTCACCTGGCTGAACGATATATTACGGATAGATTCCTGCCGGACAAAGCGATTGATGTTTTGGATGAAGCCGGAGCAAGAATTCACCTATCAAATATCGTTGTACCGAAAGAGATTTTAGAATTTGAAGGAAAAATCGAAGAAATCCGCGTTCAGAAAAACCAGGTTGTAAAATCGCAGAATTTTGAAGAAGCCGCGAAACTTCGCGACACGGAAAAGAAACTTCAGAATGAATTAGAAACAGCAAAAGAAAACTGGGAAAAAACCTCCAGCGAAACTGTCTATAATGTAACGGAAGACGATATTTCCGACGTTGTGGCGCTTGTAACGGGAATTCCGGTGAATAAGATTGCTGAAAGCGAAACGAACAAGCTTTTAAAAATGTCGGAAGAATTGAAAAAGCAGGTAATCGGGCAGGACGAAGCTGTCGACCACCTTGCCAAAGCAATTCGCCGCGCACGTGCAGGCCTGAAAGACCCATCGCGTCCGATTGGCTCCTTTATGTTCATGGGCCCGACGGGTGTTGGTAAGACCGAGCTTGCAAAAGCGCTTGCCCGCTACATGTTTGATACGGAAGATTCGCTCATCCGCATAGACATGAGTGAGTACATGGAGAAATTCGCTGTATCGCGCCTCGTGGGAGCGCCTCCGGGATACGTCGGCTACGAAGAAGGCGGTCAATTAACGGAGAAAGTTCGCCGCAAACCGTACAGCATTATTCTTCTCGATGAAATTGAAAAAGCGCACCCGGATGTCTTCAACATCCTGCTGCAGGTATTCGACGACGGTATTTTGACAGACGGACTGGGACGCCGCGTGGACTTTAAAAACACCATCATCATCATGACCTCAAACGTAGGCCAGCGTGATGTGAAAGCGGGCGGACGGATTGGATTCAGCGAAGGCAAGGCTGCCGACGCGTACGAAAACATGAAATCCACTGTGGAAGAAACCATGCGCCGCCTCTTCAGCCCTGAGTTTCTGAACCGTATTGATGATTACATCGTGTTTAAAACTCTTACAAAAGAGAATATGCACAAAATCATCGACATCAACCTTGGCCGCCTTGCAAAACGCCTTGAAGCCAGCGGAATCACGATTGACGTGACCAAGCAAGCCAAAGATTTCCTTTCTGAAAAGGGATTTGATGAGAAATACGGTGCGCGTCCGCTTCGCCGCACAATTCAGAAATATGTTGAGGATTCGCTTGCGGAAGAATTGCTGAGAGGCGATTTAAAAGCAGGCAAGAAAATCCGCATCAAACTCGACAAAAAAACCAACGAACTGACCTTCACAGAAGTGAGCAGCAAAGACAAAGGGGGTTCGGAGGAGTCTGAGGAAATCGCAGAAACAACGACTGAATAAGCTTTTTTAAAAAAGCATTTTTAAAAAAAATCCCACATGAGGCGACTTATGCGGGATTTTTTTTTGTTTCTTTTAAAATCTACGGTAAACTACAATCATCATTAAAGAGAAAAATGCGGAAATCTGCATCTTGTGCTTTTTTAAAAGTACTTAAAAGTGTTGTTTTTTGTAATTCAAAAACCTCTTTAGAAAACTTATCATTTTGCAAATATTCAATTTTCTGCAACTTATTTTTTAATAATTCTGCAAGTTCAGGCTTCATCTCAAAATATAGAACATTATAAGCATTCCGAAAGAAATTGGTCTCAACAAGATAAGATTCTACATATTGGGGTTGCCAATTCTCAAAGAATAATTCACCAATATCATTATCCTGGTTTCCAATATATTCTATAAACCATGATAAATATATACTTTCTTCATAACGATATAAGAACCAATATTTATTGGAATTCGGTTTGCATAAAAAATGCAGCGAATAATCAACTGCTGAGTTTAAATCATCAATTGGTTTATTTTGCTCAATGTCTTGAATGGTCGTATGGCATATTTGCTTTACAGACAATAGCTCCTTAGCATAAAGAGAATCAAACGTTTCCCTAAACAACCGTTTTGAATACCGATTTGGAAATATTTTCTCTCGCATTGCTTCATAATAGAGGCGAACACTATCAGTGTTATTTACTGAAGTAGGCATAGAATCTAAATCTGCTATCATGTTCTTTAGCGTTTGATGAAATAGTTTATAATCACCTTGATACGCACTATTTGCTAAAGGAATAAATTCCTCTTCATATTTTTTAAAGTCAATAAAGAAGATTTTAATATGATAGAAAGGCATTTCATCTTTAAGTTCTAATTGAGCATTCATAGACTTTGATTTCTGTTATTGACATGAAGCATTACCGAGGGTAAAGAAACAACACAGAATTATCTGTAGATAAAATCTAATATTTTGTGAATTGCACATAAAATTCAAAGCTGATTATTCATTATTTTTTAAAAATACATTAAAAAAATATGTTTTCTTTAAAAGAAACGTCAGTGGAGAATATTTTAAAAAGAAAACAAAAATGACCAACGAAACTCTCGATATAACTCCTTCAAAAAAAGGTTTTAAAAGTTTAATATAAAACTACCCTAATGGAAATTTTTGGAAATTCCCGCCATCAGATTATTCATGGGGATGCTTTAAAAGCACTTCGGAA
>JAZKFS010000095.1:4806-14158 GCA_040386315.1 Bacteroidota bacterium
TCGGAATATTCCTGATAACTCAGTTAACTTAATTTTTGCTGACCCGCCCTATAATATTGGGAAAAATTTTAATGGCCATAAGGATAAGTGGGCAAAGGATGAAGATTATCTGGATTGGTGTTATGAATGGCTCCAATTATGCGTCCAAAAACTTACTGCTGATGGCAGTTTCTATGTAATGACTTCTACTCAGTTTATGCCATACTTCGATATTTTCCTTCGTAATAAACTCAATATTCTTTCTCGGCTTGTGTGGTCGTATGACAGTTCGGGCGTACAGGCAAAAAAGTATTTTGGCTCAATGTATGAGCCGATTCTCTTCTGTGTAAAGGATGACAGCAATTATACTTTTAATGCTCAGGATATTTTGGTAGAAGCTAAAACCGGTGCAAAACGGAAACTGATTGATTACCGTAAAGACCCTCCGCAAGTTTATAATTCAGAGAAAGTGCCCGGAAATGTATGGGAATTTTCGCGGGTGCGCTATCGGATGGAGGAATATGAAAATCATCCGACACAAAAACCCATTACATTGCTGGAAAGGATTATTAAAGCAAGCTCGAATGAAAATGACATTGTTTTAGACCCGTTCTCAGGAACATTTACGACAAGTTTTGTTGCCAAAAAGCTTGGAAGGAAATCTATTGGAATTGAGCTACAGGACGAATATGTAAAAATAGGTTTGCGACGATTAGGTATCGCAAGTGAATTTAAAGGGGAAAAACTCGAAAAGGAAATTCGTACTTTTGAAACCGAACGACTTGCCAGCGTAGATAATTTAAAATTATTTCAAGAGCCAAATGGAACATACATTCACCGCAACGATTAAAGAAATTCTCACAAAACATTTTGGCGAAAAAGCAGAAGAAGTTTATACTAAAAGCCAGTTACTTCAATATATAAACGAGAAAACACGTTCTGCAATGCGAGGTTCAAAATCACGTTCCAGCTTCGGTTCCTTATATTCGATTTATACTATTGTTGAAGATTATATAGTAAAAGGTTTTGATAAAAAAGGGAATTATTCAGCATCGGAAGGAGCTTCATTTACAAAGCTTTTAAAAAGAGCTCGGGAGCTTCCTTTTGGCTCAAAGCTGCAAAATCATTCCTTTAATAACAGAACAAATTCTGAATTTCAAAAGTATTTTCCTAATTCCGAGTTTATTCCAATCCAGAGAAATCTTGAAACTAATCGCTATTGGATTAATGAAAATCTTTTAAAAACTACAATTGGCGGAAAGAAAATTAACATTGCCAGAGCTGTAATTGAAATCATAGATGAATATGTTAAAGCGAAAAAAGATGCGTTCCATAGATTTATAGAAACTTGCGGGGAGCTTCAGAAAATTGAAGTATCAGAGCGAAGTAAAATTGAGGATTTTATACTTGGATTACTTGCTCCAAATGTTGATGCAAGACTTTTTGAGATTGTAAGTTATGCAATTTTAAAATACTTTTATCATGACCAGATAATATTTTGGGGATTTGATAAAAAGAAACTAAATGAAGAAAATCTAAAGCTTTATAAAACTGGCAGAACAAACGCGAATGATGGTGGTATTGATTTTGTAATGAAACCACTTGGAAGATTTTTTCAGGTAACAGAAACACTTGATTTTAAAAAGTATTTTCTTGACATTGATAAGATTCAGAAGTATCCAATTACTTTTGTTATTAAATCCGATGAAGATTCTACAGTTCTTTTAAAAAAGATTAAAGTAAATGCTAGCAAAATATATTCAATAGAGGCAATCATTGATGCCTACATGAAATGTATAGAAGAAGTAATCAATATTCCAACTTTAAAAGAAAGATTTCATGGCGCGGTAAAACAGGGTTATCTTGAAAAAATTCTATCAGAGATTATTACACAAAGTAGTGTAGAGTTTAATTACACAGCAAATGAAAACTTGGAGGAGGAATAATGACCAACGAAACTCTCGATATAACTCCTTCAAAAAAAGTTTTTAAAAATCCTGGCAAGCCGCATGTGAAGGGCATGTCCATTGCCGAGCTGGAGGAATTTTTAAAAGCACTGGGTGAGCCGCGTTTCCGTGCGGAACAGGTTTTTCGCGCGCTGTACTCCGGTGCGGAAAGTTTTAAAAGCATGGCGGGGCTTCCGGCGGCGTTGCGGGAAAAGCTGGAGGATGAATTAGTTTTTAAAACGCTGACGCTGGAAAAACTGCAGAAGTCGGACGACGGCACGCACAAATTTCTCTTTACGCTGCCTGACGGCGGGCGCATCGAGTCGGTGCTGATTCCGAGCGAGACCGTGGGCGACGACGGCGAGCCAAAGCGCATGACGCTGTGCGTTTCCACGCAGGTTGGCTGTCCGCTTGGCTGCAAATTCTGCGCGACGGCATCGTTGAAAGTAAAGCGGAATCTGTCTGTCGCGGAAATCGTTGACCAGCTGCTACAGGCGCAGAAATACGCCGCGCAGAAAATCACGAACATGGTGTTCATGGGCATGGGCGAGCCGATGCTGAATTACGACAACGTGATGTCCGCCGTCGAGATTTTCACGCACCCGAAGACCGAGCTGCTTTCGCCGAAACGCATCACGCTTTCGACCGCCGGAATGGTGGACGGCATCAAGCGGATGGCCGATGAAAACCGCCCGATAAAGCTCGCACTTTCGCTCCACGCTACGACAAATGGGCTGCGCCAGAAGCTCATGCCAATAGCGAAAAAGTATGATTTAAAAACGCTGATGGACGCGATTGAATATTATTACCGCAAAACGCGCCGCACCGTGACATACGAGTACATCTTGTTTGAAGGCGTGAACGATTCACCCGAAGATGCGCAACGCCTTGCGAAAATTACGCGCCGTGTGCCGTCGAAAGTAAACGTAATTCCATTTCATGCGATAGAATTTACAAACCCGACGGGAATCGCTGCAGAATTAAAACCAACATCGCCCGAGAATTTTAAAAACTTCATTAAAATGCTGCAAGACCTCGGCACGACTGTCATGATACGTTCGTCCAGCGGCGAAGATATTGATGCGGCGTGCGGCCAGCTTGCGTTCTCGCCTGCCGTGGCGGAAGATGCGACGGTGCATCTGCACGCGATGGAGAATGTTTAGAATCACAGATTTAAACGGATTGTCCTGATTTTACAGATTTTAAGAGAAGTTTTTATAAGAAGTTTGTTATTTTAAAAGTGATGAAAATCCTGCAATCGCGTAAATCCTAAAAATCATAGTTCAGACAAAATTTCTTTTTGAAACCTCACAAATGCAGAACAATCAACTTTTAAAAAGCTTTGTAAAAACCTTCCTATTCATTTCCATTTTCTTTTTAAAAACCGAAATTTCACAAGCGCAATACGTTGAATTTGATGAATTACAAGAAAGTGAAGTAACTGAATACATATTGCGGCTGACGAACGGCGATATTCTGACGGGAAAAATTGTCGAGATTACCGACGATGAAGGTGAGCCGTTTTTAAAACTCAAATCCGCTATCGGCACCGCGACAATTTACCAGAATCAAATCGTAGAAATTCGTTTAAAAGAAGAATATTACCGGCACAATCACCGCATTTTTATCATGCCGACCGCTGAGCCGATTGGCGATAATCATTTTGTGGGATTGTTTGAATTGTTGTTTGCTTATGCCGGTGTTGGGATTTATGATGTTGGCTCTATTACTGTCGGGCGAACGCTCGTGCCGGGAATTCCTGCAAGCGACCAATTGACAATTTATAATGCAAAAGCGACGGTTTATACAATTCCCGATAAAGATACGAAGGGCGGGCTGCATTTTGCAATTGGTGCAAATGTAGCGACAATCGGAAAGGAAACTCTCAGTAATATTTACGGTGTGGCAACTCTGGTCGGCGAGCGCTCGCGGCTAACGGGAATGTTATTTTTTAAAAGCTCCGGCAGCGATGTTTTTGATATAAATCTCGGTAGGTATGGAATGGCGACAGCGCAGTATGCGACGGGATCTGTTGGAATTGGGATTGGCGCGGATGCGAAATTTTCTACGCGCTACGATACTCATGTGATCGCTGAATTGTGGAATAATGATGTAGCCCGACCGACAAATACTGCTGTTTTACTTGGACTTCGCCAGGCAAACTCGGATATCTCTATGGATTTCGGCCTCGCATTTTTCACGCAACCTGCTGTTGCACCGTTTGTCAGCTTCACGTGGACACCATTTTTTAACAGTAATCTCAGGTAGTTTTAAAAAAGTTTTAAAAAACCTTTGGTATTTTTTTAAAAAGACCGTATCTTTGCAGCTCTCTAAACACGAGCCGGTCAGATAGCTCAGTTGGTAGAGCAATGGACTGAAAATCCATGTGTCGGGGGTTCAAATCCCTCTCTGACCACTAAACCCTTGATTTATCAGGGGTTTTGTTTTTTCAAGTCACGTTTTTTGTAAGTTAAATAGTAATTTCAAGCTTTGAAATTATTTTTTACTTTTAGGAAGTTTTCAGCGTCTTTTGCAATTTCCGCTCTACTCTTCTTTTTTCCTTCCTCAATCCCCTCTAACAATTCAGATTTTTTCAAATACAAACGTTTACCCTTTTTATAAAACGGTATCTCTCGCCGTGAAGTCATACCATACATAGTCTGTACTGCAAGATTCAGCAAACTCGCTGCTTTTTTTACCGGCATTGCATCATCATCTGTGGAGTCATTAGCACCTTCGTCAGTTTTTGGTATAAGGGCTTCCTGTGCTTCCTCCTAACGAATCCTGAGTATGTACAAAGTATTGTAAGATTTAGTGCTCAAATCTAAAGAAGAAAAGTCAAATAGAAATAAGTAGTATTTATATTCCAATAATCTCAAATTCTTCGTAGAATATATTTATTAAATTTACCTTGTTACACTTTTTGCAACACAGTAACCCACGCCAAAAAGCAACCTGCGATAGCGCTATGAAAACTCTTTTAAAAACTTTCTTCATGATGACGCTCATTATGGCGATTGTGCTCTGCGGCTGCCGTGCGAAGCGGAGTAGCAACGGCCCGGCGCCCTTGTTTGCGGCAGGATATTTCCCGCTCACGCCCGGCAGCACGTGGATATATGAGGGAAGCAGCGATGCCTCAGGGCGCACGTTTACGGAAAGTATGCTGCGCGACACGGTGCTCGCGGGGCGGACGTATGCGCAGCAGGTGCATTTTGATGTGCAGCGCGGGAAGTGGTCGCGATTTTACAGGCGCAGTGGCGATACGGTTTTTGTGCTGCAGGGCGCAGCTGATGACGAGATTTTCCTTATCGAAAAGCCCGATGCGAAATGGTCAGTGAGCCGCAGCGACGCGACAGGTTCGGAAACGGAGGATTTTGAGGTTGTGGATATTAGCGGCGTGCGTGAAATTGCGGGCAAGACTTTTAAAGATGTGGTGCATGTGCACTGTTCGCTGACGTCACTTTTTAAAGGCGAATATTTTACAGCGGAGAGTGACTTATATTTTTCGCGGAATGTGGGGATGATTGAGGTGAAGCGGGTGATGGAGTCGGGCGAGGGTTTGAAAACGAATGTTTTTGTGGTGAAGCATTTTGTGGTGGAGGGGATTTAGAAAATGGTTTTAAAAATGCGCTGCTGCCGTCATTGCGAGGAGGTCTTCCGACGTGGCAATCTGGTTTCTGAAGTCATAGCGCGTTAAAATCAGATTGACACGTCGCAGAAGACTGCTCCTCGCAATGACAATTTTAATAATTAGAAGCATAAAGTTTTAAAAACAAAAAAGGCAGACACTTTTTAAAAAGTATCCGCCTCGTTGCCAGTAAGCATGTCCTTTCGGACAATGCCAGTGGGTGTTTTAAAAACTATTTTTTATCCCAAAATTTACGGCATTTCAGCTTTAGCAACTGATGGCGTTTGTGCAGTTGAGCACGCGCGGTTTTGCGCTGATTTTTCTGCACGAATCTGGGCGTCAGCTTTCTGCCATCCGGCTTCAATCGCTTTTAGGCGGTCGCCGCGATTGGGATGAGTTGCCGAGCCGTGTTCAGAGCTTAATTTATACATCGCCGCCTGTGCTTCACCAAGTCCGGCACCAAGCCGACGAAGCACGAAGCCGGAAAATTCATCTGCTTCAAGCTCTTCGATATGCGTGCTCCCCTTTTCGTTCAGCGTGTGGCCGTTCAGGTGATGTCCTATTTCATGTGCCAGGATGCTCACGCCTGCCCAATCTGTATTCACAGCGCTGTTGATAGATTTTACAAAGTTTTCATCATAAAATATAAAACGCTTTTCGCCTATTAGCACAGCCGCAGCATTGTCAATATTATCTGCTGTGCGAATTTCAAACCGCGTTTTTAAACCGATCACATCCACAATTTCCTGGATAATGTCGCGCACTTCAGACGTTGCGGGAGTCCGTGCATGAATTGTTCCTGAAGATGCCTGAAGATCAGATACGGCGAGTAAAAAGCTGAGGCAGAATACAAAAAAAAGCGCTTTCATCTATATATTTTTTCATCGCTGTATATTCTTTTAAAAGAGTTCTATCAGCCATGGATACCAATTACTTTTACATGTAAAGTAATGATAACAAACGACTTGCATTCACGGTTCCAAAATAAACCCTGCTTTTAAAACTTACCAGTAATTCCTCATTAATTCACTTGCCCACTGCGGCTGTCGAACTTCTTCATGCGGCAGAAATTCCTTTAAAACCGGTTTTATATCGAGAATTGGAGTTCCGTCATCTGCGTCAAGTCCTTTCACAAAAAGTGTTGTTCCTTCGCGTTTTAAAAACAGAACGATCGTTGATCCAATCAGATTGGGGCGGGATTTCTTGCGTTGGGCGAATATTCCGACGAGCGGCCATTCGGGATTTTCGCGTGGATGTTCGGCGCCTGTCACGATTTTTAAAGGGTCGGCTTTGTGAAAGTGAAAGAGGATTTCAAGATGGGAAAATTCCTCAATGCCGAACAGCGCTTCTTCGTTTAAAAACGGCGCGAGTGTGATCTCTGAAATTACTTCTCCCCAATTATCGTCGGTCATTGCGGTTCGTGAGTTTTTTACAAAAGCGATCGGTGAGAGGATTATTGGGTTTTTAAAGGAGTTTTCCATCAGCTTTTAAAAGTTTTTAAAACTTCAAGTTAAACAAAAAAACGCCGTTCGCAGCATAAAGCCGGACGGCGTTTCTTTTAAAAAATTTCTTTTAAAAGATCAGTCAATGATCTTTTTTTCATACGTGGCGCTTCCGGTGACCGGACATTTACCGTAAAGCTCAACAGATTTTACTGTTGGCAGGATCATTCCCTGCTCTACCTGGAGGAAAACACGTTTGACAATGGAAGCCTTACCGCTGATGGGAAGTTCTGCAACCGGCTCGCCATCTTTTAAAAGAACTGTGAGTTTCCAGTCTTCGTCGGCATTTGGCGTGAGGAGAAATTCGCCGTCAGGAGTTTTTTCAAAAGAGTAGCCGAATGCTTTTTTGCGTTCGATCCAGCTTAGCGATTCACGGCGTCCGTCTTCTTCATTCATCAGCCAATATGCGGAAACAGGGGTTTTTTCGTTGATCGTGCCATCGGCATTGAGGTTGGCATCGTAGCAGACGATATTTTTATTCGTGCTTTTTTCGATATGGAATAAGCGGACGGAACGTTGCGCAGGCGCGTATGCAGCGTTGGCGGTCGTGATTAAGGCAAAGGCGATGAGAAAAAGCGTTTTCATAATTTTCCTGGCCTCTTTTAAAAACATTTCGACAAATAACCCGGGGATTTACATATTACCTGTTGATTCTATAGCTTCTCCATTTTTCCGTGTGCATTCTATTTAGCAACACACTTTTTTTTAATTCGTTTCAAAATACATAACTTGTTTGATATAAACAAATTAAAAGTGAAATTATTGCAAAAGATCCCGTGTTGCAACGCGAATCGTTTTTCTGCTGTTACATAATTCATCGTTCATGGTCGTAAAAATTTCGTAATTTTACATCGGCCTTTTAAAACCAACCCTTCTCACGCGTACGGTTAATGAGCAGTTTTAAAACATATTCCACAATTACCGAAGAAGAACTCGTTGCACGGCTGCGCGGGCGCGATACGGCTGCTCTTTCCTTACTGTACGACCGCTACAGCGCGGCGCTTTACGGCGTTATTTCAAAAGTGATCCGCACGGATGAAGCCGCTGAAGATGTTTTGCAGGAAACCTTTGTAAAGATCTGGAATTCATTTACAAGCTATGATCCCTCCAAGGGAAAACTTTTCACGTGGATGCTGAATATAGCGCGAAATCTGGCGATTGATAAAGTACGCTCGAAGGATTTTAAAAACTCCAAGAAAAACCAGAGCTTGGATGACATCGTACATGTGGTAGATGAGAGCAATTCGGTCAGCTTTAATCCCGACCAGATCGGTTTGAAGGAAATTGTTGGAAAACTTGAGCCGGAATATTTTAGAATTGTTGACCTCATCTATTTTAAAGGATATACGCACGTCGAGGCGTCGGAAGAATTAGCAATTCCACTCGGTACAATCAAAACACGATTGCGTGCCGCGATTTCTTCACTTCGGCAACATTTCAGCGAAGTAGATTAAAGTTACTTCTTTTTAAAAGAATTCTTTTTAAAAAACCATTTTCATTACAGCTTTTAAAAACTTTTTCACACGGCATTTTGGATATTCAGCAATACATATCATCGGGAATTCTCGAACTCTACGCAGCAGGCGCCCTCAGCCCAGAGGAAATGCGCGCCGTAGAGCGTGTGATGGCTGACTATCCCGAAGTACGGCGCGAGCTTTCCGATATTGAGGATGCGCTTGAGCAATTCGCCATGCTGAATGCCAAACCGCCGCGTGAGAATGTAAAAGCAAACCTGCTCCAACAGATCGGTGGAAATGAGCAGATTGAAAAACCCGGCGTTCTTTTAAAAGAACCTGAAGTTTTAAAAGAAAAATCCCAGGCGACGATCTTGCCGCTGCCAAACCAGGCTGTTGCTAAAAGCCGCGTTCCATTTTATCTTGCCGCGGCGTCATTTGCCGGGCTGGTGATTGCTTCGTCCTCGGCGATGTATTTTTATAGCCAGTGGAAATCCGTAGAATATGAACTGCTTGCGATCAATAACGACAAGAACCGGACGGAACAGGAATATTCGCTGATGCAGGCAAGTTTAAAAAATATGAATTACGACCTTGGCATCATCGTCCATAAGAACACAAAAGCTATTCCCATTACCGCCGTAAAGCAGGGCATGAACGATGGTGCGGTCGTGTATTGGAATTCGGTAACGAAGGACGTGTATCTGAAATTCGACAAGCTCCCGCCGCCGCCGGTGCTGACCCCCGCGGAGGAGATGAAGACCTTCAAGCTGCCGCCCGGATTCAAAGCCGAACTCGTCGCTTCCGAGCCGATGATCGACTCGCCGATCGCGCTCAGCTTCG
>JAZKFS010000096.1:0-49587 GCA_040386315.1 Bacteroidota bacterium
TAGTTTTTGCATAGATTCAGCAACTTCTTGAGCTTCTAATCCATTATATTCTTCAACTTCATTCATAAAGTTTTAAAAGTTGCTTTTTAAAGAATGAAAACTTTTTAAAAATTCGTCATTGCGAGCGTAGCGTGGCAATCTGATTTATTTGTCTACAAATGGATTTCTTCTCAATATTTCATCTATTTCAAGTTGTAGTCTTTTACCAAATTCCACATCAATTTTTGAAATTAATTGAATTTCTTTAGCGAACATTTGCCTTCGAGAATCCTCATTTTCATTTCTGTGATGAACTTCCCAATGACCAGCCATTTCAGATACAACACCTTTAAAAATCCAATATAGCAACTCTTTAAAATCGAATGTTAGACGACGTTCATATTCTTTCCCACGCTCAACTACTACGAAATAATATCCATAATTTGTAACTTCAATATGTGGTCGCGCACCATCTTCTGAGAAACCATATGTAGGCAAGTAAATTTCAGGCGCATTAATTTTCTTTGCAACTTCTGAAACCTTAGATTCTATTTCTTTTAAAGTTAAAAATGACATAAAACTCTTTTAAAAAACAGCTCCCCGGACGGCAAGGGTGACCGCCCACTGCTGCCCGAATGATGTACGACAGGAACCTAAAAAATTCTTTTTAAAAACCTATTTTAAAACCGCCACCTTCGCCGACATCTGCCCCGCATCTGTTTTCACAATGCACAAATACGCGCCCGCCTGCGCAAAATTCACCGGAAACGTATAGCTTCCCGCAGCTAAAAATCCATTATGCACCGACATAACGCGCTTGCCGTCGAGCGTATAAATCGCAATATCTGCCGCGCCGGAAATGGAGGCCTTAAAAGAAATTTTCGCGTCGCCGAAGCTTGGGTTTGGCGAAACGTGGAGCGAGTTTTTAAAAGAAATATCGTCGCTGACGGACGTTGGTTTTTGCAGAACGCCGAGCGGCGCAAGCTTTTCGCCGAGAACGTCTATCGCGTCGGCTTCGGTCGCGCCAAACCACGTTTGCAGGACTTCCGAGTACACACGGCGGTAGTCCACGTCGAAATTCAGGTCGCCGTTGGAATTCAGGTTTTTTAAATCCGGCGTTTTGCCATAATTGCCGGGATTCACATTCGTGCCAAACACAAACTGCACCGATGCCGCGCCGTGGTCTGTCCCAAAGCTGCCATTTTCATACGGACGCCGCCCGAATTCCGACACCGTCAGCCCGACAACGCGATTTGCAAAACCCTGCTGCACGGCGTCATCCATGAACTGCGAAATCCCTTGTGCAAGTGCTGTCAGAAGTGCCGGATGCGCGCCCGTCATGTCGCCGCGCTGCTGCTGCACGTGCGTGTCAAAGCCGCCCATGCTCACCATGTACACCTTGCTTTTTAAACCGCCCGAAATCAGCTTTGCAATCAGCCGCATCTGCTGCGCAAAACCCGCCGCGTACGTCAGCTTATTTTCACCTTTGTCAAACGCCGTTTTCACCACTTTCGAGTACGTGTCGCTCTGCTCGGCAATCGTGCGGATGTAATTAAACTCCTCGGCATACGCGGAATTTCCCGCAATCGGTTCCTCGTCCGGCGACAGCCCCGCGCCCAGCTCAAAAAACTTATCCGGGTCGGTCAGCGCAATTCCCATATCGCCTTTTTCGCTTTGAAACATTAGCGACAGCGCGCCGCCCACCTGCACACACACCGGATGCTCCGGGATTTCCGTCGGAAAATCCGGCAGCGTTTTCGCAAAATGCCGCCCCAGCCAGCCGTCATGCAGCCGCACATTCGGGTCAGACGAATTCAGCCCGCTCAGCCAGATATCCGTCGAGCGAAAATGCGACAAATTCGGATTTTCATAGCCCACGCCCTGGATTATCGCCAGCCGCCCGTTATCTATCAGCCCCAGCAGCCCGTTTTTATGCACCTTATCCACCAGCGCCGGATGCATAAACACATCCGAACCCAGCACCCGCTTCGCCTTCGCCTTCGGCACACCGATATTCGTCCGAATCTGGTGATACGTATCATCCTCCGCCGGAATAATCGTATTCAGCCCGTCATTCCCGCCAAACATCTGAATCACAATCAAAATATTATCATTATCCTGCGCCGCCAGGCCCAGATTCTGCCACGGCGTCCGCGCATACACAGGCATCCCGCCAAACACATTCGTAACAGTCGGCGCGGCAGCCGCAATCGCAGCCGCAGAAGCAGTATTCTTTAAAAATTTACGGCGGTTCATATCTATTCGTGATGAGTTGTAAGTGCTACGTTCTGAGTTTAAAAAAAACTCTTTAAAAAAAACATTTTTAAAAGAAAAATTTGGGTTCCCATTCTGCCACATTCCACCAACAGTGGGCGGTCACCCTTGCCGTCAATAGTACCCGTTTTAAAAAACTTCACATTTTTAAAAAACTGTCATTCCCGCGCAGGCGGGAATCCATCTTAAAGTTGCCACAAAGCAAAACCGCTTTTAAAAACATTCGCCTTTAATTAATTCTGTAAAAAAGTGTATTTGCACCTTTGGATTTAGCAAATTCTGCAAATCTTTTAAAATTGCGGAGGTCTTGACCGAAACTATCATCTGCAAAGTATTCTTTAAGAAATCTATCTGGTTCGTGAAAAGTAACGATTTTAGCCAAATCTCCTACTTTGGAAAGTGCTGTAATTAAATTTTCAAGGGTAAGTATAACAATATCTATATTTCCGAGCATCTTTGCATTATCACTTTTAAGCTTCTCAATTTCTCTATTCCGTTCCTCTTCGGTCTTATCTTGAAGAAAGCGGCTGACGCTCTCTATATCCGCTTCGTCGCAATATTTCAGCATTTGATACAATGGAGAAATATCTACATCCGTAATCCTGCTGATTTGCTCAAATTCGGGAACCCTTTCATCGTCCCCCAGTTCTCTCAAGAGTAATTCGCAAAACGTACTGCTTACCTGATATTTGTCTGAATAATCTTCAACAAAAGAATCATCTTCAAACAGTTGTTTTATAATATCAGCAGAAACCGCAAAACTTAAACTCATAGAGAAATTATGTAATAATAAATTTTAAAAACCCTTTTAAAAAACCTGTCATTCCCAGCGAAAGCGGGAAACTCACTCCAAACATTGCCACAAAGCAAACCCGCTTTTAAAAACATTCGCCTCAAAGCAACCTCGCCTTTTAAAAACTCCGCCATTCCGTAAAAAGCTTTAAAACCACACACAACACTTTTTAAAAACCCGAATTTGTAGAGACAGATTATTATCTGTCTCACGCCAGCAGGTCACGTCAAACGTATTTCCTCTGCGTGTACTTTGCGCCCTCTGCGTGAAGCCTTTTTAAAACGTGCCTTTTAAAACCTTCCAACGCGGAGACAGATAATAATCTGTCTCTACAAAATCCGTGAAATCCAAAAATCAGTGCAAATCTGTGATTCAGAAATCAATCAACACAAATGAAAATCCGGCGCCTTTAAAAACGCCCCAATCAGCGCGCGAATCCGCTGCGCCGCCGAATTCCCATCAGAAATAATCGAATTCCACTCATACTCCGGCGCATTCTGCAAAAGCGTCGCCTTATACGCCGTATGGCGGGCAGCACTCACGCTTTTTGGGAGGAAAAATTCTTCCAGCGCGCGCGTACACTTGTCGGCGTCATTGTACTCAGGCAGTTGCTTCACAAGCGCGACCAGTTGCGCATCCGTCGCCGACGCCAGCATCGTGCGTAAAAGCTGCGTGCGAAGCGGGTACGTCTTCGTGCTAATCCACGAATGATGGCCCGTCCATCCGGCCACATTCGGCGGGTCCATCAGCTCCTGCTCAATACTTTTTAAAGCGCCCGCAGCGTCAGGCACCGCAACGCCAAGCTGCCGCGCAAACCCAACAATCAGTTCCGCCGGAGTTTTAATCTGCACGCCGACATTCGCCTCATCAAAAAAATGTTCGCTTGTCAGCAATTTCACCAAAAGCGGCCGGATTTCAAAATTCGCGCTTTTAAAAACCTCCGCAACCTCATTGATGACTGTTTCGTCACTTTTCGACGGGTTGCTATACACAAAAAAAGTATAAAATTTCCGGCTGATAAATTTTGCAATCTGCGCTGCCCGTTCTTTAAAAAGAATGTCAATCAGCTTCTGCACTTCATCGCGCTTCACGAGAAATTCCGTATTCGTGTCCACGTCCCGCGCGGCAATCGTCGTGCCCATAAACTGCTTCGCGTCCGTATCATGCGCCGCCGGCAAAAAGTACGTATTATACATGCCATTCGGCGACGGCTCATCGGAAAACTTGGACGCGCGCCAGCCAGTCAGCACCCGCGCTGCCTGCTGAATATCACCCTCGGTGTACCAGCCGATGCCCGTTGTAAAAAGCTCCATCACCTCGCGCGCATAATTCTCATTCGGCTTGCCTTTGGAATTCAAATCGCCGCCCAAATACGACAGCATCGCGCCATCAAGCGTAATATCCACAATCAGCTTTTTAAAATTGCCCAGCGACGACGCGCGCAAAAGCTGGTTTTGTTTATAAAGCAGTTGCGGAATTGTATAAGCGCCATCAGCATTAAATTCACTCGTCAAATGCCCGCTCCAAAACAGCGTCAATTTTTCTTTTAAAACGCTTGTTTCAGAGCGCATCAATTCTGCCCACCACGATTGCAAATTTTTAAAATTACTATCCCACTTCGCCTTAATTTCATTGCTCGTGTAAATATCCGCACCTTCAGGATTTTCCGTCGCAGTGTCCACCCACGCGCCCGGCGCACCCGGCAGCGGTGTCGTTCCATCACCCAGCAGCATTTCTATAGCTTCCCTCGCCGTCTTGCCAATAAGCTGTTCCGTCTGAGCAAGCGTCGGCGCAAAGGAAAGTCGGCGCAAAAGATGATACGCTTTTGTGCGGTCAAGCGGCGCACTATATTCGCCAAGCCCGGCAGCCAGCACTTCGCGCTGCGAAAACTCTTTTAAAAACGATGTGAAAAAATTTCGGCGGTTCATATTTTTGGTGACTTGTGATTCGTAACTGGTGACTGGTTTTAAAAGTCTTTTAAAACTGTTAATTCTTACTTATAAAATTGTCATTCCCCTGAAAAGGGGAATCAACGTCAGAAGAAGTTGAAAAATGATGTTGTAAACTTTTTAAAAATGCTGTTTTTACTAAGAAAGTCGTAACTTGACGCGACCAACTGGAGTTGATTCCCCTTTTCAGGGGAATGACAAAAGTGATAAAACTGCTTAAAAAAAACTCTTACGGCAAACGCGTAATAAAAATCGTCTCAGCGCTATCTTCTTTTAAAAATCGCACAGCATATACACCCGCTGCAAAATTGCTCAACTCGCTTTTAAAAACGTGCTCGCCCACAGGCAATTCACCTGTAAAAACCTGCGCGATTTCCTGCCCGCGCATATTGAGAATTTGTATAGTAATCCGTTCGGTTTTAAAAAGGTTACAATGTATACTTACGCTGTTTAAAAAAGGATTCGGGCTGGCGGAAAATTTAACAAATCCATCGTTTTTAAAATCATCCTCAATATTCGTCTGCGAACCGAATTTTTCTTTTAAAAGCTCGTTTAATTCCGGCTTGTCACCATCATAGCCGAGCGCCCAAATGCCAACGCCGCCAAGATTTTTCTCTAAAATTAAATCGTATTTTAAAGCTAAACTCGCGCGGTCATCATACCAGCCTTCTGCGAATTCCGAAACCTTATAATACGGCGTTTGCGATGCGTCATCCCACAGTTTGCCGAACTGCTGCGCGCGTGGTTCGGCGTTTGCATACGTGTAGGACTTGCCTGGCCCGGTCGTATTTGCGCGGATTTTTTTACCATCCGTTGGCCATTCAAAACCATAGTAGGGAACAGCAAGTAGTAATTTTTGCGGTGAAATCCCTTTTGAAAGATACGTTTCAACCGATTTTGTCACACTATTTGCTCCCCACAGCGAACTGCTCTTAAGCGGTGCGACAGGTCCCGCAATCGGCGACGTTGACCAGTGGTAATCATAACCCATGATAAGCGCGTAGTCCAGGAATTTCTCATACGCCAGCACGTCGAAAATTCTGCTCCAGTCTACCGCCGGAAGCGCAATCGAAACTTCTGAACCCGGTATTTTAGTATGAAAATCTACGGATAAATCTTTTAAAAATATCGTAAGAGAATCGCGCAACGTTTGGTCAGTAATCGCCTCAAAGTCAATATTCACACCGTCAGCATTGCGCAGTTTCACAAGCGACACGAGCGAATCAATCATCGTACGGCGTTTCTTCGGACTTTTTAAAACCGCCTGATTATTCGCATTGCCAAAGTTCGTCACTGTCAGCACAACTTTCGTTCCGGCGGCATGCGCGATGGGAATCAGTTGTGTCGTTTTCCAAAAGCGAACCGTCGAATAGCTGCCCGTTGCCGTGTCCACTTCGTACGAAAAATATCCGACGGTCGAAAGCGTGGAATAGTCGAATTTTTTGTACGCCGTATCCATCCAGTATGGATTCCAGCCGAACACTTTTTTCGTCAGCTTTTCCGTTTTTAAAAGCGGAATATCTCGCAAATCTTTTTTTAAAATCTTTTCTTTTAAAAAATCCGAACCTTTAAAACTTTCCGCTTCCTTTTGCTGCAATTCGTGAATTGACTGCGCTTGGAGGAAGGAAAAAGGTAAAAGGAAAAAGGAAAAAATGAGAAATATTTTCATGTCTTAAAAACAGTTTTAAAAAGATTCAAAGCAGAGTTTTTATAAAAACTAGTGCGAACATCCAACGCTTCATCCCTCGCCCTACGGGCACTCCCTTTAAAGGGAGACTTTTACAACGATTTCCCCCTTTGAAGGGGGCAGGGGGATGACACATCAGAAGATTCTTTTAAAAAACTCCCAAAACTCACATCACTTTTTTAAAACCGGAGTTCTCACTGTGAGCGACACCGTGCGGCAGTAGTAGCGGCCTTCCGGGAGCGAGTTGTCGTACGGCAGCAGGGACGCGCCTGTTCCTGTGACGTATGTGATTTTCGTTTCGGGTTTCAGTTGCAGCAAATATTGCTGCACGATTTCCGCACGCTGCTGCGAGAGCTGCACGTTATATTTCGCCTCGCCGAGCCGGTCCGTCGAGCCAACAATTGTCGCCTGTGAATTCTTCCTGACGGCTTCGTCCACAAATTGATTCACCATCAGCTTATTGAGCGGTGTGATGTCGGCTTTGTCAAAATCAAAAACAATCAAGCTCAGACGCCCAAGCTCAAACTGGTTCTGCGTTTTTAAGAATGGGAAGGGACATTGGGCTGTAATCACGCTGCCATCTTCCTGAATCACTTGAATTTCTCCGCGTAGCGAGTCCAGCGATTCGACTTCCGTCCCGATATGTGAAAGCGTGGTCTGCGCGAGCGAAAGAGAAATTTCCTTCGGCGGAACACCTTCATTGCGCTGAATGGCGACAAGTTTATCTTTATAAAAAATCGAAATATCCCACGCGTGCGCCTTTTCCGGATTTAAAATATCAACGGAGAATTTCTGCTCGTCCTCGACCGGTACTAATTCCTGAAAGCGCGAATGAACAACGGGGGCGAGAATTTTCGGGTCGTTTGAAAAAATCTCCACGCGGCGATTTTCCTCATTGCCTTCTGCGTAAATCGCGCTCGACGCAAGTTCCGGAACGTCACGAGTTTGAATCGAAATTCGTTCCGGCGCAATATTCCATTCATCTTTTAAAATCTCAGCAATTTTTAAAGCACGTGTTTCTGCCAGCTTTTTCCGTTCGTCCGGTTTTAGAAACTCGTGCCCATCAGTTGTTCCGGTAATCGTGATTTTCGCTGTCGGATTTTCATGAAGCCGCTTGCCGACGATGTTTAAAAGGTTGTAATAAATCGGCAGCGTACTTTTTAAAAGCTCGGTTTCTTTAAAATTTTCGCGGTTCGGAATAGCGTGAATATACTGCGGGCGAAGTGTAGTGCGCGTGGAATCGAAGAAAATGTAGGGTAGAAGCGGGAAGGTTTGCGTGACAATCGTTTCCTGCACTTCGAGCGGTTTCGTGTTGATGGATTGCACAACGAGCGGCGCAAGCGGAGTTTCAGGTTTTACAATTTCAGGTTCCGGTTGTGGCTGTTTTGCGGTTTCTTTAAAAATTCCATAGCGGATTCCGACTGACGCCTGAATCATGTTCGTGCGCCAGTCGTCGGTCGCGATGACGGAATTCAAACCTTTGCGATAGGAAATTTCGCCGTTGATGAATAAGTCGTTTTGAAAAGGGAATTCCGCGCCGAGCGCTGCAATTGCGCCGTATGCTGTTCCTGCTCCGTCTATTTCGCCGCTGCCCGTAATGCGTCGTTTTGTATCATCGGAATACAGCGCGAAATTTGGCGAAGCAATTTGCTCATATTGCTCATAATTCGTGCCCGCAATCGGATTTCCCGCATCAAAAGCAAAGCGCGTATAAACGGGCAGCCACGAAAGCGGTTGGATTCTCAAACCCAAATCAAAAAGCACATATTTTAAAGCGCCGGAGTAATTATGGTCGCGCACGAGTGGTTCGTACTGGTCGGTTTCCGCATTAAAAACCTGGAAATTATTATTGTTTGTCGTTTGTAATTCCACAGGACGCGCGCTGAAGAGAATTCGCCCTGATGCCTGCAAAAATTCCGGAAAATAGAGGTCAGGAAAAAGCACATAATCCGCAGAAATCCCCGCAAAATATCCGTTCGCTGTCCCGTTTTTAAAAGTGCCGCAGTCGCTCGCGCCGGGGATGATGGCAAGTGTCGTTTGATTTTGGATATAGGAATAGCCGCCGAGAACGCCGATGTAATATTCGGGGATTCGTGATTCTTGTATAGGGAATTCCTGCGCGCTCGTTTTAAAGACGCAGAATATTATAAGAAACAGAAGACATGCGGAGCGAACGTGCATGATGATTTTTAAAAGTCTTTACAACGTGGTGAACGAGTTTTTAAAAAAGTGTATAACGAAATACTTTCAACGAATTGGGAATGTTCCTGTTGTTTAGAAGTCGCAACTTTTAAAAGCGTTACAAAACTGGAGAAATTTTTAAAAGAAAAAATCCCAAATCTTTGCAGGATTTGGGATGATGAAAATGTTTGATTTTAGTTTTCTAAAAATTGTTGGTTCAGTTCTTTTAAAAGCGATTCTGATTCAGAAAATCTTTCTTTAAGATAATTGTAATAGAATAAACTTTCCTTGTCTGAAAGTAAGCCTTTCTCTTTTAAAACTACTAACGACTCAATTGCTGTATATTCTGTATCCGTATATTTTTCACCTTCTACTTTTCTTGCTTTTTCAATAAGCTTTAATAGGTCATCTTTTAAAAGATTTACTAATTCTGGTTCCCAATCTTTAATTATGCCAATAACTATCCAATAATGCCAAATATTGTCATCACGCTCTTTAAAAACTTTTTGTATTTCAGGAATGATATTCTCTTTGGCAGCAATAAGCATTCTGGCTACATATCTTGCCGCAGGCCAATTCATATCTTGAAGAAATTCTAAGAACCGTGGCGCGTATTTTTTTACTCTTTCAAAGCCAAGATATTCAACTACCATTCCAGCTTCGAAGGATTTAATATCATGCGTTACTTCTTTAATTTGCTCATCAGAAATATTATCAAACTGTTTAAAAACATCAAGTTGTTCTTGAATTTTTTTACTTGAATCTACAGTTTCTAACAGAATATCTAATTCTGTTTTAATATATTCTTTTGGCATAATACTCGTTTTTAAAAACTAATCATTCTCCGCACACGATTTATTCGCATCCGCTTCAATTTCCACAGGATAATTCCCTGTAAAACACGCTGTGCAGTAGTTGCATCCGGCCTGCTGCGGAACGGAATCCATGAGCATGTCAACGGACAAATAATGAAGCGAATCCACGTGGATTGCCTCGCCGACGTGCTCCTCGTCTTCGTGATAATTGGCGATGAGCTCACTGCGCGTCGGGAAGTCCATGCCGTAGAAGCACGGGTATTTTATCGGCGGCGACGTGATGCGCATGTGCACTTCGCGCGGGCCGGCTTCGCGGATGAGCTTTACAAGCGCCATTGAGGTTGTTCCGCGAACAATGGAATCGTCAATCACAACAACTTTTTTATCTTCCAAAACTCCGCGAACCGTATTGAATTTCGTTTTTACTTTAAAAGCGCGGTTGTTTTGTCCCGGCGAAATAAATGTGCGGCCAACGTAGTGACTGCGAATTAAACCGATTTCAAATTTGGAATTAATGCCCATTTTGCGGCTGGAATCTGCGTAACCGAGCGTTGCGGTCGTTGCGCTGTCGGGAACGCCAATGACCGTGACTTTATCTTCCGGGTCATCGGGATAAACCGGGCTTTCCACCGCGAGATTTTTGCCAAGCTTGCGACGGACTTTATCAACGCTATTGCCGTAAATAAAGCTATCAGGCCGCGAAAAATAGATATATTCAAAAATGCAATGTTTGGCTTCGGGCGTTACATCTTCAATTTTTAAAGAAGTGATTTCGCCGGTTTCAATCGTCGTGCGGTCAATGATAATCATTTCATTATGCTGAACATCGCGAAGATATTCGGCGCTGATAATATCAAACGCGCAGGTTTCTGACGCAACAACGAAAGCAAACGTGCCGTCCTCGTTTTTAATTCTGCCGATTGCCAACGGACGGATTCCATGCGGGTCGCGCGCTGCGATGAGTGAATCTTCCGTCTGTACCAAAAGCGAATATGCGCCACGCGTGATTTGAAGCGCTTCGCGGATTTGTTCGATTTGCGTTTCCTTGCGGCTGCGGGCGATTAAGTGAAGGAACAGCTCGCTGTCAGTTGTCGTTTGAAAAATCGCGCCTTCGTCCTGTAGGCGTTTGCGCAACTCGCGCGTGTTGGTCAGGTTGCCGTTGTGCGCGATGGAAATATTGCCCAAGCGATAATTCATGTGGAACGGCTGGATATTCGCGAGCGAATTAGCGCCCGTAGTCGAATAGCGCGTGTGCCCGATAGCCGAATCGCCGCGTAATTTATCCGTCAGAATCGTGCCGTCGGAAAAAACATCCAGCACGTGGCCTTCGCCTTTAAAAACTCCCGAACGGCGTTTTTGCTTTTCGTCGTCGTAGTATGATGACACAATTCCCGCCGCTTCCTGCCCGCGATGCTGTAGCGCGTGCAGCCCGTAATACGTCATGACCGATGCCTGCGGGTGATTGAAAACTCCTGCTATTCCGCACATATATGGATTCCCGTTTGCTGAATGCTTTTAAAAAATGATGGCTTTTAAAAATGTGTGTTAAAACAGAATACAAAAATACGAATAAAACTTTGCGCGGCGATTTCCGTTATTCCACTTTCTAAAAGAAATGTTTTTAAAAAGATTTTTAAAAAGCCATGATAGACCCGAATGACGTCGTCGTCAATACCCGCTGCGCAATCGCTTCCGGCGGCAAAATACAGGTGTGGAAAGACGTTTCAGGCGCGATACATTTTGTGCGCGTGCTCGACAAATCAAAGCCGCCCGCCGAACAGCAGATTTTTAAAACCGAATGTGCCACCAGGCGTGAAGCCGAAAAGCTCTTTTCAAAAACATGCGCGGAGTATGGAATTGCGATTGAGCAGGAGGAGAGCAGTTCGACGGTGGAGTTTAGTTTGCCGGTGCTGAAATGAAAAAGTGAGATTCTGTTTTAAAAGAATCTCACTTTTTTAAAAATAATAGAATCCTCAAATTATTCAGAAATCTTAGAGAGATTTTACCTTTCTTGCTGATTTTAAAGAATCATTTTTTTTCTTCTGAATCCACTCACTGATTTTCGCAAAATCTTCTTTTGAAGGCTGCTTACCTGTTGTGTGAAAATCTATATTTTTCGGTTCTTTTGTCATAAATAGAATTACCGATTATGGCGCTCATACATTGAAGTAAATTCACTCATAGGAGGTAAATTTTTACCTAACCTAAATTTTGAATATATTAACTTAACTGGTTCGTTTAATGGTAAATTAAAACTATCGATTTTAGGATATGATTCAAGCGTATGTATTTTAGAATATCTTTTTGTTTCTGTAACTTGCTTGCCATTCACCATATAACTGAATTTTACAAGCCAATATTTTTTGAGATTATCAAATTTAGAAGAATGAATAACCGCAAGAGTTGTGTCGCCAAATTGTTGTAATTCATCAACCGGATAGTCAAGCTGAATAAGACTTCTACTTATGTCATCTTTCAAGTATTTTAAAAGAAACATTCGTCCTACGGGGTAAAAGGGCAATGATTTAACATCACTTACGGGTATAGCATCATAATCAAAATATTCTTTGCCATCTACCCAGAATTTATATGAAGTCGAATGTCCTTTGTAAGCCGAATATTTCGTACAAACAGCTACAGTTTCGACGCCCTCCTTATTTATCTTTTCTCTTGATTTTTCCCCTTCATTAATAAAATACCAAGCTATGCAAACAATAGCCAAAGGCATTAATAAAGAGAAATACCCCATTTTTTTATACAATGAATCCATCAAAGAATCTAATCTCAATAATTAAAACACTTTCCCTTTAAAAACTACTTCTTCAACTTCGGCAAACCAACATTTTTCAGCATTTCATTTGCTTTTTCAACCTTTTCAGGAAACAAAACTTTGCTCTCGTATTTGTCGAGAGATTTGTCAATCCGAATAATCGGGGTTTTGTTTTCGTTTAGCTTTTTAATCATTTTAAACTTAATCAAAGAATAAAAGAAGAGTTTTAAAAACTATTACACAACAATTTTAGAGCGTGATTTTCCTTTCCCTTCAATTTTCTTCTTTACATAATTTTTTTCTTTATACGCTTTAATATAACTGCTGATTAAAGCTTCTTCCTCCTTTGTCAGAGGTTTGCTCTTAATTACAAAATCAACACCTTCCGGCTCTTTAATATGTCCCATATTATTCACTTTTAAAATATTTGTCTACAAGTTTTTGCGCGATATGGCTCGGAATTATCATCAGATTTCCGCCAACGTGGTCAGCACCTAAGGTCTTTTCATAATGCTCAATGAGTTTTGTTTTTGCGGTAAAAGAAATAAATCCTTCAAATCCATTTTGAAACGAAACCTTACATACATAAGCCACAAGATTTCCCGGAACACCTTCGTAGAGTTTGCTTTTGCCAAGATTAAAAGGCGCGCTTTCGAGCAACTCCATGTAAATATGCCCGTCTTTAATTGTAAAACTGACTAAACCCTGAATGATTGTTGGATTGTGAACAATCGTCAGCTTATACACTTCACGACTATTGTTTTCAAGTTCAGCCTTCCAGTTAAAGTTCCAGCCGTTTTTCTTCGTAACATTCTTTAAATCACTTTTTGTCAAACGGCTGTTTTCCGTTTGAAAACTGTCACCGGAAATTGTATTCTGAATAGAATCCGTCAGCTTATCAATTATAAAGTCGAGCGAAACAGACTTTTGTTTTTTCACAGATTTTCTTTAAAAATTTCTTTTAAAAATCTCCCTTTTCAAAGCTCCTTCTGGTACACGCGGTACGTTTTATAATGTTTGCCCTGCATTACGGTCGTTGCGCCGCGAATCATCATTGTGTTGTCCTCCAGAATCCATGACGCCTCGCCGCGTGGCATTCCTTTGTTGATAGAGCGCTCGCCGATTTCGTAGTAGAGCACCGAGTCAATGCCCTTGCCGCGGTATTCCGGCAGCACGCCGAGAACGATAATGCGCGACTGCGTGATGGGTTTTTTGGCTATCATCAGGTGCCATGCCGCGCCGAGCAGACTGCCGCTCGGGTTGTGTTTTAAAGCCTGGTTGATGTCCGGGAGAGCGAGCGCGAAGCCCATTGGTTTGCCTTCGGATTCGAGGATAATCGTGAGCTCGGGCGTTGCGATTTGTTTTAAATCTGCTGCAAGAAAATCAAATTCTTCGTCGGTCATGCGAACCGCTCCCCAGTTTTTCTCCCACGCCGCGTTGTAAATATCGCGCATCGTGGCAACGTCTTTTTGAAACTGAGCTTTATTTTTAAAATCAATCTGGCGGAATTTTAGTTTAAAACGCTGGCGGATAATATCCTGCATGCGCCGCATTTTCTCGGAAACGTAATCCTCGGAATTCATGATGAACGCCAGCAGATCCTTTTCCTTTTTTAAACCCGCGCGCTCGATTAATTGTCCATAGTACGGCGGATTGTACGTCATCAGCACGAACGGCGGCTCATGAAAACCTTCCACCAAAAGCCCGGCTTCATCATTGATGGACGGGTTCAGCGGGCCGCGCATCGCATTCATTCCCTTTTTTAAAAGCCATTCGCCCGCGCTTTTAAAAAGTGCATCGGCTACAGTTTGGTCATTGATACATTCAAAAAAACCGAAAAAGCCGACTTTGTCATCGTGTACTTTATTATGATTGTCATTTACAATCGCTGCGATCCTGCCAACGATTTTTCCGTCCGATTCAGCCAGGAAAAGCTGCATGTCAGAGTGTTTGAAAAACGGGTTTTTTTTGATGTTTAAAAGTTTTTTCCGGTCGGCAATGACTGGCGCAACCCACATTTTGTCGTCTTTGTAAAAATTCCATTGCGACTTGATAAACTTTGTGGTTTCGCTTGGTGAGATGGCGCGGATTGTAGTATTCATATTGATTTTAAAAGGTAAATTGAGTTTTCTTTTAAAATTACAAATTATGCAGAGAACAGCTTTTAAAAAATTAAAATAAATGTTTGTTGGAACGTATATATTGTTGTATGAAAATTGTATTGCACCGCGCCACTCTACTTGTTTTTAAAAGGAGATACATGAGAAAGTTTTTTATAGCAAGCGCCTTATTTTGTACTGCTGCGTTTACGGGATGCAGCGCGATCCAGTCCATGAATTTTTCATCGGACTACGAGGGTGACCAGGTACGTACTCCTGCACAGGTGGATACTCAGCCGGAGGTAACGGTAGATGGAATTATAGATGAACTGAACCTCGCCCGCACTAATCCGCGCGCGTATGCTTCGATTTTAAAACAACGACGTCAATATTATAAAGGGAAAGTATATAGTGCGCCCGGACAGCGTGCAATTGGCACAACCGAGGGTTTAAAAGCGCTGGATGAGGCGATCCGCTATCTCGAATCAGTGAGCCCGATGCAGGCACTTTCATATTCTGATGGGCTTTCAAAAGCGGCAATGGACCATGTGAATGACATAGGCCCAAAAGGCATGATGAGCCATGTAGGAAGCAACGGTACGCGCGTCAATAAACGCATCGAGCGCTATGGGCAGTGGAACGATCTCTGCGGCGAGAATATTATGTATGGATCATATACAGCGCGTGATATTATTATTTCGCTTATTGTAGATGACGGTGTAGCTGATCGCGGGCATCGCAGAGCGATCTATACACCGGACTATGCGGTTGTGGGAACAGCTTTCGGCTATCACAGTGAATACGGAATTGTCTGTGTGCAGAATTTTGCGGCAAGCTTTAGAGAGGGTGTGACGGGTAATAGCACTGCAACTACAGAAAAAAAAGCCACCGCTGAAAAGAAGGAAGCCGCTAAAGTACGCACTGCTTCACGCCGTAAGGGAAAATAACCCGACCTGTTTATAAAAGTTTTTAAAAAAGAAAAAGCCAACCGTTTTTAACACGATTGGCTTTTTCTTTGTTGCTCCGCAGCAGAGACTTGAACTCCGGACCCTCTGATTAACAGTCAGATGCTCTAACCAACTGAGCTACTGCGGAAAAAAATAGAGTGCAAACTTAGCGTATTTTTTTAAAGATGTCAAGAAGTTTTTTAAAAAAGTTGTAAATTTCTTTTTTTAAAGCAAATAAAAACTTTTTAAAAACCTTGCGAGTACGTCATTGATGTGGTTCTAAGAAACATTCTTCATACTTTCTTTTTAAAAATATTTCATGATTGTAACTACAGAAGCAATCGTACTTCATGCGCGTAAATTCGGCGATACCAGCCGGATCGTAACGCTGTATTCAAAAGATTTCGGGCGTATCTCAGTGATGGCGAAAGGCGCGCGCCATACGAAAAGCAAATTTGGCGCTTCGCTTGATGCGCTGAGCTATTGCTCTATTACATTATATAAAAGTTCGCAGAAGGAATTGCATTTACTTTCAAAAGCGGAAACCATTCGGCCTTTAAAACGTTTGGGTGAGTCATACGACCTGCTTACGCTTGGGCTTTCGATGGCAGAAGTGATGGTCGCCACGCAGGAGCTGGACGAATCGAACCCGCAGCTTTTTGACTTGCTTTTAGAAAGCCTGCTGGCGCTGAATGCGGCAGTAGAAAACACCTATTCGATCTACGTGAGTTTTCAAATTCATTTAGCGCAGCAGATGGGTTTTGCGCTGAATTTTGATGAATGTGCGGAAACCGGGCGAAATATTATTCCAAATGATGCCGCAGATTTCGTATTTTCGTTTTCCAGCGGCGCGATGTTCGCTCCGGATATAGCGGGAGCACGTATTGGCTTCCGGCTTCGTACATCGTCTGTAGAGGCGCTTCAGCAGCTTTTAAAAACTCCTGTTTCTGACGCGGCGGAGATTACGCTTACTTCCGGCGACCGCGAACAGATTCAGGATTTTTTCGCGCAATATTTTAGTTTTCATCTTGAGCGGAAATTTCCGCAGCGGGTGCACAATCTCCGCAAGATTTCGCCATCAACCAGCTGATCATGATTTTAGATATACTTTTTACGTTGTTCCTGGTTTTTTTAAATGGATTCTTCGTGGCCGCGGAGTTTGCCATTGTGAAAGTGCGCCTGTCTCAGATAGAAATGCGCGCACGTTCCGGTGATTTCCTTGCCGGAATGGCAAAGACGATGGTAAATCACCTTGACGATTATCTGTCGGCTACGCAACTCGGGATCACGCTCGCCAGTCTTGGCTTGGGCTGGGTGGGTGAAAGCGTCGTGGCTGTGCTGGTTTTAAAAGTTTTTCATGCTTTTGGTTATGATTTTTCTCCTGAGCTGGCTCATAGTATCTCCCTGCCAATTGCTTTTGCAATTATCACCGTTCTGCACATCGTTCTAGGAGAACTTGCCCCAAAGTCGCTTGCAATTCAGCGTCCTGAACCGGTAACGCTCGCTGTGGCGATCCCGATGAAGCTCTTTTACTGGATATTCAGGCCGTTCATCTGGGTTTTAAATTCAATGGCTACCTTTCTTTTAAAAAGGATCGGTATTGACCCGGCGAAGGAGCAGGAATTACACAGCGCACAGGAGCTTCGGTATATTTTAGAAGAAAGCTCGAAAGGCGGGATGATCGAAAGTTCAGACCATAAGCTTATTGAAAATGTATTCGATTTTGCTGAAACAACAGCAAACCAGATCATGGTACCGCGTACCAAGATCGTAGCGCTTGAGCTTGGGCTGACGAGCAGCGAGATCATGGAGCAGCTTATTGAAGAAGGATATTCACGGCTGCCGGTGTATGAAGGTACAATTGATAATATTATCGGCGTGGTCTATGCAAAGGATATTATCACACTGCTTTGTCACCAGAATTTAATTATCCTCCAGGATATTATCCGCCCGGCGTATTTTGTGCAGGAAGATGAAAAGATCAATACGCTGCTGCAAAATCTCCAGCGCAGGCGCAATCACATGGCGATCGTCATTGATGAATTTGGCGGAACGGCGGGACTTGTAACGCTGGAAAATATTATTGAAGAGATCGTCGGTCAGATACAGGATGAATACGATGAAGAAGCGCCGCTCATTCAAAAAAATTCTGAGAATGAGTTTACCGTCCACGGAACAGCAGCAATTACAGACCTGAATGAAGTTCTGCCAAAGGATCTCCCGGAAAGTGATGATTACGAAACGATCGGTGGTATGGTCAATCACTTTGCCGGCCGCATTCCTGATGTCAACGATGTCGTTGAAATCCCGGGCTATAGATGCACCGTTTTAAAACGCTCAATGCGGAGTCTGGAACTGCTTTCTTTAAAAGTGCATAAAACACCGGAAGAAGAGGAAGCAGAGCGCTATAAAATGAAAAAGCTGGATGAATGATCCAGCTTTTTTTTCTTTTAAAAACTTTTAAAATATCATTTCGCTTTTCGCAAAATAACAGCTTCATCATCCAATCCGATCCGCTCTAAAAACCGTGCATACGCCAGGCGGTACTCATCAATTTCCGGCTCTAGCGTGCTTGCTCTGCGAAACTGCTCCATCGCGTTTAAAAACAAGCTGTTCTCCTCGTAAAAATGCCCGAGCGTCATTGCTCTCAAAGGTGTGTCTTCTCCAAAAAATTCCAGCGAGATCAGATATGCTGTATCTCCGATACTTTTAAAAGAATTGTCCGGTAAACGCATAATGCAGTGATTGGCTGACTGGGCCGGAGGAAATGATTCCGAGCTTACATGCCAGTTGTAGCAGCGTTCTTTTTCAAGTGTATAGTGTGACAGGTCCACCGTAAGAAAAGTATCTTTTGCCACGATTTCAAAAAGCTCGTGATCCTCTTCATCTGAAAGTGTTACAAAATACCGCGTGGCATTCTCCACCGGATGCCATGTGAAAGTAATAATTGAATCAATAATATAACTGCTCTTTGGCATTGGCACTTTCATTTTAATCGTTTCAACAGCCGTTTTCACTTTTTTAGCATAATCACCGGCGGGGATATTCAGCATTCCGAAAGCGGTTTCGGCGGCCGATTCCGTTACGTCCATCGTTGTGACCTCATCACCAAAAGCGCGCTCCACCGAGCCGGTATTTCCCATACTGCTCTGATGTTTATCGCCCGGACTGATCGGCTCATTTACCTTTGAAAGCTCCTTCCCGACATACGACGCATACCGCCCGGCAACACCATTTATTTTTGCAGTTGCCTGCTTTATGAGGTCCGCTCCCCCATATATTCCGGCTTTTTTAAGTTCAATAGTACGCCCATTCGCCGGATAGACAAGGCTGATATAGGAATTATCCTCGAGCTTGATTTTATCTGCCGGGTACACCTGGAAACCCGTTCCAATATTCTGCCAGTCTTTGGATTTTCCGCCGGAATTGACCGTAACATGCCCTTTCTTTGCCAGCACTTTAAAAGTTTCTGTTTGCGCGGAAACTGAATAGGAAAGGACGATAGTAAGAGCCGTTGCAAGTATAAAAATATGTGCGGTAATTTTTAAAAAACGCATAATCCCTCCTTTAATGTAAATTTTCCGGCTCGTGAATTTCAGCTATTTTCTTTTTAAAACTGATCTTTTTAAAATCAATATCCCGCAATCGTGCTATTCGCGGCTTGAACAAACTATAATAAATATCCAATACTGTACTGGAAAGCACGACCGCCAGCATCGCCAGGGTCAGGTCGAGTTTGTACCGAAAATAAGAAAAAACCATCACAACAAGAAACAAAAGCCCGATAGTCTCAAGAAGCTGAAATATCATCGTCTCGCCGCCGAACCACCTGTTGTGATTTTTAAAAATATACGACAGCCCCGCAACGTTTAAAAAGCAAATTGCAAACGCTGCAAATAAACTCAGCCAAAGCGGCATCTGATCAATATAACCGCCATGCAGCGCCATTGAGATCACGTTCGCATGGATCACCACGCCGTACATATCGGGATAGGATTTTCCCGCATAATGCTCATTCAGCGGTGTAAAAAAAACATCTTCCAGCGACGGTTTTTCAAAATTCTCACCAAGAAAACCCATCAGCACGATCTTTCCTTTTAAAAAGCTCAAGTCATTTGTCGAATCAAAAACATCCGCAACATCAAGCGCATAAAACTTTCTGAAATTGCCGCGAAAATTAATGATCTCTGTATTGTTTTTACGCGCTTCAAGCTTTTTAAAAGCATCGTTTTTAAAAGATTTTACAACCTGAGCTGCAAAACTCAAATGCGCAGAATCACCAACATTTTCTTTAAATGAAATCTCGCGCGAAGTCCTGAAACTCTCCTCATCATCAGTTATCACATTTACGAAACCCGGTGTGGAATGTTGTGTAAATTTCGGATGGGAAAGCTCTAAAGAATCAAACCGTTTTTTTCCTTCATTAAATTTTGAAAGCTTGCTTGCCAGCACGAGATTGTTTGTTTTTAAAAGCGCCTGCTCCAGCGGGCCGTCCAGTTCCGGCGTTTTTTCCTTCCTGAAAAAAGCGTCAAGGCCGATGACTGCCGGCCCATGAGAATTGATAATTTCAATCTGCTGCGCAATTTCCGCACGGTCCAATTCGCCGATATTTACGATCACGATATTCGTATCGGCTTCCACCGAATTCTCATCGCGCAGCTGCGAAAAAACCAGATCAGTCAGTTCAAAATCACCGAGCGCCTGCCCGAGCGGATTTAAAAAATCTACATTCGCCGGAATAAAAAAAAGCGCGCCGATCAACACAAACACAAGCGCTGTGATAAGAAAATTATCCGTATTAAAAATGTGTCTCATAGGATTTTTAAAAACTTTTAAAAAGATTTTAAAACTGCTAATTCCCAACCATCACAAATGCTCCCCAAAAGTACGGATGTTTATACTTTTCTTTTAAAGAAAATTGCGCGCTTTTAAAAGCCGCGTGTTTGTCCATTCCGCCAAGCCAGTTTTTGTAAAATGTCGTCATCAGTTCCTGCGTGGCGTCGTCATTTACTTTCCACAAACTCATTATCAGCGTCTTCGCGCCCGCCACCTGGAATGCGCGCTGCAAGCCATACACGCCTTCGCCGTTTTTCACTTCGCCCAGACCGGTTTCGCAGGCGGAGAGGACGACGAGCTCGGTATTATCAAGGTTGAGGTTCATCGCTTCGTATGCTGTTAAAATTCCGTCGTCAAGCATCGTGTTCGTCTGCTTTCCGGTAATTGTATTCGTCGCTCCGGCAAATAATAATCCCGAGCGCAAAAGCGGATTTTCCAGCGCACGCGAACGCTCCATGCCGAAGATTTTTTTGCCTTTCATTTTGTCCGGGTCTGACAGGAAAAATCCATGCGTGGCGATGTGCAGAATATAAGGGCTTTCAACAGATTTCACCGCTTCTTCCAGCGATTCTGCACCAAGGAATTTCTGTGCCGGTGTTTGCTTTCCGGCGATGATCGCGCTCACATTTTCTATCTCGGTTTTTGTGCCGGGAAGTTCAGTGATCCCCGCGCGGCTCAGCTCGTCAAAGTCATCAAATTCCACATCGCGCGACCGGTCACGCTCGGCATACGCGAGTACGGCTTCCGCGTGATCTTCCTTATTTAGATTATACTTTGGAAAGCCGAATAATTCTGCCTTTTGCTTTTTTAAAAGAGTGGTTTTTTCTTTTAAAAGAATGTCTTTCGTATTCGTCACGAGCCGGATGTCTTTTTCTTCAGCGAGATATTTTCCGTTCGGTTTTAAAAGCGTATTGAGATTGATCTGATTATACACGCCGTCGGCAGAAATATAGATCGTTTTAAAAGGTTTTAAAACAGAATCAATTTTTTCCCAATAGGCAGAGTACGAATTCCCATCGGCCATTTTCTGGCGGATACGCTGCTGATAATTTTTTAAAAAGTCCGACTCCATTTCTGCGCCGTTTTTTAAAAGCACGAGCTGTGGATTTTTCTTCATTTCCGGCGTAACGATGAGCGCTGCGTAGTAGATCGCATCTGTGTACTCCAGTTCCTTTGAATATCCATTCACGCGGATAATTTCAACGGCTGCCTCGCCACTTTTTAAAGCGCCGCGAATATCTTCCCACGTTGGATTTTTCTTCTCACCGGCACGGGCGAAAACTTCGGATCTTTCCGACAGCATTTTTTCAACTGAGTTCAGTTTTTCTTCCTGCTGTTCGATGGTCTTTTCCATTCCTTCCTTTGGCAGCGCGTACATTTTCGCAAGCTCTTCCTTGTCCGCCATCCATTGATTATACAGCGAAATAAGCTTTTCATCGCCGCTTTGCATGATCCGCTGGCGCACTTTTTTTGTGGAATTTAAAAGGATCGCTTTTGTGGAAAGCTGGATATTAAAAACGTCGGCAAGATTTTCCGCACGGACTGATGATTCCTCGATCGCGATGTGTTTGTATTTTTCAAACCAGCCGTAGATCTTCGCCCAGAACTGTCCTTTTTCCTTTTCGCTCATTGCGGGGAAATTATTTTTGATAACGTCCAGCACCATATTGTTCGCTTTTAAAAAGTACGGATTGCTCTTTTTAAAAGAATCATTCGCCCAGTAAATTAGCGCGAGATATTGGTCAAAATCGTACATCGTCCGGGCGAGCGACGGCACGTTTTTCTTCACCGTTGCGTAGGATTCCTCTATCAGCGGCGCCGCTTCCGAATAGCGTTGCTGTGTATAATACAGCTGCGCTAACGCATACTGCCGCATAGCATACTGCACGAAACCGCGCCCGTCCACCTTTTCCGCGAGCGCGAGCGATTGCAGCATATATTCTTCAGCTTCATCATATTCCTCACGGGCGAGCGCAATATTGCCAATATCGGTCAGAAGCGTGCTGTAATCGGACGTGAGCGTATCGGCAGTCGCTTTAAAAAGGTGCTGTGCTTTTAAAAGCGTATCGCCGGCTTCACTGAGTTTATTGTCAAATACCAGCCAGCCCGCATATTGGCGCAGGTGCGCCGCGTACTGAAGCGTGTCGTGCGAAAAATATTTCGCTGACGTGTACATGAGCTGGCGTATCATCTCGCCCCAAGCCGCGCTGCGCCCCATGTTTGCATAAATTCCGGCAGTGGCGGAGAGCGTTTTTAAAAAGAGCGGATGCTCCGAACCCAGCACGCTGTCAGCAACGGACTTTGCCTCAAGGCAGTATTTCTCAGCTTCGCTGAATTGGCGCGTGACGTAGTAGCGGTCGGATATTTTTAAAAGAAGGTCAATATAGCCGGATGGATCACTTGCCAGATTTGCGCGGTAGATAGCACGGGCTTCCACTGTTTCGGCGTCTCCTTCCTTTATACGTCCCATCAGCACATGCGCTTCGGCCACATCCTGTAGCGCCGCAGCATACGCCACGCTATTTTTCGATGAATGCTCTGCACGAATTTTTAAAGCTTCGCGCAGTATTTCTTCCATCAGCGCGTAATCTCCTGTCTGCATGATCGTTACCGCTGCTGCGCGAAGTTTTACTGCATACGCCGGAGAAGACGGCCCGTAATGTTTTTTGTACATTGCCAGAGCTTCCGCTAAACTTGCTTTCAGCTTGTCGTATCGCATTGCTGCGCCGTATAATTCCGCTAATTTCCCCCATGCGCGCGCATTTTCATCAGAATATTCACTGGAAATTTTTAAACGGATATTAATACTTTCTTTAAAAAGCGGTTCGGCTTTGTCAAACTCTTTTAAATCCAAATAAGCGCTTGCCAGACAGTAGATCTGCATGGCGTATTCCAAACTTTCCACTCCGTATTTTTTGCGCGCAATGTCTACAGATTCTTTTATAATATCCAGGCCTTCGGCAAATGATTTACGCCCTACGATACTTGCTGTATAAAATACGACCGCATCCAGATATATCGCCGTGTCGTGCTGCCGCTGATAGTTCATCACGGTTGTAAAAGCGCGGTACGATTTTGCATATTCTTCCTTATCCTGATACAGCGGCCCCAGTTTTACCAAAACCGTCGAATACGCGCTGCTGTCCGGCACGCCTGCTGCCTCCTGCGCTTTTAAAGCAGATTCCAGCATGGCGATGGCTTCCGTTTCACGTTTTTGCTTTGTGTAGAGGGCAGTGAGATCAGTGAGCGCGTACACATATTTTTTGCTCGCCTCGCCGTAAAGCGTTTTTTGGATCTCCGTTTCCTCGCGGTAATATTGCGCCGCAGCCTCATAATTTTCAAGGTTTTCATACGCGCCGCCTATAGCGCTCAGAAGTGTGACGTAGCCCTGGCCCGCATCATGCGGAATAGTTTTAAAGATCGAACAATACAATTCAAGCGATCTTTCGTAATTATTCCGGTTCGTATAGAATTTCGCCGCAGATTCACGCAGGTTTTTTAAAACTTCCGCCGTATCGGGAAGATTTTTCTCCGCCTGAAGTATCGCATAATCAAACATCTGCCCGGCTTTTAAAAAGTCATTCGTATTATTATACACATTCGCCAGGTCGGTCAGCTTGCCAATATATTCGCGGCTGTTTTCTTTAAAACGCACCGCAGCGATAAATGCCAGATCCTCATATATTTTCTGTGTGGAATCGTAGTGTTTCAGATCATAATATGTAGTTCCCAGTTTTTCAATTGCTGCAATATAATCCTCATGAGCTTCGCCCAAAACCGTCCTGCGCAGCGCGATACATTCCTTTAAAAGAGCAATTGCCGTATCGGTTTTTTTTAAAGAGAGATATACGCCTGCGAGCAGCCGTAGGGTCGTCGCATGTTCGGCGGTCGTATCAAGTTTCGCTGCCTTTCGCGCATTCGCTGTTTTTAAAAAAAAGACAAGCGACGAATCATAATTCGCTGTTTCTCGATACGTGTAGCCAAGATTTGATACGGCCTCCAGGTATTCCGGCGACGAAGTTTTAAAAAGCTCCGAGCGCAATTTGTACGCAATTTTGTACACATCCAGCGCGTACGCATATTCATCAATATTATAATATTTATCGCCGAGATTTGTCGCGATCAGCCCGTTATCTTTTAAAACATCATTTTTAAAAACATTCAGAATTTGCCGGTGAAGCGAATCCGCTCGCGTTACATCGCCTGATTTTTTAAAAACCAGCGCCGAAAATTGCTGCAACATCAAGCGATTTTCGCCCGTCGAATCAATTTTTAAAAACTCCTTTGCACTTTGGGCAAATTCACGCGCCTGCCCAGTTTCACCCGCTTTTAAAAGCCGCAACGCCTCGCCATACAATCCCGTAAAACTCTGATCAATTCCGTTTTTAAAATTATATTTCGCTTCAACCGAACCGTCCGATTTCCATACCGTCCAATTTCCGTCGTATTTGCCATTTATATAATTTCCTTCGAAATTTTTCTGCCCGTTGTCAAAATGCACAACCGACAGGCCGTCAAGTACATCGTTTTTATACAAACTTTTTTCGTGCAGTTTCCCGTTTTCAAAGTACGAAATGTACTCGCCATTGGCCTTGCCGTTGATGTAATGGCCTATTGCCTTCACGCTGCCATCTTCATAATAATTCGTCGCTTCGTCATCAATCACATCCGGGTCTTCCGAAAGCAACCTGCTCTCGCCCTGCTTTTTCCCGGAAATATAATAGTCCGTTACAATTCCCTCCGGCTTCCCGTTCTTGTACGTAATTACACGAAAATACCGCGCCTGCGCCGTATCGGAAACCGTTGCAAAAATTGAATCTTTCAGTACCGTCCATCGACCTTCGCGAACGCCGTCTTTAAGCAGATTTGGCGAATCAATGATCTGCGCTTTTAAAAACAGCGGCGCGGTGAACAGGAGAAGTATGGCGAAAAGTGATTTCATATTTTAAAAAACGTACTGTGAATGGAACGTACGAATATGGCGGTTTTGGTGAAAGTGCGCAAGCCGAATTTACGTAAATTCTTACTAATTGTGAGTTTAGATTTCTTTTAAAAACTGTTTTTAAAGCCGGAAATTTCAGCAGATTTTCCGTAAATTTATTCTTTTTAAAAAAGACTTTACATCGCTTTTTACCGTCATTACTTCACGCAAAAAATAACGGAAATACGTATTTCCTTTGCGGCCTCTGCGCGTACTTTGCGCCCTTTGCGTGATGCCTTTTAAAAAACCAAACCAAAATAACAGCAAATTACGTGTCAAAAACTTTTAAAAATATTCCACAGGAATCTCTTTATAATCGCATTCAGCCCGGCTTCACAATGACCACACTCGACAACGGTTTAAAGATCATGATCGAGGAAGTGCCGACGGTGGAATCCTTCGCGCTTGGTATCTGGGTGAAAACCGGTACGCGCGACGAACCAAACGAACTTGCCGGACTCGCGCATTTTATCGAACACATGACGTTTCGCCGCACGGCTACGCGCTCTTCGCGGCAAATCGCCTCGCAGTTTGAGTCGGTCGGCGCGTACACGAATGCGTTTACGACGAAGGAACACACGTGCTTTTATGTTCGCGCGCTAAAGCAACATTTTAAAAAGACGCTGCGGCTGCTGGCTGACGTGATGCTGCATCCGGCGTTCCACCCGGCGGATTTTGAAAAGGAAAAGCTGATAATTCTTGAGGAAATTAAGTCGTACGAGGACGAGCCGGAAGAGCTCATCATTGACTTTTCCGACCGCCAGCTTTTCGGCAATCATCCGCTTGGCAACCCGATTCTCGGTACGGCGGAAACGGTTTTAAAAACGGAAATCCGCGATATTCAGAAGTTTTATTCCGAAGAATATCACCCGGCGAATATGATTGTATCCGTCGTTGGCAATGTGAAACGCGAGCAGGTGGAGCGCGAGATTGAAGCGCTTTTTAAAAACATCCCCACAAAATCTGTTGCCATTGAGCGTCATGCTCCGAATCTTTTAAAAGCGACGCGGCAAGAAGTGGTAAAGCCCGTACAGCAGGCGCATTATATGGCGGCGCGGATTATTCCCGGCGTCGGCTCGCCTGACCGCTATGCGTTCGCGGTGCTGAATACGCTGCTGGGTGATGGGATGAGTTCGCGGCTGTATCAGCGCGTGCGGGAGCGCTGGGGGCTGGCGTACACGGTGTATTCATCCCTGCAGCTCATGACGGACATCGGCGTGATGTCTATTTATGCGGGAATGGACGACAAAAATGTTTTAAAAACAGAAAAAATCATAACTGAAGAGCTGCTGAAACTCAGCGAAAAACCCGTCAGCAAACCCGAGCTGCAACGCGCCAAAGAGCAGCTGAAATCCAGCATCATCATGTCGCTCGAAAGCATGTCCGAGCGCATGCAAATGATGGCAAAAGGCGAACTGGAAGAAGGCGGTTACGAAGATGCCTCAGCGACGATTGCCGCGATAGATACCGTCAGCGCAGACGATTTGCTGCGGCTCATGCGCGAATACGGGGATTTTGGAGATTGGAGTACGGTTGTGATTTTGCCGGAAGAGGTGGAAGGAAAAAGGGGAAAGTTTTAAAAAAGGAAATACTTAAAAGATGGAAGTACTATTTCACTTTGTATTTGAGCTTGTAAAAATAGCAATTCTTGGATGCTTTTATGCTACTTTAACATTAGTACTATTTGCTACTCTTGCTTATTATCAGCCCAGAAGTTTGGCAGACAAAGTTTCGCAAAAACCATCAAGACTTTGGTGGGTAAGTGGACTTATAATCTCAGTTGCTCTTTTCTTTTTTATGTTTACTTATTGGGGAAATCATGGGCTTGGCGATATTGCAAGAATTCCAATTGGGAATTTTAAAACTGTGGGTCAGATTAATGGGACAAGTACATATATTGAAAAAGATAATGGTAAATCTGTAGGAGTTGAGAGTTTTGCCGTTAATGACAATAAGCTGTTTGCAGAGTTGGATGATTATTCTGAAAAAGGAAGCTATGTAATCTGGAATCTAGAAACTGATAAATGGTACTTTTATCAAACGAGAAATGAATATCTGAAATTAGCTAAGCGCAAGAATTATCCTCTGCCTGACACTTTTAAAGATTTTCAACAGCATTATAGTGATTACTGGCATGGATGGCGGTTTTTTCTCTTGCCTTAAAGCAAACTCGCCTTATGGCATCATCACATTCGTCATTGCGAGCGTAGCGTGGCAATCTGATTTCTGATGTCATACAGTTTTAAAAACGCAGATTGCTTCGCCCGACTTTGTCGCAATGACGATGTGTGGGAGTTTTTAAAAGAATTGTTTTTAAAAAGCAGAGTTTTAAAAACTCAATTCACCAATTACGCAGACAAAAGCCCTGATTTATAAAGAAACCCGATAATGAACGGCAGAAGCGCCGCGCAGCCGAGGAGAATTGCTATTTCGTTGATGACTTCTTTTGGTTTTTCCGCGCCGGACACTCTTTTAAAAAGCACCAGAACCCGTAGGATTATTGAACCGCCGATTATACCCGTTAATATTGATAGCATCGTCTTAACTCCATTGGTGAGAAATTTGGGCAAATGACGATTGGTGTTGAAACATATTTATTGTGATTGATTTTTCTTCGTAGGGGCGTGGTTTTAAAACTGCCGGCTTTAGATATTTTTAAAAGTGGTTGGTAAATAAAACTGTCATTCCGGCTTGTCCGGAATCTTCGAGTAATGCTGAAAGGCGGTTTGCTTTTTGGCAGTTTAGTTTTTTGGCTGATTTGCTTTTAAAAGTTGGCATTAGAGCGATTTGCTTTTTTGCAACGGCGGGCGATTGAAGAAGATTCCGGGCAAGCCGGAATGACATCATTTTTTAGAGGGTTTAAAAAATCTGTGAAATCATACGAATCAGTGTGAATCTGTGGTTCAGACAAAAATAAACGGATTGGTGGGACGGCAAGGGTGACCGCCCACTGTGGGTGGAATGTGGCAGAATGGGAAACAAGAATAGATTTTTACAATTGTAGTTTTTAAAAAAGTACAATATAGATGGAAGAGAATTTACAGGAAAATCCGGTTACGAAAAAAACGCATTTTACGCGGGAGCAGATACTGGCGCAGGGCGTGGACAGGCACTTGGCGGTGACGGCGAATGCGGGCTCGGGGAAGACGGCGGTGCTGGTGGAGCGCTATGTGAACCTGGTGCTGCAGCCGGTGGACCCGCGCAATATCGTGGCGATTACGTTTACGCGGAAGGCGGCGGCGGAGATGATGGTGCGCGTGGCGAAAAAGCTGGAGGAAAAGCTTGAAAAGGCGACGACGCCGGAGGAATTGCGGCTGCTTAAAACGGTGCGGGAACGGCTGACGAGCGCGCGGATTTCGACGATTCACAGTTTTTGCAGCCAACTGCTGAAGGAGTTCCCGATTGAGGCGGGCGTGGCGCCGAATTTTACGGAGATTTCCGAGAGTGAGTTGTACCGGATTCGCCGTGATGCGGCGATGAGCGTGATGGAGGACTGGCTGGAGGACGACGGCGAAAAGGGTGCGGACGCGCGGCTGCTTTTCCGGGCGCTGGGGCGGAAAAAAGTGGAGGAATTTCTTGATAAGCTTTTAAAAAATGCGGAATTCCTGATAACCCTGCGCGTGCTCTACGCCACGCACGGTGACGAACAAATCATGGCGGTTCGCGATAAAATGCTGAGCCAGAATATTATTCCGTGTACTAATTCTATTTTAAAAAATCTGCGGCTGCTGGTGCAGAAAATGGACGCGGGGCTTTTAAAACCTGCCGGCGCGGATGCTTTTCATGCAGCGGTGACGAAGCTCGGGACGTGGCCGGAGTATATTTCGCCGGAGGAAGTTTTTTCGATTCGCGATATTGCGCAGAAGATTTTCGGGATAATTGAAACGCAGCGGAGTTTTTGTACGGCGGAAGGTGTGGTTTCGGCGGCTTTTAAAAAGGCGGTGGACGCGGGCGCGGTGCTGGAAATTGACATGGAGCTTGCCGACGCTTTTAAAAGTATTGCGAAGCTGAACGAGGTTTTGCAGTACGCGCAGGAGGATTCGGAGCTTTTACAACTTGCCAGAATTTTGTGTAAAATGGCGACGGAAGCGCAGGAATCGGTGGACGCAGACAAGCAGCAACTGAACGGGCTGGATTTTGACGATTTGCAGTTGAAAGCGCTGATGCTGTTGCAGGACGAGGAAATTCGCCGAAAATTGCGCAAAAAGATCGCATACCTGATGATGGATGAATTCCAGGATACGAATCAGCTCCAGTATGACATCGCGCGGAGCATCGTGGCGGCGCTGGAAACGGCGCAAAGCGTGGACGAGCCGGCGACGAATATTTTTATCGTGGGCGACGCGAAGCAGAGTATTTACGGATTTCGCAGTGCGGATGTGCGCGTTTTTGAAAAGGCGCGGCAGGATATTATGACGGCGAATGAGCGCGATGAAAGCGAGCGGAATCTGGACGAAATCCCGACGCTGTGGAGCGAACTTTTTGAAAATCCTTCGACCGAAGAAAAGTACGGGAATGTGAAATTGTCTGCGTCGTTCCGTTTGCTGCCGCAAATCGCTGCCTTTGTGAATCGGATTTGCGCGCACGCGATGAGCCACCAGCAGTCGGACTATGATGTGCAGTATGAGCCGCTTGTGTACGGCGCTCCGCCTGACCGCCCCCAGGATATGGAAGGAACGATTTCGCTGCTGCTGGCACGGAATTTTAAAGGAGAAAGCGACGAGGAATTTACCGAGGAAAAGGAAGAACCGCTGCCGGAATCGGAACTGCTCGCGCGGCATATTCAGAAGATTACCGACTCGGACAAACCTTTAAAAATCTGGGATAAAGATGCGAAGGAATTGCGTGATGTGCGCTACGGCGACGTTGCTGTTCTTGCGCGGAACCGTTCGGGTTTTGAAGAGCTTGGCGCGGCGCTGCGTGCGCTGGATATTCCGTTTATTATTCATTCGGGTTCGGGATTTTTTGAAACGCCGGAAGTGGTGGATGTGTATTCGTACCTGTCGTTTTTGCATAATTCCAGTGATGATATTGCGCTTGCGGCGGTGTTGCGTTCGCCGTTTTTTGGCGTGACGGATACCGAGCTTTTGAGCATCAGCCACGCCGCGCATAATGTGAGTTTGTGGGAGAAATTCACGAAGCATTATGAGGAAGGTTTAAGCAACAATTTTAAAAATTATCCAACACTTTCACGCCGCGCGTATGAAATTCTGAGCGATATGATTCCGCTGTCGGCGCGGCTTCCGATACCACTGCTGCTGCGCACGATTTTAGAACGGAGCGGCTGGCGCGGGAGTATTGCGGGGTATCAGCGGCAGCAGCAGATGGAAGCGAATATTGAAAAACTGTTGCAATTCGCGCGCGATTTTGAAAATAAGGGTTTTAAAAATCTCTATGATTTTGTTGAGGAATTGACGCTTTTAAAAAATTCATCGGCGAAGGAAAGCGAAGCGGCGGTGATTACGAGCGACGACGTGGTGAATATCATGACGATTCACGCGAGCAAGGGGCTGGAATTTCCTGTTGTGGCGGTTTTTAAAACGAATAAATCCGGCGGGCATTACGACGCGCTTTATACGAATCGCGATATTGGGCTGGCGTTCCAGGTTCCGGTTGTGTTTGAAGAAGCCGATGCGCGGGCGATGGTGGCGACGCCGATTTCCTTTGCCGCGCGGACGCAAAAGGAAAATGCCGAACGCGCCGAGGAAAAACGCCTGCTCTACGTGGCGCTGACCCGCGCGCGCGAACACCTCATCGTGACGGGGACGATTTCTTTTAAAAAGGACGGGACGCCGGACAAGCCGAAGGGAATGCTGGCGATGGTCTTTAACGGGCTGAATTTCAGCGCGGCGGATATGTTCTGGAATCACGCGGAAGGGTACGAGGACTTTTTAAAAACCCTGCGCGGCGAAAATGTGGTGGATGAATTGCAGGAATACGACGTTCAGGTGATTATTTCGCCGGAGGAAATTGTTTTAAAAAAACGTCGCGAACTGCCCCAAATCAAGCTGCCACAAGTATTGCTAAATACGCTCGACGGCACTATCCGCAACGAGATGTATTCTGCGTCGCAAATCATGCTGTATGAGAAATCCGAGCGCGAGTATATTCACCGCTACAAACTGGGTTTTCCCGCGGAAGGTGACGAGCGGCTGGATGGCGCGGTTGCGTCGGTAGAAGGCGGCGACGACACGGTTCTGGGTTCGCTTGCGGGAACGATTATTCACGAGGTTTTGAGTAATATCACGTCGTGGCTGGACGAGGACGGCGTGATAGATTTGTCCATCCTGGAAGACGAAATCCGCATCGCAACGGGCGAACGCACGCTTGAGCCGAAGCTGCGCGAGCGCATTATCCGCGAGGCGAAGGCGATTGCGGGCAGTCCGCTTATACGCCGTATGACGCCGCATTTTAAAAACTCCGAGCGCGAAATAATGCTGCACATGCCCGTCGGCGAGGACTTCCTCGTGGGCGCAATAGACATGCTCGTGCCAACCGAAACGGGCGAGTGGGAAGTGTGGGACTGGAAGTCAAACCGCGTGGCTATGCCCGAAGAAATGGACGCGCTCGCGCAGTATTACCAACTGCAAATGCAGGTGTACGCGTACTTTGCGGCGCATCTTTTTCAGGGGCAGGAAAGCTTTACGGCACGGCTGCTCTTCACGCGGCTGGCGCATCTCGGCGAGGAAACTGCATGGACGCGCACCTTCACGTGGACGCGCAAGGAAATCAGCGCCTTCGGCATCGGCATAGAACGGCACGCGGCGGAGATTTGTAAGAAGAGTTATAATATTTCGAAGAAGACGAGGTAGGTTTTAAAAGGCCGGTTTTTAAAAGAACCGGCTTTTTTGTTTTATGGATGTTAATTATAAAGTTTGCTTTATATTGCACATAAACGAAATTAAATTTCAATTTACTGATTTGTGTATTCTCAGTTGTTTATGACAGACTTAACTTTTTTAAAAGCTCTCCGTGAAAAATTAAAAGGCGGTAATACGAGATCAATTCACCTTAATGTATTGCCGGGAAGGTTTGCTACAAGGCTTGATGTAGCAAACCTAAATTATATTGATAAAGATTTTGCTCAAACTTTTCTATCGCAACTTTTCACAAAATCAAAATTTGAATTTAAAATTTCATTTGAAGGAATAAATTCTCAATCACTTACAACTGAACATCATAAAAAGTTGGAGTTATTGGCAAAAAGGCTTAATTCCCTTCATATAGAAAATGAGGATAATTATAAAGAGCATGGAATAAAAACTTTCGGGTTTGGATTTCCGATTCTTATCAAACAATCAAAAAAAGATCCTAAAAAATTTATAAAAGCTCCGATATTTATCTGGAATTTGGAAATAGTTAAATCATCTAATAAAGTTAATACATGGTCTATTTTAAAGAACAAAACTAAAGGGGAAAGAGAACGGATAGTTGATGATGAAATACATTCTGTTGGGTTAAATGAAGTTCTGTTGTCCTTTTTAAAATCAGATGAAGGAATTAATGTTCCTCAAATCAATGAAGAGTTGGTAGAAGATACAATTATAGATAAGACGATTTTGATAGAAGAGTGTATTAAAGTCCTCCAAGCAGTTAATGGGCAGAATGTTAATAGAGAGCTTTTAACTAGTAAACTAAATGAGCAGATTAATAATATTCCTGAAGGATCAGTATTTGATTCCATAGGAGGAAATAATTCATGGATTCATTTTGGTGGAGTATTTGGTCTTTTCAGAACTCAAAAGGAAAGTATTATAGCTGATATTGATAAAATTATTGAGAGAGCTAATGAATTTAAATTTGAAAACCTGATTATAGAAAAATTTGCAGGTACACCACACAGTGCTATTGAAACAGATCCAAGTCAGCAAGAAATACTAAATACTTTAGGTAGTATTCCTAATAAAATTATTCAAGGCCCTCCAGGAACAGGTAAAAGTCAAACATTAACAGCATTGATTACAAATGCTTTAGCCAATAATTTAAAATGTCTTGTAGTTTGTGAGAAGAAAACTGCCCTTGATGTTATTAAAAATAATTTGCTTCGGGAACATGAGCAGCTAGGTGCTTTAACAGCAATTATAGAGGATATAGATAAGGATAGGAAAGATATAGTTAATTCTGTACGAGAGCGAATGATTTCGCTAAATCCATCCTATTCGCAACAAACTAATTATCAACTAGTAAGACAGAGTATAGAGAAAATTGCCTGTGAAATCAATAACCAACATAAAAGATTAGATCGTAGTATTTTTCGTGGAAAAAGCTGGACACAGTTAGTAGGTGAATATTTAAAAATTCAGAAAAAGTTCGGCTACTCAATATTGAATAATAGGTTAGATCAAACCCAATTCAAATTTCATGCTGATGAAAATGAATTTTCTGAAATTTCTAATAAGATTAAAACTGGTAAGCGCTTATTTACTGATGCAAAGCATCTAAATTCATTGGAAGTTTTGAATGATGAGATATTTAAAAGAGACAGCCCCAAAGCCGTTCTACTTGAACTCGAATTCAAGATTAAAGAGAAAATAAATGAGATGTCAAAAGTAATTGAACTTGTTGATGAGATTGAACAAAAAGACAAACTACTTTTTGTAAGAGAAGATACAATTACAAACCTAAAAGTTAATTTTCAAAGCCTATTTAGCCCATCTTTTAAAAAACTAAAAAATAATAAGCAAAAATTTAAGGAAGTAGCCCCTACTTTAATCCAAGCAATAAATCAAGAAAATTTATATCAAAAAAGAGTAAAATTTCCATCTTCTCTTCTCGAAACTTTAGAAGCAAGTCAAAGTATATTGCATATTCTTAAAGAAACGCAAAATTCATTGGGAGACTTTATAGAATATTACAATTGGAGAAAGTTTTATCTTGATTTAAATACAGTTCAAAGAAATGTTATTATTTCGCTAATTCAAGAGAATTGCGAGGATTGGGAAAGTGCCTTTGAAAGTTGGTATTACTTTTGGATACTTTCAAACAATGAAGATAAAGAATTACCAAAGAGCGATGATAAAATCCGAGAGTTGTTTCAAGTTAAAGCACAATTAAAAAATTCTCAAATACAGAATATTATAACAAATTGGACAAACAAACAGTATGCATCAATAAAAAGAGCTAAGGCGAGAAATATTAATACTGTTAGCCTATACAACAAAAAAGGTGCAGCAGGTCAAAAAAGAAATTCTTTAAGGCAAATTATTAGAACTGACTTTACTTTGTTTACAGACTTCTTTCCCGTGATGATGATGAGTCCAACGGTTTGTAGCTCTATATTGCCGCTAACAGAAGGGATTTTTGATCTTGTTATTTTTGATGAAGCTAGTCAGTTAAGAGTAGAAGATACCTTCCCTGCTTTAATATGAGGTAAAATTAAAATTGTATCGGGTGATACTCAACAAATGCCACCATCATCATATTTCCAAGGCAGTAGTGCTGTTTTGAACCCGACAGAAGATGATTATGAAGATGAAAGTCATTTACAAGATATCCAAAATTCTAATCGTAATTCTCTCGACTTGGTGGAAAGTGAATCTCTTTTAGTTTATGCAGAAAATTGTGGCTATAAGCAATCTCATCTTAGAGTTCATTACCGCTCACAACATCCAGATTTAATTGAATTTTCCAACCATGCTTTCTATGGAAAAAAATTAATCCCAATGCCCGCAAAACAGGATTATAGGGCAATTCAATTTGCGGAAGTGAATGGAATTTATGAAGACCAGGTAAATAGGGCGGAAGCATCTAAAGTAATCGCTATCCTTTTAGATGAAGTCCAACCTTTAAGCAATGGGAAATATCCTTCTGTTGGAATTGCAACTTTTAATATATATCAAAGAAATTTAATTCTTGAAGAAATAACGAAAACGCGACAATTGAGACCGGAATATGATAAAAAATTTTCGGAGTTGGGTTCTGATTTATTTGTGAAAAATCTTGAGAATATTCAAGGTGATGAGAGAGATGTTATTATAATATCTACAACATTTGGACGGAAACCTGACGGTACATTTCGCCAAAGTTTTGGGCCAATCTTACAACGTAATGGTTACAAATTGCTAAATGTAATTGTAACTAGAGCAAAATCTAAAGTTTTTGTCTGTACTTCTATCCCACAAGAAAATATTAATCAGTATTCTAATTTATTGCGGCAGTTTCAAAATAATGGAAGAGCGATATTTTATGCATATTTAGCATACGCGAAATACGTAAGTGAGAATAATATAGAAGCAAAAAATGCTTTGCTACACCAGCTTTATGAAAACTGCGATGCTGTATTTATTGATAATGAAGATAGTGGATTCGGCTCAGAATCACCTTTTGAGGATGAAGTTTATTATAGCCTTGTGAATATAATAGGAAAAGAACGCTTGCAGCAACAATACAAACTCGGTGGTTTTAGGATTGATTTAGTTGTAAGATCTAAAAAAACTGGGAAGCCAATAATTGCAATTGAATGCGATGGTGCCAAATATCATAGTAGCAATGAAGCATATGCTTGGGATATGTTTAGACAAAAACAAATTGAGCAACATGGTATTATATTTCATCGTATATGGTCAACTAATTGGTGGTATTCATCCACAAAAGAAGTTACCAAAATGTTGGAATTTATTGAGACTTGTGATCAGAGAGAAAATTACATATAATATAATCACTTTAAAATTACCCGTTTTAAAAACCTCCTCAACCAGCCAAAAAGCTGAATGTTTTTAAAAAGCTGCGGAGCTTTATGGCGAATGTGCCGTGTGGTAGAGTGGGCTTTTTTGTTTTTAAAGGAAATTGGTCTAATTTGTCACATTAGTAGAATTGACTTTTTAAAAAGATTTATATGAAATTGTATTTGGTAATTGCATTTGTTAGTCTTTTGGCTATTTCTTCCTGTGGAAAAAATAGTGATGCGACAATTAGCCAAAAAGCTACAAGCGATACGATTATTGGTACGAAGGAGATTACTAATGAACTTCCTGGTAGTAATTACAGAAAAAGAGCGAAGGGATATTTTTTGATTATAAATCAGGATACGTCAAAATTTATGCCGATTGCCGGTGAAACAAATCAAAATGATTTCTCTAATAAAGGAAGAGTTTGGTTGAACCTTAACTCTGACAGCTCTATGTCTTATAGAGAGCAAATAGCCGAACTTTCATTATTATTCCCTCATATTTTCCGCGATTTTAAAATTGATTCTTTGAAATCGATTTCATTGGGACGCCTCGAATTTATGGGCGATTTAGCCATAATTACTACGAAACAGTTATCAGAAGTTTTGAAAACAGAAAAAGCATTTTACAGCAACTACAAAAGGGTTCAAGAACTGCTTAAAAAATCAAAGTTAGGCGAAGATTTTAATGCGGTTTTAAAACCTTATAATTTAGTTGTTGGAGATGTTTGGGTTGAAAAAGTAATGTTTACTGACAAGAAATATTTATATCAAAATAGTAAAATTGAAACTGATTCAACATTAATTCCTAATAAGATATTAGACTGTATGATTGGAATTAGAATCAAAAGGGCTGACTCGCTTTAAAACATTCTTTTAAAAACCTCCTCAAACAGCCAAAAAGCTGAATGTTTTTAAAAGCTGCGGAGCTTTATGGCGATTGTGGCGTGTGGCGGAGCAGGCTTTTTAAAAAATTTGTATTTCCGGGATTAATGCCTAATTTGCACAACAATTTAAAAGATTGATTCAAATCCGGAGAGAACTATGAAAACCTGTTTGCTGATTCTTTTCCTTACTATCCAAAGTACTGTGCTGGCGCAGGTAACCGGGAGGGTGTTGCTGGCGGGGACTTCCGGTGAGGATAATAGCGGTATAAAAGTTACCTTTTTCCCGCACTCGCCAACAGCTCAACTTGATTCTGCTTTTACGGATAAATCAGGAGCATATAGTATAAATCTTAAGGGTGGTATCTATATCATTCTTTTTTCAAAAGCAGGCTACCGTGATTTGCTGTATGCAAATGGGGAAAAAATCACTCTACAGGAAACGCAAAAGTTATACGAACTTTTTCTCTATCAGGGCAGTACTCAATATCTTTCAGGTAAGGTGGAAGGGAAATGGACTTCTAATGTTGAATACATTGTCAACGGCGATCTGGAGCTTGAGGCTGGCAAGGAACTTCTGATCGAACCGGGCACCAAACTACTCTTTTACGGGAAACATAGTTTTTATGTTAATGGAAAATTAACTGCAATTGGTGATAAGATTAGGAAAATAACTTTTTGTGATATTAGTGGTGATGGTTCGCAGCCGGGCGATTGGGGTAGTATATATTTTAAAGGCAATGGGGCATCTGGTTCGGTTCTTTCATATTGTGTATTAGAAGGCGGCGGCTCTCATTTTAGCTACGCTTATTCCGGTTCTACAATCATCTGCTCTGGTTCCAGTCCAACAATACGGAATTCTGAAATCAGGCAAACATTAGGCTCGGCTATTTACATGAGAGATAGCCGCTCACTGATAGAATCCAATACTATCTCAGGTTTTTCTGTGATCGGCTTATGGGCTGACTGGGGAGATACCTCTCCAACCATTCGCTGCAATATAATCACAGAAGGGAGCTATAAAGGCATAAAGGCAGATTCGTACGGATCTCCGATAATTTCGGGCAATACAATCAATCGCATAGGATTTGGTGGTATGGGTTCTGTTGGAATTGGTGTTTCCAATTCCTGTACACCGCTCATTACCGATAACTTTATTTCCGGATGCAACATGGGTATTGAGTCTGAGAGCTCTACCTCGCTTGTCCCTGATCCAACAATCCGCAATAACACTATTTACAGTAACGGTACTGGTATCCTGCTGAGAAATACCACTTCTGCAACAATTACCATGAATATTTTAACCGGTAATGGAACCGCTGTACAAAGCAATTCAAGCCCTACGCCCAAAAATATAAGCTATAATCTTTTTTGGGATAATAAATCCGGAAATTTTAGTGGAATTGACATTGCCGGGATTGGTGAGATAATCACAAAAAATAGTAACGGCCATGACGTTGATTCTTATTTTAATATAATGGCAGACCCTCTTTTTGCTGAGAGCCCTGATAACCTTAACAGGCCGATGATATTGCCGGGGTCGCCTGTAGTTGATGGTGGCGATCCTGCTTTTAAAGATACAGATGGAACAACTAAAGATGTTGGTGCTACGGCAAATAGTTGTGAAGAGATTATAGCTTCAGTTCAACAGCATAAAGTACCGCTGTTATCATTACTTAAAACTGCTGTTTTCAATTCTTCTTCAAATAGTATTCTTATTCAATATGAGCTGTCAAGTTCTGATAAGGATTCGAAGATAGAAATATATTCCGTAAATGGGATTCAGATAGAAAGTTTATTCTTGAATGCTTCAAGAACCACAGAAATACTTAGTGCAGAAAATCTCCCTGCGGGCATCTATTTATGCGTACTCTACAATGCAGGTACAGCTCATTCTGTTAAATTCTCGGTAATACGATAATATTGCAGCTAGTAAAAGCCATACACGGTGGTGTGTATGGCTTTTTTCGTTTCTAATCTTTACCAAAAAACTAACTATTTCAAAAGCACCTTCGCTTTATGGCGAATGTGCCGTGTGGCATGAAGTAGGCTTTTAAAAACTGTTTTTAAAAGAAAAATCTCAAGCTACGAAATAAAATTTTGCTATATTGCAGGCGCAAAAAGTCACCAATAAAACTTCAGAGAAATCATGAAAAAGTTTTTGCGCACCATCACCTGCCGCTTTGCTGCCTGCGTGCTTGCAGCCGTCATTTTTAATCCGGGCAATGTCTTTTGTAGTAATCTGCATGGTAAAAAATCTCCGCAAGACTCAGCCGAAACCCGCGACGATATTGAGAAGGTTGAGCATGCCGAGCCGCTGTATTCCGACCTCGTCCGCGATTTGGGTACGCTGGAAGGCGAGATGGAATTCAATGCGGGCTTTGGCGTGAACGATGAGCATTACGAAGGAATGTTTGAATTCGAGTTCGCGCCAATAGACCACCTGGGCGTGGAATTTGAAGTGCCGTTCAATATCCACGCGCCCGGCGAGGAAAATGTTTCGCTCACGCACCGCATTGAGGCTTTTAAAGCCGGGCTTCAGTGGTCGTTTTTTGTGTCGGAGGAAATTCAGACCTCGATGGCCGTTGGCTACAGCAACGAACTGCTTTTCCATATGCCGGAGTCCGAAAGTGAAGACTTTTTAAAAGGGAATGCGTACAATCCTTTCATCGTTGCGGCAAAGCGGTGGAGTGAGAAATTGCATTCGCTTGGTATGGCAGGCGCGGAATTTACGCAGGATTTTGCTTCAGGTGAGTGGCATACGGCCTACAAGCTCAATACATCGTTTCAGTATATGTTTTCCGGTTCGCAAAATTTTGTCGGCGTGGAATTAAACAAGGTTTTTGAAAAAGATGATTTCGGCATGGACATCCGCCCGCAGGCAAACTTCGCATTTACGGAACACCTGATGCTCGGCGTGATGGTCGGTATTCCTGTCAGCAGTGAAAACAGGCGCGTTAGCACATTTTTCCGGCTCATGTATGAAATAGAGTAGGTAAAACTTTTTGTGGAGTTTTTAAAAAAGGCCGTTTTTAAAAGAAAACGGCTTTTTTGTTTTTAAAACCGCGCCGACATCACCACCATATCCCGCTTTTTAAAACCATATCGCTGAATTCAATGAAAATGAGTAATTTGTATTCTCTATATTTTTTAAAGAAGTACATATGAAACAACTGCTTTCCTTCCTTATCGCTCTGATGAGTTTATACGCACATTGCCTGTATGCACAGGAAGTTTTAAAAGTCACTCACCCGAATGGCGGCGAGATACTTGTAGCCGGTGCTGATACAACTATTCGCTGGGAAGGAGTTTCGCCGCAGGATACGGTTGATCTACATTATAGTACAGATGGCAATAACTGGACGCTAATCACCCGTGAGGCAACCGGGCTTGCGTGTAAGTGGCGCGTACCGGTTATGCAAGGCGATACGTTCCTGCTGCGGGCACAGCTTTTAAAAGAGCGGCAGCGCAGGAAGAACCTGGAGTGGTATCAACTGATGAAAGACACTTCGTCATTGTATGGCAGCTATCCTGCAATGGCATTTGACAGTACGGGAAATATATATGTTGTAGGTGGTTTTAAAAACTTTATTGACTTTGGCAATGGCATAAAGATAGAATCTTCTGAAGAATATGATGGCTTTCTTGCAAAATTTGATAGCGCAGGAAAACCCCTTTGGGCTAAGGCAATTGGCGGGAAAAGAAAGCCGGATAATCAATTAATTCTTGAATTTGCAACTGCTGTTGCCATAGATCGCGGTGGAAATATTCTTCTTGCTGGAAGATTTCAGGATTCAATCAGTTTTGGTAGCGGGATCAACCTTAATGGCGCTGAATTTAATTTATATCTTGCAAAATTTGATCCGGAAGGAAATATAAAATGGGCGACAAATGTGTGCGATCATCCGACCTGGGGTTTTAAAAAAGAATATCTGGCGGTAACATCCGGTGGTGACGTAATACTTGCCGGCGGATTCTTTGGCCAGTCCGGCCCACAAAACAGGAAAATCGCTTTTGGCAATGGCGATACGCTTTTGGAAAGCGGTGGAAATAGCGATATTTATCTTGCAAAGTTTAAAAGTGAGGGTGGAGAACTGGAATGGATACGCCAGGCATCAGGCGGTTTGTCTGATGATCAGGTTTCTGCAATTGAACTTGATGGTGATGATAATATTTATGCATCTGGTAATTTTCAGGATTCTATAAATTTAAATGGCGGCATAGAGCTAAAAGGCGATTGGTATTCAGGATTTGTAGCTAAATTCTCTTCTGAAGGAAATACACAATGGGCCCATGCCATATACTCCGGTGTCTGGACACACGGGCTTGCTTTGGCAGAAAGCGGTAATATCTACGTGTGCGGCGAATCGGGTTCCAAGGTGAATTTTGGCGATGTTATAAAAGATTCATCGTACAGTTGGTCAGGATTTATTGCAAAATACAATAATAATGGGAAAATCCAATGGGCACGAATGTTGCCCGGTGATTCAGGTGACGGTGTGGAGGATATAGCTGTAGACTCAGACGAAAATGTATTTGTAACTGGACGTTATGATTGGTGGGGTGGTTTCGGCGGCGGCATTACTTTACCCGATAACAATCCAAATTTATACACGGCCAAATACAATTCCAGCGGGCAGATACTCTGGGCACGGCCCTACGGTGGTGCGCAGCAGCTGATATGCAGGCCCGCAGACGGAGCTGGAACAAACGTTTATGCTGTTGGAATGTATGGCGACTGGTTGCCTCTGAGCGAAACTGTCACGCTGCATCCGGACAGCATTGGCGGCATATTTCTTGCCAAATATTTTTATAACGACACACCTGATGCTGAAGATATTTCAGATGAAATTTGGTCGGCTGACAAACCAGAACTTACAGTTCAGGATATTGATTTTGGCAGAGTGCGTGTCAGAACAGGCCGCGACACAACACTCACAGCAGCTATTCGCAATACAGGGAAATATCCAATGCGTGTTGATTACATAAGTCTACGCGGCCGTCATTACGAGGAGTTCAACATTCTTTCATCACTCGAGCCTTTTGTGCTTCTGCCAGGTGGTGAAAAGCGAGTTCGAGTCTGGTTTGTGCCACAGGGAACAGGCCTTCGTACAGCGACTCTCGATCTTTCCACGCAGATCGGCTCGATCCGCCTGAGATTGCGCGGCGAAGGGTGGGACACAGTGACCAACGTGAATGAATACCCGGATCTAAAAGATAGTGAATCAATTCGCCCTGTATATTTAGCTACGGGAAACATTTCATCCATTGTTTTTAAAACAAATGTGGCAGCACAGGTGCAAATAACGTTGACGAATATAGACGGCAGACAAAATGAGCTTTTCAGCGGATATTGTCACGGCGGTTCGCATTCAATCTCATTTGCTTCAGAGCATCTGCCATCCGGCTTTTACATTCTATCAATGAATAGTAATGGAAAATCAGTTGCTGTGCCATGTATGATCAGTAAATAAGTAAATTTTTTTTAAAAGCCGGTTTTTAAAAAAGACTGGCTTTTTTGTTTTTAAAACCGCGCCGACATCACCACCATATCCCGCTTTTTAAAACCACATTTTTTAAAAAACTCTTCATTCTGCGGCATTGCCTCAAGGAAAATCGCCGTTGAGCCAAGTTGCTTTTTGGCTTCTTCCATCAGCGCCCGCCCGACACCGAGTTTTTGAAAATCGGGGTGAACGACGATGTCGGCAATCGTGGCGTTGAAGGCATAATCTGTGAGAACCCGCACAAAACCAAGTAGCTTCCCTTCGTCATTTCTTGCTGAAATGCAGATTTGCGTATTTTTAAAAGCGCGGATGACGGTTTCTTCACTGTATTCTTCTGCTTTTCCCCAGCCGACGGCGGCGTAGAGTTCGATTGCTTCGCGTGGTGAAATAATATCATCTTTTAAAAGCGTGAAATTTTGCATCAGAGTTTTAAAGATTGGTGAAATTCAGGTGATTTAAACCTTTTAGCAATTTAAGAAAATTTTTAAAAAGTTTTTGAAACTTTTGGATATTAATTTCCGTTTACCTATTTTAGTATTTAGTCAAGGCTAAATTTATAATTTAATCTTTTAAAAAATGCTCAGTCAGGCAGTTGAAGATTATTTAAAAACGATCTACAAGCTGGAAGAGAGATCTTCCGCAACGACAAATGAAATTGCCCGTGCGATGAATGTTGCAGCAGCGTCAGTGACGAATATGCTGAAGCGCCTCGCGGAATTAAAACTTGTCGAGTACACTTCGCATAAAGGCGTGACGCTCACGGAGCCGGGACGCAAGGCGGCGCTGGAAATTATCCGGCATCACCGGCTGATCGAGATGTATCTTCACGAAGCGCTCGGCTATTCGTGGGATAAAGTGCATGAGGAAGCCGAGCATCTGGAGCATCACATTTCAGAAGAATTTGAAGATAAGATCGCGGAATTTCTGGGACATCCTACACATGATCCGCACGGCGATCCGATCCCGACAAAAGATGGAAAATTACCGGAAACAAACCACGATTCACTTTTTAAAACTGATGCTGGTCAAACCGTAATTGTGCAGCGCGTACCGGATTCAGATTCAGAACTTCTACGTTATCTTGCCGATATTGGTTTAAAGCCGAAAGCGAAAGTGGAAATTCTTTTAAAAGCTCCGTTTAACGGGCCGATCACGTTAAAAGTAGCTGAGAAGGAAATAATCATCGGGCGCGAAGTGGCGGAGAAAGTTTTTGTTGCGCCTTTTAAAACTGAAACAAAAAAGAAAAAATAATTATAAAGGAAAATCTATGAAAAAACTCGTTCTCATTGCTCTGTGCATGTTTTTAAAAACTGCGCTTTTTGCTCAAAATGATCCCGGCGCGATTGAAACAGACCGCCCCGACCAGACGGAAACGCCATCGCTCGTACCGCCCGGATACTTCCAGGCTGAAATTGGTTTTCAATCGGAATATGATGAAACTGATACAATACTCTCAAATGAAACAGTGGCTTTTAGAAATTTCCTTTATCCGACCGCTTTGCTGAAATATGGGGTTTTGCCGTGGCTCGAACTTCGCTTTATTGCTGAATTTGCAGAGCAGCGCGCTTTTAAAAACGACGTGGAAATTGAGGCGCGCCGTGGTTTTAACCCGATTGCCATTGGTACGAAAATCGGCCTTTTGCAGGAATCCGGCTGGCAGCCAAAGACGTCGCTTATAGCGCATGTTCAGGTGCCGGGCGTTGGTGCAGAAGCTTTTAAAATTGATGATCCGATCGTGGATTTCCGGTTTACTATGAACCATTCGCTGAACTATGATATGTCGCTTTCCTACAACCTCGGTGGCGAGATAAATACTGCTGCTGAAGAAAATCCGGTTTGGCTGTACACACTTGCACTCGGAATGCAGTTGGATGAGCAGTGGGGATTATTTGGCGAAAGCTATGGCTTTTACAGCGACGGTACCCGTGCGGAAAACCTGCTTGATGCAGGGATCACCTACAAGCTTTTTAAAAACCTCCAGTTTGATGTGTCTGCAGGTTTGGCGGTGAGCGATGCTGCACCGGACTCCTTTGTCAGCGCCGGTGTGTCATTTCGATTGCCGAATTAATTCTTTTAAAACTTTTAAAAAACTATGAAATACATTTTTCTAATAGTACTAATCGCCTGCGGAATAAGCCTTTCTTCCTGCCGGAAAGAGCAGGAAAATAGCAACGGGAAACTGCAAATTATTACAACAACCGGCATGATCCAAGACATCGTGCAGAACATCGCAGGCGATAAGGCAACAGTTGTTGCGCTCATGGGTTCCGGCGTGGATCCGCATTTGTACAAAGCAACGGCGAATGATTTGACACGCCTTGGCGATGCTGATGTAATTTTTTACAACGGGCTGCACCTCGAAGGGAAAATGGCGGATGTTTTTGAAAAACTGAATAAACGCAAGCCGACACTTGCTGTTGCGGATGGAATCGAAGAACCACAATTCCGCATGTTATCCCAAACGCAGCATGATCCGCACATTTGGTTTGACGTGAAGCTGTGGGCGAAAGCGGCTGAATTTGCCTCAAAAAAACTACAGGAAATTGACAAGCCAAACGCGGAATTATACAAAGCGAACACGCAGAAATATCTTTTAAAACTCGACTCGCTCGACAACTGGGTTCGCCAGGAAATTTTAAAAATCCCAGCAGAGCAGCGCGTGCTTATTACCGCGCACGACGCATTCGGCTACTTCGGCCGCGCGTATGGCGTTGAGGTCATCGGGCTTCAAGGCATTTCCACCGTTTCCGAATTCGGCGTGCAGGACGTGGTCAAGCTTGTGGATTTGATTAATCAGCGCAAAATCAAAGCAATTTTCGTAGAATCCTCCGTTCCAAAACGCTCCATCGAAGCCGTCATCATGGGCGCCAAAGAGCGCGGCGGAAATGTGAGTATTGGCGGACAGTTGTATTCCGACGCGATGGGCGCAAAAGGCACGCCCGAAGGCACGTATATCGGCATGGTTTCTGCCAATGTGCAGACAATTGTCAATGCGTTAAAATAGATTTTAAAGAGCAACTTTTAAAAACGAATCACAAGTTACGAATCACGATTTTGGGTTCCTGTCGTACATTTTTAAAAGCGTAGTGGGCGGCCACCCTTGCCGTCCGGCCACCTTTTTAAAAAGAAGTTGCGACTACGTAAGTAAGGAAATTGCATAAAATTGTCATTCACCTGGAAGGGACAGGCTGATAAGTTATCTTTTAAGCATAAAAACTTTGGCTGTCATTCCCGCGAAAGCGGGAATCAACTCCGGACGGACGCGCCAGGTTACAATACTCGTTTTAAAAACAGCGCTTTTAAAACTTAACAATAGCAATTTTCAACTTTTTCTGACATTGATTCCCCTTTTCAGGGGAATGACAGATATGAAAGTGAAGAAATTTAAAAAAAATAGAATTTTTAAAAAATGATACAGCAAGTAGAAAATCCTGCGGTCGAAGTCCACGACGTCACAGTCAGCTACAACCGCCGCCCGGTGCTCTGGAGCGTGGATGCAACTCTGCCGCAGGGACAAATGATAGCCATCGTCGGGCCAAACGGCGCAGGCAAATCCACGCTTTTAAAAAGTATGATGGGTTTGATTCCGCTCGCCAGCGGTCACGTGGAGTTTTTAAAAGAGCCGCTTGAAAAAGTACGTGCCCGCGTCAGCTACATGCCGCAACGCGAAGCGGTTGACTGGGATTTCCCAACAAGCGTATTCGACGTAGTGCTCATGGGGCGCTACGGCAAAATCGGCCTTTTTAAAAGGCCACGCGCTGCCGACAAACAGGTCGCGATGGAGTGCTTGCGCAAAGTCGGCATGGAGCAATTCGCCACACGGCAGATTTCGCGCTTGTCCGGCGGGCAGCAGCAACGTGTTTTCCTCGCGCGGGCGCTTGCTCAGGATGCGGATATTTACTTGATGGACGAGCCATTCGCTGGGGTGGATGCGGCGACTGAATCAACAATTCTCACGCTGCTTGCCGAAATGCGTTCAAAAGGAAAAACAATCATCGTTGTGCATCACGATTTGCAGTCCGTAGCGGAATCCTTTGATTGGGTGTTACTTTTAAATCTCCGCCTTGTCGCGTCTGGCCCGGTGAAGGAAGTTTTAAACGAAAAGCTGCTTCAGGAAACTTATGGTGGAAAGCTGAACCTTCTCACGGAAGTCAGCCAGATTTTAGAGCAGGATAAAATGAAGGCGCGCGAAAAAGTTTTTAAAAAGTAGGTTTTTTTAAAAACCTGTATTGGATTTTAAAACCACAAAGAGAGTCATTCCGGCTTGTCCGGAATCTTCTTAATTGGCGGGCGTCGTTGCATAAGAGCTATGGGCTAATGAACAATTGAATTGTGGCAAAGGCCTTAGAGCAATACTTAAAGATTCCGGACAAGCCGGAATGACAGGATAATAAAAGTTACATTTGGATTATCATTTAAAAATATCTTTAAAAATTCTGGCAGAGTTTTTAAAAACTGAAAAATAAAACGTGGAAAATCTCATACATTTTTTATCCCTCGCCGACCCGAATATTCGCTATGCGGTGCTGGGTTCGGTGCTGCTGGGCATGGGCGCGGCGTCCATTGGCTGCTTTGCTTTCCTGCGGAAACAGTCGCTTGTGGGTGATGCCGTCGCGCACGCGGTTTTGCCGGGAATTTGCCTTGGGTTTGTGCTTTCGGGCAGTAAGCATCCTATCTGGCTTTTTGCGGGTGCGATGCTGACGGGCTGGCTGTCGCTTATGGCGATTAATTCCATTCGCAAGCACACGCGTTTAAAAGAGGACACGGCGATTGCGATTGTGCTGTCGGTTTTTTTTGGCGCGGGGATTTTATTCCTCACGATGATTCAGCATTCGGACAATGCAAACCAGGCGGGACTTGATAAATTTCTCTTCGGAAAAGCTGCCTCGCTCGTGGAAACGGATGTGCAGATTTTTGCTGTGATGACGGCAGTGATTCTCGCGCTGCTGTGGCTGATGTACAAGGAGTTTAAAATCGCGGCGTTCGACAGTGAATTTTCAAAAAGTATCGGGCTGCCGATGCGCTGGATTGAATTTGTGCAAACAGCGCTTATCGTGATTGCCGTTGTGTCGGGCATTCAGGCGGTTGGTGTGGTGCTGATGGCGGCGATGCTCATTACTCCGGCAGCGTCTGCGCGGTATTGGACGGATAGTTTGCCCGTGATGATTTTGATTGCCGTTGTGTCGGGCGTGATTGCGGCAGTGGTGGGCGTGGGAATTTCAACGATGGCGCCGAAAATCCCAACAGGCCCTTCGATTGTCCTTGTGGCAACGGCGCTTTTTGCGATTTCCGTTGTGGCGGCTCCACGTCGCGGCGTGCTTGCGCGTGTTTTCCTGCACAGGAGAAATCAGGTTCGGATGCAGGATGAAAATGTTTTAAAAACGCTGTACCTGCTTGGCGAAGGCGACAATGACTTTTTAAAAGGAAAGACAGTTGCGGAAATTACCGGACGCCGGAAAATTCCCGTCGCGTTTTTAAAAAGCAGCCTGTGGCGTTTAAAACGGCAGGGCTTTTTAAAAGAATCGTCGGGCGGAATCTGGACGCTGACACCCGAGGGAAAAGCCCGTGGCGCGCGCGTGATAAAGCTGCACCGCCTGTGGGAAGTCTATCTCACGAAATATGTGAATCTCGCGCAAGACCACGTGCATGACGACGCGGAGTCAATGGAGCACGTCCTCACGCCGGAGCTTGAAGCGCAACTTGAGCAGCTTCTGGAATTTCCTGCGACTGACCCGCATGATAAGGTGATTCCGTATTCTTGAGTTTGGGGAGTGGAGGGAGTGCGGTGAGTTTCGTGAGTTTTTAAAAACTTTGGCGCGACATTCTGCCGTAGAATCCCTCTGCCTGCGGCATCTCCCTTCATAAGGGAGACTTTTTAAAAAGTCTTGGAAATTTCCCCCTTTGAAGGGGGACTAAGGGGGATGATGCGATTGCAGGACGCGATATACAGACGCGACCTTCTGACGCGGTCATCCCTCACCCTACGGGCACTCCCTTCAAAGGGAGACTTTCTTGTTTCGCGCTTTAAAAAGAAGAAAGAAATACGAAAGAAGATGTTTCCCTTTTTTTAAGGCAGGGCTGTTAAATTCTTCTTATTATAGTTTGTCATTCCCCTGAAAAGGGGAATCAACGTTAGAAGAAGTTGAAAAATGATGTCGTAAAGTTTTAAAAATGCTGTTTTTAAAACAAATATTGTACCCTGACGCGACCAACTGGAGTTGATTCCCCTTTTCAGGGGAATGACAGATGTTACATATAGAATTTTAAAAACTTTTGACCTCTTAAAACCAACACAACACTAAAAATTCAAAAATAAAAACTTTAAAAATGGATGCTTTCTGGATAATATTGACGGGTTCACTCGTGGCGGTGTGCTGTGCGCTTGTGGGTTCATTTCTGGTTTTAAAAGGGATGGCGATGGTGGGCGATGCTATTTCGCACGCGGTGCTGCCGGGAATTGCGCTGGCATTTTTGCTGACGGGCTCGCGGGATATGCTGCCGATGCTGATTGGCGCGGGCGCTATCGGGATGTTCAGTGCATTTCTCATCGAAACGCTGCACAGGCGCGGCGGCTTGCAGGCGGATGCGTCTATTGGCGTTACGTTTACGTGGCTGTTTGCGCTTGGGGTGCTGCTCATCACGATGTTCGCGGGTAATGTGGACCTCGACCAGGACTGCGTGCTCTATGGCGAAATCGCGTATGTGCCGCTGGACATCTGGACGCAGGGCGGCGTGGACATGGGGCCGCGCGCCGTGTGGATGATGGGCGGCGTGCTGGCGGCGGTCGCGCTCGTAGTGACGGTGGGCTATAAGGAATTAAAGCTCACGACGTTTGACCCGCAGTTTGCGGCGGCGCTCGGGCTGATGCCGCTTCTGTGGCATTACGTGCTGATGGGCTGCGTGTCGCTCACGACCGTTGCCGCGTTTGAATCTGTCGGCGCGATTATCGTTGTGGCGCTTTTCGTTGTGCCGCCCGCAACGGCGTATTTATTTACGCATCGCCTGAGCCGGATGCTGCTCCTGAGCTGTGCGCTGGGAATTTCCTGCGCTGTCGGCGGATATTATCTTGCTGTGGCGATAGACGGTTCGATAGCGGGCGCGATGGCGGTTGTAGCCGGAGCGGAGTTTATCCTTGCCATGCTTTTTTCGCCGGAACAGGGAATTGTGACGAAGCTTTTAAAACGGGAGAATGAGGAGCCGGAGTTTTTAAAAGGGGAAGTGG
>JAZKFS010000097.1:0-4732 GCA_040386315.1 Bacteroidota bacterium
ATTATAAACTCAACACATTAAAAGTTCATTTCAAAATGGAATCATCAGCTTTAAAATTGCATAAAATTGGAATTTTTGGAATAATATTTTGTGTGATTTTTTTATTTGCCATGGCATTGCTTCCAATTGAATTTACTGATGACGGATATAAACAGATATTTGCCTTAATAATTTGGTTTGGCTTGCCTCTATTTATGATTTTTACAACTTTCGATATTCCTTACCTGAAGGAATCAAAATTTGGCAAAAAAGCTAGACTTGTATTAACTCTTGCGCTTGCAGCATTAACGTTCTGCATATTTTTCTTTTATATGTTAGCTTCAACTATGTGTGGTTATGTTATAGATGAAATTCTTTTTAAAAAGAAAAATTCAAATCAACAAGTCATAATTAGACATCAAGATTGTGGTGCAACGGATTCAGGTGGTGCACCAAAAGAACTTATTCACATAACACCGATTGGATTTCTGCAAATTTTTCAAAAAGTTGATACAAATACTTTAAATCGCTCTGAATGGATTAAGCCATAAATTTGCACTTCACAAAAGAACTTCTGCGTCACTCTACAACGTTTTTAAAAGCGCGTCGTCATTCTTGCTCTCACACGAAAAACCTTGAAAAAATTAGTTTTTAAAAATCTGTGCTGAAACAACTTTCCATCCGAAATTTTGCGCTTATCGAGTCAGTCGACGTGACCTTTGGCGCGGGGCTGAATATTATTACGGGCGAGACCGGCGCGGGGAAATCCATTATGGTGGATGCGCTGATGCTTGTGCTTGGCGAGCGCGCTTCGGCTGATGCTGTGCGCCACGGCGAATCGAAAGCCATTGTGGAAGGTGTTTTTTCGCTCCAGGGAAATGCCGGAGTTGCAAAGCTTTTAAAAGCGCATGAGTACGACGGCGACGATGACGAGCTGATTATCCGCCGTGAAGTGGCCGCAAAAGGTACGTCGCGCTGTTTTCTGAATGACTCCCCCGCGCCGGTGCATCTGGTGAAGGAAATCGGCGATTTGCTTGTGGATTTTCACGGGCAGCACGAGCACCAGTCCATTTTAAAAACCGATTCGCATATTCACATGCTGGATAATGTCGGCGGGCTGGACGGCATTGTGGAGGAGTTTTTAAAAAGTTATCATGAGCTGCACGATTTACAGAAATCTTTAAAAGACTTGCTTAAGCGCGAAAGTTCGCTGCGTGAACAGCAGGATTTACGCCGTTTCCAGCTGAGCGAAATCGAGGAAATTGACCCTCAGCCCGACGAGGAAAGCACGCTTGAGGCCGAACTCGCTATCATTGAAAATTCTGAACACCTGCACGACGCCACGCTCCAGCTCCACGAACTGCTGTATGAAAATGAAAATTCTGTTCGCGACCAATTAGTCAAAGCGCGCAATCTCATCGAAGAACTTGCCGCGATTGATAAAACTTTTTGCGATTATTTGGATGAAGCTCGCGGTGCAATTGTGACTGTTGAAGAAATTGCGAAATTCGCGCAAAATTATAATTCGCGTATTGAATTTCAGCCGCAGCGCATTGAGTTCATCCGCGAACGTCTGCGATTACTTCAGAGATTGCGCAAAAAATACGGCTCATTTGAAGCGATTTTTGAAAACCGCGCGCAGTTTGAAGAGGAATTGCAGCTGGCAGATAATTTTGAAAAGGAAATTGAGCGTTTAAAAAAGGAAATTGGCGAACAGGAAAAAGTTGTTGGAAAACATGCACAACGCCTTTCTTTAAAACGCGCGGACGTTGCGAAAAAAGTGGAAAAAGGAATTGTTGCAACGCTCGCGACGCTTGGAATTCCGCACGCTACTTTTAAAGTGATGATAGCGCAGGAGCCGGTTATTTTTAAAAACGGTTCGGGCGATGGCGTTGTAAAAGCAGAAATTGACGGGAAGTTTTTCGCAGCGTATCCGAATGGTATTGACAAAGTGGAGTTCTACATTTCCACCAATTCCGGCGAAGAGCCAAAGCCGATTGTGCGCGTGGCCTCGGGCGGTGAAATCTCGCGTGTGATGCTTGCGATGAAAAGTATCCTGGCGAAATCTGACCGTTTGCCAATGCTTGTTTTTGATGAAATTGACACGGGAATTAGCGGCAGGATTTCGCAGAAAGTGGGAATTGCGATGAAAAATCTGGCGGATTTTCACCAGATTATTACGATTACCCATTCACCGCAAATCGCAGCGCTCGCCGATATCCATATTTCCGTCGTAAAGCACGAGTCGAAAGGCAAAGCGCACATCAACGTTCGCCCGCTGCAAATGAATGAGCGGATGCGCGAAGTGGCGAAATTGCTGAGCGGCGAAGATATTTCCGAAGCGGCTTTAAAAAGCGCGGAAGAACTGATGAATGTAAAAGCTGTCTGAACTCGAATATTCTTATCGTCTGAACTCGAATTTTTTGAATGAAGGGAATTTCACGAATTTTTAAAAGGTTTACATTTTAAAATTTCACTTAATTATTAAAATTTGAGTAATTCAAGTTAAGACAAATTTATGTTTTAAAAATTCATCAATTCCAATAATTCGCGTAATTCAAGTTCAGACAGAATTAATTCGCATAATTCGAGTTCAGATGTTTTTAAAAGAGTTTTTTTCTTTCTTCGTTTATACCGAACGCTTAATTTTTTAAAACAACTATCATCCGCTTGAACACTTTTTACCACGGGTATCACCTTGTATAATAGAACCTGTCTTTCGCTTCCCGAGCTTGAAGAACGCCTGACCGCGCAGCAACTTGAATCCATCGAAATCAACCGTGTGATATGCGCCTACGAGCTTGCCGAAAGTGTTCACGAATTCCAGGTGCGTAATGACGGCACGCCGTACTTCTACCACTCCAGCCGCGTTTGCAAAATCATCCTTGATGAATTAAAAATCTACGACCCGGAAATGCTTATTTCAGCACTTCTGCATGACGTTTTGGAAGATTCGGAAGTAATTACGAAAGGGGTTTTGGAGCATAATTTCGGTAGCTACGTTGCATACGTTGTGGAAACGCTGACGAAGGATTTGGAAGAGCAGGAAAAAAATTACGACGAGATAGATTTAGCGCATGTCGAGCAGTTGAAAAAATCGAGTGAAGATTGTATTTTAATTCGCTTGACAGCTCGTTTAGACAACTTCCGCTGCCTCAGCTATAATTTAAAAAAGAACCCGATTTTGTACATTCAGCAGACCAGCGAACGGTATCTTCCCCTTGCTGAAAAATCGAAGAACAAGCATCTTCAGTATATCGTAAAAGAAATTAAAAAAGAACGGAATAAGTTTTTGGGATAGTTTTTAATACTATGTTGGGTTGTCATTCAGAGGAGGTCTTCCGACGTGGAATCCTTCTTAAAATGCGGAAGAGAGATTCTTCGTCGGAAGACCTTCTCAGAATGACGGACGTACGTAAACTTTTTTAAAAGAATTCTTTTAAAAGATTTTTAAAAAGAAAAAACGCAGCTCATTGTTTTTAAAACAGCGGACTGCGTTTTCTTTTAAAAGAGTTTTAAAACTCAACATTCAAAACTAAAAATTACTTTAAACTCGCGCTTTCATCCAGCTTCCACCTTTCATCCGCACCCAGGCGATAATTGCAAAGGCAATGTATCCGATAGCAACACCAACCCAAATCCCCTGAATGCCAAGCGACGTATATTTTGAAAGCACATACGCCATCGGCACCTGAATAAATAACAGCGAACCGCCAACAATGAACATGCTTTGAAAAGCTGCTCCGGCGCCGCTGATAACGCGTGTGGAAATGACGCCGATCGCGAAAAATACATAGGCGAAAACAGTAATGTGCAAGTAATCTTTTGTTGCATCAATAATCGCCCTGTCCTTTGTAAAGAGCGCCGCAAATTCTTCGCCTGCGAAAAATACGCCAATCGCGAGGACTGCCATAATAATCGTCAGCACCTTGATCGCTGCTTTATGATACTGGAAAACCCGTTTGATGTTTCCCGCACCAAGATTTTGTCCGGTTGCAATTTCTACCGCGATCCCCGTTGCAAAAACAAACATGAAAACGAAAAGATCAACTTTGATTCCTAACGTATAAGCTGCCACAGCGCTTGTTCCAAAAGAACCCGCGATTTTAAACATTCCCATACGGCTCAAACTCACGGAAAACATCTGGAGCGATGATGGGATTCCGAGCTTAATAATTTTCCCCAGCATTGATGTGTCGAGTTTCAGCGTTTCTTTTGAAAGCGTAAATTTAAAATCAGAACGTGCAAAACCAATAAGTGCGATAATTGCACCAAGAATCTGAGCTGCCGCTGTTGCCATGCCCGCTCCTGTCATTCCAAGTTCAGGAAAAGGCCCGATCCCGAAAATTAAAAACGGGGCGAATATTGCGTTTAAAACCGTTGTAGAAATCAACACGATCAGTGGGAACATTGCATTTCCGGTAGAACGCATAATCGCGTTGATCTGGAACAGCAGGAAATTTCCCGGAACACCAATTACAAGAGCTGCCAGGTAGAGTTGCGTATAATTTGCAACATCTGCCGGAAGCTGAAATAAACTAACAATCCACGATATTGCAAATAATAATCCGACCATCAGGAGCGTCGAAAAAATCACCATAAAGATAATTGCCTGCGAAGCCGCCAGCCGGGCACCATGAATATTTCCCTCGCCAAAGCGCCGCGCTACGATTATCCCCGTGCCCATCGCAAAACCGCTTCCCATGGTAAAAATAAAAAAGCTAATCTGCTCACTCACGCCAATGGCAGCAAT
>JAZKFS010000098.1:0-780 GCA_040386315.1 Bacteroidota bacterium
AAGCAGTTGTGCGTAAATCGTATGACTGCTTTTTTTTGTTTGTAACAAAATGTAGTAAGTTGTGTTAATTCTTTTGAACAATCTTTGAAGTAAATACTATAAAAGTGGAGATATGAAGTCTTTTAAAAACATAGCTGTAACTGTATTATGTATCTTGCTTTGTAGTTGCGGCGATGATAGCCCATCTGCGCCTTCTGAAGACCGTTTGACGCCAATTACTTCGGTTGGTGCAAATACATTTAGCTGTCGGGTAAATGGACAGATATGGCTTCCTTTTAAAGAGCACAGTCTTTTAGAAGATGATGCATATATTTCTGCTATGACTGATTTAAATCCTAATAGGACTGTGCCACAAAGTTTATCTATTACTGCATATCGGTCACGTCCAGATAATAAGTCAAGAAATTTTGACGAAACAAGTGATATCGATATATCCATTGACTCAATATATTCTATAGGTACATTCCCAGTAAGTTTTTACAATGAAGACGGGACAATGAAAACGCCGGGGACAAGAAGAACCAGCATCAGAACATCTGGCATGGGCAGCATGGATGGATATAGAGGAGAGGGAGTAGGCCTGCTAAATATCACAACCTTTGATACAATAAACAGGATTGTTTCAGGAACATTTAATTTTTCAGTTCCTAAATTAAATGGCGGTGAAATAAAAATTACTGATGGCAGATTTGATATTAAAATGAATCAATAGTACATTTAAAAACCTACTTCCTCAGGCGATACACCTGCACATCAATATCATATTTGCGAATTTTATTA
>JAZKFS010000098.1:790-7796 GCA_040386315.1 Bacteroidota bacterium
TCCGTGACATTTTTCCAGCGTTGATTCAAGTTTTAGCTGGTCAATACGCGCCATATCATCTTTTAAATTCAGATCCGGCGAAAGTGATGCATTCTTGCCATTGGTATGAGGCGCGTGATGAGCATGTGCAAAGTCCGATGCAGTGAGCTGTTCCTGCGCCGTGGTCTGAAGCGTCACTTTCAGCACACTGGAAAGCTCGCGCACATTGCCGGGCCACGCGCGGTTTTGCAGGAAGTCCACACCTGCGGGCGCGATAGTTTTCCCGTCCTGCATTTCCTGATTGTGCTTTGCTATATAATAATCAATGATCGCCGGAATATCCTCCTGGCGTTCGCGTAGAGGCGGAAGATGAATTTCACATTCACGTAAACGGTGATACAATTGCTCACGAAATCCCGACTCATTCATCGCTGCAATTAAATCCCTGTCCGTCGCCGAAACAAATCTAAGATCAACTTCTTCCGTTTCCGTCGCGCCAACTCGCCGAACAACCTTCTCTTCAATTGGCAGCAGCAGATTCGCCTGAAGTTCAGACGGAAGGTCGCCGATCTCATCTAAAAATAATGTTCCTTTATGCGCTTGATGGAACAAACCTTTTTTATTTTCACGAGCACCGGAAAATGCGCCACGTATATAGCCAAAAAGTTCACTTTGAAAAAGCTCGCGCGGGATATTCGGAATATCAACCGTCACAAGCGGCTGCTTTGCGCGGCGGCTGATGGCATGGATTGCACGCGCTACAAGTTTCTTTCCTGTTCCTGTTTCGCCGGTAATTAATACGTTCAGATCAGTCCGCCCGTAGCGCAGAACCTTGTCGGCAACTTCCAGCATGGGCTTGCTCGTGCCGATAATTCCCTGTTCCTGTATCAATTTGCGCAATTCAGTATTTTCTTTTTGAAAACCGATTTTCTGGATCGCGCTTGATAGAACTTCTTTTAAACGCTCGTGGCTGAGAAGACTTTTCTCAATAAAATTATGCGCACCGAGCTTCGTAGCCTTCACCGCTGTTTCTATCGTGCCTTTACCGGAGATCATTATCACCGGAATAGAAGGATACGCACGCACAGTTTGCGCCAGTACATCAATTCCGGTCATCGCCGGCTGATTGTTGAATTCAATATCAAGCAGCATCAGCCCTACCGAACTATGATTTTCGCTCAGATAGGAGAGCGCCGCATCAGGACTATTGCGGATCTCAAAAGCCCAACCCTGCGCCTGAACAATGTCCGCCAGGGTTGTGCAAAAATCATTATTATCGTCAACGATCAGAATTTTCATCTATATTTTAAAATCCTTTCTTGTTTTAAAACCTTTTTAAAAACTAATCTTTCTGTGGAACAAGCGTTTGCAATGAATCGTACAGCTGCTGAAATTGCTGGCCTGTATGCTCTGCATATTTTGGTATCCATACCGCGCGTAAATATATTCCGCTGTACGGATTCGCATATTCAATAAAAGCCGCTTCGTGATTTGGAACGTTCACAGTTTGTGCTTTTAAAAACCGTGCTTTTACCAGCTCAGACATGCGGCAATACGCGTTTCCATCGACGGTTGTCAGTTTATTCAGCATGGAATTCCCGGTTTCGTCATCTACAATCTCGAAAAGATCCGCCTTTGCGTCCAGATGATAGCCTTTTGTAATTCCGGAATTCTCATCCTGCGTGCCCCAGCGAATGACAACTCGGTCATTAGCAGGAGAAGTGCAGGGAGGAGGAATAATCGGAGCGGTACATGCCGACAGGAAAAGTGCTGTACAGATAAACAGATTTTTAAAAGATTTATTTTGTTTTTTTAAAAACATTGTTACGTAAAATGTTGAAATGTAATGCCTTAAAGTTTTTAAAATCTTTTAAAATTTGTCGGAATTTTCCGTAGAAAAATGCTGAATTCTTTGTAAACATTCCTGTTTGCCAAGAATTTCCATCGTGTCAAAAAGTGTCGCACCAACGGATTTTCCTGTGATAATTAACCGTAAAGCATGAATAAACGCCACGGGTTTAATGCCAAGTTCTGTTGCTTCTGCTTTTACGATGGCTTCAATTTCCGCTGATTTCCAGTTGTCCGGGTTTTCTAATTTCGGCAAAAGATTTTCCACGCGCCTGGCAGTTTCCGCCGTCCAGTGCTTTTTAAAATACTCTTCCTCAACAGTAGTTACAGGCCCGAACATATAATCGGCAAATCGCGGCACATCATTCACCTTCGTAATACGCTCACGAACGAGATGTAATACTTTTAAAGCGTACTCCGGCGTGACATTTTTAAAACCTGCTTCATCCATCACCGGCGTTAATTCTTTTAAAAGCTCTTCATCCGGCATCGAACGCAGGTATTGCGAATTCATCCATTCCAGTTTCTGACGATCGAAAACCGCGCCCGCTTTATTCGCTTTTTCAAGCGAGAATAACTGGATCAATTCATCCATTGAAAAAATCTCGCGGTCAGCCGTCGGATTCCAACCCAAAAGCGCAACGAAATTGACAAGCGCTTCTTTAAAATATCCCGCTGTGCGGAAATCCTCAACGGAAACATCTCCATCGCGCTTGCTCAGTTTCTTTTTATTCACATCGAGCAAAAGCGGCAAATGCGCAAACTGTGGCACCGGCCAGCCAAACGCTTCATACAGCAAAACGTGCTTCGGCGTTGATGGAAGCCATTCCTCACCGCGGATCACGTGCGTGATTTTCATCGAATAATCATCAACGACATTCGCCAGATGATACGTCGGGAATCCGTCGCTTTTTAAAAGTATCTGATCGTCAATATCGCGTCCGCCAAAAACCAAATCGCCGCGGATCATGTCATGAAAGCGCACATCAGCCGTCAGCGGCACTTTTAAACGAATTACATGCGGTGCATTTTCCTTTAAAAGCCGTGCGGTTTCTTCAGCTCCAAGCGTGTATTGGTTGCGCATTGTCGAGCGGTCGTACTTTGGCGCAAGCCCTGCGGCCTGCTGGCGAATACGCATCGAGTCGAGTTCGTCGGACGTGTCGAAAGCGTAATATGCTGTTCCGTTATCAATTAATTTCTGTGCATGTTCGCGGTAAAGATCAAAACGTTCTGACTGCGTATATGGGCCGTATGGGCCACCTTTTTCCGGGCTTTCGTCGTATTCAATTCCCGCCCAGCGCGAAATGGAAATAATATTTTCTACGGCGTCTTCCACCAAACGCGTGCGGTCTGTATCTTCAATTCTCAACACACAAACGCCGCCGTGATGCCGCGCAAAAAGATAATTATACAAAGCCGTGCGCAGACCGCCGACATGAAGATAGCCCGTTGGCGAAGGCGCAAATCGAACACGTACTGACATTTTTTGAAATTCCTTAATGTAAATTTATTCTTTTTAAAACGGTTTTAAAAACCACAATTCGTCAAATTCTTACTTTTAAAGCTCAACGCTTGTTTCCGCAAAAGTCCGCTCCGTTTCCTGTAGGCGAACAGTAATTCTCGTAATATTTTTCTGATCCTTTAAAAGCGCGCGAATTTCCTGAAGAAAAAAGTGCGCAAGATTTTCAGCTGTCGTATAAAACGGCAAAATCTGCACTTTAAGCAAATTTTCTTTAAAAAAATCCAGCATCGCTTTATCCTTATCATCACACGCAAATGAGTGGTCAAACCGCTCCACAAGCGGGTCAATAAGCTTTTTCATAATGCCATAATCCATCAGCATTCCCTGGTCATCGAGCGTTCCGGTCAGTTCCACGCGCATCTTGTAGGAATGCCCGTGAATATTGCGGCAGCCCGCCTCGTGATAGGGAAGCCGGTGCCCCATTTCCCAGTTGAAATCTTTTGCGATTGTTACCAGCATTTTCGTGACTCGTAATTCGTGATGCGTAAGGCGTTTTAAAAATCTGTGAAATTCTTAAAAATCAGTGAAAATCTCTGATCTATTTTGATTTCGTATATTCCGCTTCGATCACCGATGAAATCCCGCCGCGCGTGCTCCATTCCGACACGATTTCCATCTCCAGCGGGTCGCACGCAGCAACTAAATCGTCCAGAATTTTATTCGTCACAGCTTCGTAGAAAATCCCTTGTGACCTGAATTCAAGGAAATAGTATTTTAACGATTTTAGTTCAAGACAGATTTTATCCGGCACGTAGCGCACGGTAATTGTTCCAAAATCCGGTAAACCCGTTTTCGGGCACATCGAGGTAAACTCTGGGTTAATATGAGTAATCGTATAGCGACGGTCTTCGTTCGGATTCGGAAAAGTTTCTATTGCAGCCATTTTTTAAAGTAAAAAGGTAAAAGTAAAAAGGAAAAATGCTGGCTGGCAGTTATTTCGCCAACTCAACACTCACAATTCAACATTCAAAGCTACTCGAAAATACGGCTTTTTTACGACTTTTGACAGACTTCTCTCCTGAAATTCGTAACTTTGTACTTCATATTTTTAAAAGTCTTAAGGAAAGTTTGAAACCCGACATTGATATTATCATTATTTCGTACAATTGTGCGCAGCTCACGCTCGCATGCATTGAGTCGGTTTTTAAAACGCATGAAACCGCACGCGTCACGATTGTTGATAATGCTTCGACGGACAATTCACCACATGTAATACGCGAGAAATTTCCCGAAATACAGATCATTGAAAATAAGGAAAATCGCGGTTATGCAGGCGCTGTCAATATCGGTATGAATGCGACAAATGCTGAGTTTGCGATAATTTCTAATGCGGACGTGGAGTTTTTTGAAAACTCAATTGATATTTTAAAAAATGTTTTAAAAGAAAATTTGCGTATTGGAGCCGCAGGCCCGCAGCAGGTTTTTCCAAACGGAAAGTGGCAACGCAGCTTTGGTGATCCGCCGGGAATTGGCGAAGCGATCCGCGAAATTTTCATGCTGCCGTATGTTTTTTATTCTTTTAAAAAGTTGACATGGAAACGCGCACCGGGATCGTTAAAAAGTTTTAAAAAGATTTCTTTTAAAAATGTCCGCTATATTGACGGCGCGGTGATCGCGGTTCGCCGTGATGCTTTTAAAGATGTTGGCGCTTTTGACGAAGATTTTTTCTTTTATGCTGAAGAAGCGGATTTTTGTTTGAGATTGCAAAAAAAGAAGTGGGAAGTGGTGACTGTTTCCGATTCAGTTGTTCTGCATCATCGCGGCGGAAGTTCGACAAAATCGGAAGTGAACGAGAAATTTTATACGCTGCTCATCGAAAGTAAAATGAAGCTGGCGCGCAAGCATTATCCGCAATTTGCAAAACTCTACGCGCAGTTGGAGATTTTCCATTCAAACCAGATGATCTTTTTGTCAAAGTTTTTAAAAGCTGTTACGTTAGGGCGTTTTAAAAGCCGTGCGGAAAAAGTTTTTACGATCCAAAAGGCTGCTTTTAAAAAGGAATTAAAAGCTTCCGGTTTTAAAAAGGGCTTTTAAAAGAAAATATAAAAATGAAGAAATACGATTTAACCGTTGCCTACAGAATTTATCCGAAAGTTTCAAAAGTGCCGCCAATTTTTGCGGATGATAAACTGAAACTTGCTGAATTCTGCGTGTATTCTTTTAAAAAGTCGTTGGGCGATCTGCACGCAAAAATGTTCGTGCTTCTGGATAATTGCCCGCCGGAATATGATGATGTTTTTTTTCGGCATTTTGATAGCGATGATGTTGAATTTATCCGGCTCGGCGGCGAGGGAAATGCCGCAACATTTGCCAACCAGATCGACTTGCTTTTGACGCAAAATGATTCTGAATATATTTATTTTGCCGAAGATGATTATTTTTATTTGACGGGCGAATTTAGCGAGATGCTGGACTTTTTAAAAGAAAACAGCAATGTGGATTTTTGCTCGCCGTACGATCATCTGGATTATTACACAAGCGAACTTCACCGGCATAAAAAAGAAGAAAAAGTTTTTAAAAACAGGCACTGGCACACGGCGGGTTCGACATGCCTGACATTTCTGACAACGAAAAAAGTATTGGAAGAATCGCGTAAAGTCTTTGAAACATACTCGCGAAAAAATTCAGACGCGAGTTTGTGGTGCATCCTAACGAAGGAAAAAGTTCGCAATCCGTTGACTGCTTTAAAATTTGCAATAAAAGATCGGGCACTTTTTAAAATCGTTGTAAAAGCCTGGCTGCACGGCACGAAACATCTGCTGACTGCCCGGAAATTCAAGCTGTGGACGCCAGTTCCGGCAATCGCTACACACATGGAAGACAAATATTTATCGCCGGACGTAAACTGGGACGAAGTTTTTAAACAAGCAAAAGAAGAATTACATTTTTAAAAGAGAAATATGAGAAAAGTAAAGGGCGGCCCACGCTCGACGCCATATAGCCGCGCAGAAAAAAGCGCTTTTTCAAAAACAAGCAAGCCGGTTCGCACGGGTTTTAAAAAAGAAGAAGGGAGAAGCTCAGACAGCAAACCTTCTGAGAGGCCGCGCGGTGCAAGGCCTCCGCGTGATTCACGCGAAGCGGGGAGCCGTCCGGGGAGAGCGCCCGTTATTCACGACCGCTACGGCGACGAGCGCAGGCGGAGAACTGCTCAACCTCAGCGTTCTGCAATTACGGAAGTACCTGTTCCAAAAAAAGAACATGAAACTGATGTTTTTGATGATAATGCGGGACATTACATTTTCGGGCGGAAAACAATCTTGGAAGCGCTCGCTTCGGATAAATCCGTTGAGAAGATCTTCGCAGCGTATGGCTCATCGGGAACAGCTGTGGAGCACGTTCGTAAGGCGGCGCGTGATGCGGGAGTTCCGTTTGCTACGATGGCGCGGGATAAATTTAATAATCTTGAACGCAACGTGGCAAGTGGGGAGACGACGCAGGGAATGATCGCGCTGATGTCGCCTGTGGAATCAATTGATATTCAGCAACTGATAAAAATGGCGTTTGAGCAGTCAAAACATCCGATTTTGGTGGCGCTCGACGGCGTGACTGACCCGCATAATCTTGGCGCAATTGCACGTTCGGTGGAATGCTCGGGTGCACAGGGTTTGATCCTGCCGTTGCATAATTCCGCTCCTGTGACGCCTGTTGCAGTGAAAA
>JAZKFS010000098.1:7806-8182 GCA_040386315.1 Bacteroidota bacterium
TAGCGAAGGTCGGGAATCTGGTGCAGGCGATTGAGATTTTAAAAGAAGCCGGATTCTGGATCGCAGGAACGGCGGGTGAGGCGGAATTGAATTACGATGCGAATGTGTACGACAGGCCGATGGTCATTATCACCGGAAGCGAAGGCGAAGGAATGCGTCCTTCGACACGGAAGCACTGCGATATGCTTTTAAAAATTCCTCTTCTGGGCAAAGTTTCGTCGCTGAATGCATCGGTTGCAACGGCCGTGATCTTGTTTGAAATAGCTCGCCAGCGAAAAAATAGTGTGGAATCAGGTGAGTCCGGTGAATAGTTTTTAAAAGAAATTTCAATTCAAATAAAAAGCCCGCAATTTTAAAAACTGCGGGCTTTTTTTGT
>JAZKFS010000099.1:0-4883 GCA_040386315.1 Bacteroidota bacterium
CGGGGTGGGTTCACGGTAGCCGTTGCCAAAGTGCACGTGTCTTTCTGACGCAAACCCACCCCGCCCTGCGGGCACCCCTCCGAGGAGGGGATTTTTTGTTACTTTGCTTTTTTAAAAGACAATTTTTCTGCATTTCAATAGTTTTTAAAACAAATTCACACCTGTCATGTTTTTTTAAAAAGAATCTTTGTAATTTCGTGCTTCACCGTTTTAAAAATTATTTTTCTAAAAATATTATGAAAAAATATTGGTCAATTCTGTCGTTTGTTGTGCTGGCAGCTTTTGTGAATTCCTGCGAAACAAATACTTCACCGTCCAGCCCGGCTAAACTCATTACAGTTCAGCAGATCGAGACAAGCCCCGGATATGCGTGGTTTACGACCGAGCGTGATGCTTACACGCCACAGGCAGATACGGTGGCGCTGATCAAAGCCGCTTTTAAAAGCGATATGCACAAAATCTATCTTCATGTGAATCCGTCGTGCGGTTGTGAAGGAACACAGAAGTTGTTCCCGCATTTTATACGCGTGGTGAAGGATGCAGCTATTGCAGACTCCAGCTTTAAAATATACTCGATGGCGCATGCTACTGACGAGCATCCTGAGACAAGCCAGTTTACGATCACACAGCTCCCGTCTATTTTCATTACGAAAAATGGCGTACCTATGGCAACGATCAAAGATGTTTTGCCGGGAATTTCCGTTGAGCAACAGATTTTAAGCGCACTTCAGAAGTAACTTTTAAAGATATTCATGCAATACTGGCTTGTAAAGTCCGATCCCGAAGCGTACGGTTGGAAAGAACTTTTAAAAGATGGAAAAACGGACTGGACGGGCGTGCGGAATTTCCAGGCGCGGAATAATCTGCGGGATATGAGATTAGGCGATGAAGTGCTTTTCTATCACAGCCAGCAGGGACGGGAAATTGTTGGGATTGCAACCGTTACGAAGACTGCTTTTGCTGATCCAACGGCGCATAAAGGTGAATGGGTAGCGGTTGAATTAACGCCGCAGGAAAGCTTTAAAACGCCGGTAACTCTGGAGATGATGAAAAGCATACCGGAATTGCAGGCGATCGGCCTGATACGCCAGTCGCGCCTTTCCGTAATGCCAATCACGGGTGAAGAGTTTTTTAAAATCATGGAATTGGCCAGGATTCGCTAAGGGCTAAAAAAATATTGGGAATAACTACAAAGGCGCTTTTAAAAGCGCCTTTTTTTGTTTTACAGCCTAATTATTTGTAAGTTCTTTTAAAATAAACTTGCTTTTACAAAATATTATTTGTAAGTTCCCATAAATATAGTTTATACTTAAACGGAATTTTTAAAGTGAACACTGATTATCCGATAATTCCAGGGCGCGGATTAGTGACCGATACGGCAACTCAATTACGTCAGGACTTTTTAAAAAGCCAACAAATTAACATTTCTGAAATTTCAGAAACGCGGCTCGTTGCAGCGGATATTCGCAATAATATTGAATCGCTTGTTGGTTCGGTAGAAATTCCCGTTGGCTTGGTCGGGCCGCTGCTTTTTAAAAACGGCGAATCGGAAGAACTTATTTATACCGTTGCTGGAACGCTTGAAGGCGCTCTTGTGGCAAGCATGAATCGCGGCGCTAAAGCTCTCAGCATGAGCGGTGGATTTTCGGCATACGTCCTCCACCAGAAAATGATCCGCACGCCGATGTTCCTTTTTAAAAACCTGCATGAAAGCATGATTTTTAAAACGTGGATCGAAGCGAATTTCGACAATATCAAACACATCGCCGAGCAGTATTCCAACCATGCAAAGCTCACGTCCATACTGCCTTTCGTCGTCGGCAAAAGCGTTCATCTGAAATTTGTCTATACGACGGGCGACGCCACCGGGCAGAACATGTCCACCGCCTGCACGTGGCATGCAACGCTGTGGATCCAAACACAATTTCAGCTTGAAAAATCTATTGAGATCGTGCATTGCGTCATAGATGGAAATGGCGCGTCCGACAAAAAAGTGTCAGGATTTTCTATCAATCACGGGCGAGGAATTCACGTTGTAGCCGAAGCTCATCTGCGCGAGGATGTCATCAATAAAATCCTCCGCACGACTTCCGACGACATGGTGAAGTGCTTTAATCAATCGCTTGCCATGAGTCGTCTCGATAACATGGTTGGCTATAATATCAATGTTGCCAATGCAATTGCCGCGATTTTTGTAACGACGGGGCAGGATTTAGGCAGTTTGCACGAATCAAGTTGCGGTGTTTTAAATGTAGAAAAAACAGATGAAGGTTTATACCTTTCGCTCAATTTACCAACGCTCGTCATCGGTACAATCGGCGGTGGTACGCATCTGAAATGCCAGCGCGAAGCATTAGAATTAATGGGCTGCTACGGTAACGGAAAACTCACGCGTTTTGCGCAACTCATCGCCGGTTTTGCGCTCTCTTTAGAAATCTCCACTTATGCTGCAATTGTCTCCGGTCAATTCGCTAAAGCCCACGAAAAACTTGGGCGAAATAAACCCGTGAACTGGCTTTTAAAAGCTGAAATTGACAGGAAATTTGTAGAAACGTGCTTTAACGGAAGTTTTAAAAACAAGCAAATTCAGTCGCTGGATATGCTGCAAAGCGGCGTTGTGGATAATGGGATTCTCATGAATCTCACGAGCCGTATCAGCAATAAGCTTATCGGCTTCTACCCTTTCGACATCACGCACAATGAAACCCATATTTCTGAGGCAATAACCGAGCGTTTCCTTTTAAAAAGTAAGCCGCTCGACGAGGAAGTTTTCAAAGGTCTGCACTTTATGGCAGCGGCGATTAATACTGATCTTGCCGACCTTATTTCCACTTTTAAAAATGAACTTGAGTACAAAGACTGCCATAAAAAAGAAATAATTCTGTACGAGCTATTGCACAAATTCAAGCTCAATTATACGCCGAAATTCTACGGCAAACACATTGATGAAAAGCGCGAAATTTACCTTTTCATCCAGGAATTTTTGCAACTGGAAAATCTGCAATTATTCAATTCTGAGAATGAGCCGGAATCGTGGAAATCCGAACAAATCACCAATGTCATTCGAGCGATTTCCGAAATTCATCAAACATTTTCAGATGAAAATCTTTTAAAAGAATTCCCCGAAATTACACGCTTTGAACCGTGGAATGCAAAACCACTCTACCGGAAAATGATCGAACTTGCAGGCGAAGATGACGAGCTGATTTCGCCGGAGCAAACTGAACAAATGTTGCAAATGATTAAAGATTTGGAACAAGATTTCGCTGCTTTAAAAATCACGCAAACAATTATTCATAACGATTGCAACCCACGCAACACCGCCATCCGAGCTGACGGAACGCCATGTTTTTACGATTGGGAATTGGCAGTGATAAATATTCCGCACCGCGACATTGTGGAATTTCTCAGCTTTGCTCTACCCGAAAGTTTTGACGAAAACCTTTTTAAAAGTTATCTTGAGCTTCACTTCTCCCTTTTTAAAAACGAATTAAACTGGAGCGAATGGAAACGCGGTTATGAATACGCTCTTAAAGAATATCTTGTTACGCGTGTGTCATTTTACCTCACGGGAAGCATCCTGATGAAATATGAATTTGCTCCGCGCATTTTTAAAAATTCCATGCGAATGCTGGAGCTTTTAAAAACTTTTTAAAAGAATAAAGTCATGCTACGCCATCTGAATATCGTTGTTTTCCCGCTCATTATTTCCAACATCATTCACATGGTTTTGGTAAAAAAAGATGTGTTTCCTTTTTTAAAAATTCCGGTTTCGGAACGGCTTTTCGGACAGAATAAAACATGGCGCGGTTTTATATTTTTATCAATTTTAAATGGAATATTCACGCCGATCTTTGCCTATGATATTCCGGTTTTAAAAGCAGTTTGTTTCGGCATGATTTTCGGGTTGATATACATGATTTTTGAATTGCCGAATTCACTTTTTAAAAGGAAAATGGGAATCGCTGCCGGTGAGAATCCGGCAGAAAACAAACTGCTCTTTTCGCTCTTAGACAAGACGGATTCGGCGTTTGGTGTTTGTCTTGTATATTTTCTCATTAGCGATATAGATGTCACGCAGATTATTCAATTATTCTTTATCAGCAGTTTTATTCACATTACATTTTCAATGCTTTTAGTTTCTTTAAAAATCAAAAAGAGCTTTTAAAAATATGTATTGCACACTGCTTCATAATGTACTAAAGCTCGAAGAAACCGGTGCAAAAGCGTATAATCTTTCGCGCATGATGCGTGCGGATTTTCCAATTCCGCGCGGATTTGTGATTGAAAACAGCGCTTTTAAAAAGTGGTGCGAGACGAGAATTTTCCCGCTGGAAATTGAGCATGAAATTGCATTTTTTTTAAAAGAAATCGGCGCAGAAAAATACATGGTTCGCAGCTCTGCTGTTGGCGAAGATTCTGCCGGAAGCTCATTTGCCGGACAGCTTTCGTCATTCATTAGCAGCGCTGAAATTGAGGTTTTAAAAGAAAATGTTGTTGCTTGCTGGCAATCATATTTCAACGAAAATGTAGAAGTGTATCAGCAAACTTCCGGCGTGAAATTAGGTGGAATGGGCGTTATTATTCAGGAATTAATTGAGCCGGATTATGCAGGCGTTTTATTCACAAAATCATTTGTGCAAACCGACTCGATGCTTTGTGAATACGTCGCAGGACACGGCGATAAACTTGTTTCCGGCGAGGAAAATCCCGAACGTTTTCATTGCAAAAAAGGTGATGGGATTCCTGATGAAACGCCGTCATTTTCTTTTAAAGAATTGTATGAAATCTCACTGAAGTTAGAGCAGTTTTTTAAAACACCGCTCGACATCGAATGGGTTTTTAAAAACGGGAAAACGCATATTGTTCAGGCGCGTCCGATC
>JAZKFS010000099.1:4893-10656 GCA_040386315.1 Bacteroidota bacterium
GTCCGATCACAGTTTTAAAAGAAAAAAAGCGCGTTTTTTGGTCGAATACAAATGTAAATGAGAATTATCCGGGGCCGATCACGCCGCTCCTCTATTCGATTGCGCGTGAGTCCTATTATCACTATTTTAAAAACCTGTCGCGATTGCTGCAAGTACCTGAAAATTCCATTAAAAAGCTCGAACCTGATTACGCCAATATCATTGGAATTTTTGGCTGTAAGATGTATTATAACATGTCAAGCATTCAGAATATTATCGCCGCTTCACCCTTTGCAAATCTACTTTCAAAGTCGTTCAATAACTTTGTCGGTTACCAGGAAAGCGACGAAAGTTTGCGCACAAAACGCTCTTTTAAAAACGCTGCTAACTTTTTAAAAAGTTTTGCAAAGCTCAATCGTTCGCTTGAGAAAAACGTGTGTGAATTTGAAAAGAATGCTGATGATTTTCACACGAAATCTTTGCAGGCAACCGAGCTTCATGAGTTGCGAGAGTGTTTCCATGAGTTCATTGAAATCCGCATGCACAGCTGGTATCGCGCCTCACTCGCTGACTTTTTTGCGATGATATATCATGGCATTTTAGGGTTGGTTTGCAAGCGGTTTTTTGGCGAAAGTTCGCAGGGAATACACAACAAAATGATCTCTGCAATTCCCGATCTTATCAGCAGCAAACCTGTGACTGAAACGTGGAAAATCACTGAATTAATTAAACAGAATCCAATCGCTTTGGAGCTTTTAAAGACACAAAGTTCAAGCAATTTTTTAAAAGAAATTACTACCGATGAAAACCATATTCTTGTAAAAAATTCCATTGAAGATTACCTGCGAAACTGGGGGTTTCGCTGCTCGGGCGAACTGATGTTTACAGAGAAAAACTACTGTGAAGAACCCGAAAAATTCATTGAGCTTTTGCAGAATTATATCGTGCAGAATCACGACAATCCTGCAGAAATAATTCGCGCGAAAAATGAAGAACGGAAGGTTTTACTTAGTGCTTTAAAACGGAAAATTTTAAAGAAAAGAGCTGTTATTTTCCCACTTGCACTTGCCGAAATTTCAGCTCTTGATGCTGTGATAAAATTATGCTTTAAAGCTATTTCCGCGCGTGAGCGGGTGCGCTTAAAGCAGGCGCTTTTATACTACCGTTTTAAAATTGTTGTTTTAAAAATTGGTGAAGTTTTTAAAGCAAAAAAACTGATTGTGGAAGCTGATGATATTTTCTTTTTAAAGTATCAGGAAATCGCAGAAAATCTATCGGGTTCCGACATGTTACCACAGCAATTACAACAAATTATTTACGAGCGAAAAGAGCAGTTTTTAAAAAACAGCACGCAGGTTTTTCCCGATGATTTTTCTTCATATCTCGGCGAATATCCGCAGCCGAATGAAGTTGCTTTTAAAAAGCACAACAGCAATTCGGATGAGAAAATTATAGGCTTATCAGCATGTGGCGGTTTTGTAAAAGGGAGGGTTCGCGTGCTGGAATCGGTGATGGAAATGCACAAAATTGAGCGCGGCGATATTCTCGTGACGCGGCAGACTGACCCCGGCTGGGCGAGTATTTTTCCGTTAATTTCCGGGCTGATTGTGGAGCGCGGCGGCATGTTGTCCCACGGCGCAATTGTCGCGCGCGAGTTCGGCATTCCGGCGATTGTCGGTGTACATAATGCAACTGCGATTTTTAAAGATGGCGATGAGATTGAGTTATTTGCCGACCGCGGCGAAATTTTTAAAATTGCGTCGTGCGCTGTAGATTCATTGTAACCGGTGATTTCACGTAACGTTTTTTGCAAATACTTGGAAACTCGAACTTATAAAATCTATATGCAACAACGCTTTGAGCTTGTTGTTTTTATACCTTTGGCGTTCTATCTCATTTTCTACGCGCGGCCCGGTGTGTTGCCTTCAGAGGATGGTTCAGGCGGCATTTTTACAGTCATCTTTTTAGTTTTAATTCTTGTATTGATATTCTGCTTCCGGCTCTTTGATGATTTATGGAATCGTGAAATTGACGCCGGAAAACCAGACCGAATTTACACGGATATCAACAGCCATACGATTTTAAAAAATTTTCTTATCGGCTTTTTTGCAGTCGTGCTGTGCACTATTTGGTTTTTTAATAATGAAGCTGCGGCTGTACTGACTGGATTTTCACTGCTTAATTTTTTCGCATATTTCCTACTTTTTAAAAAGTGGAAATGGCGGTTTATTTTACCGCTTTTAAAATATCCTTTTTTATACTTTTTACTATGCATATTTTTAAAAAACAGCGCATTTTCTCAGTATGAAATCCTGATTGGTATCTCGCTTTTGCCTGCTTTTTTACTTTTTGAAATTTTCGATGATAAAGAATTTTTTTTTAGCGATTGGATAATATTTTCGATTTTCTTAGCGGGAAATTCGCTATTACTTTTTGCAAATCCAACATCAGTTTTTGCGTGGATTCTTGCAGGAATTGGCGTGGTAGTATTTCTCCTTACGTATAAAAATCACGCAGATTTTAAAGATGTTTTTCCCTACGCGATTTTGATATATTTTCTCATTTTGAGATTACTGGTGCAAGTATGAATTTTAAAGCTTCTGAATATATTTCGACGTTGGAAAATCCCCCACGTTTTGAGTTTGAAGATGTGAAATGCTACAATTGTGGTGCGGACAATTATGAAAAGTTTCTTGTTGGCGAAGATGATTTGACGGGAAAGGAAGGCGAGTTTTTGTATGTGAAATGCAAAAACTGTGAGTTGGTTTATCAGAATCCGCGGCTGCCGGTGGAGCAAATCAAGGAGTTTTACGACAGCGAATATATTGCGCACCGTAAGAAAAAAGACTGGGGAATTCTCACGCCGCTGTACGAATGGGCGATGCAGAAACACGACCGCGACAAGGAAAAACTCGTGCGGCAATTTGTGGATATGAACAGCCAAACGGCGGTGCTGGATGTCGGCTGCGCAGTCGGAACATTCCTGCTGTATTTGCACGAAAAGTATAATTGCAAAATCAGCGGAGTCGATTTTAAAGAAGGTTTGGACTATCCCGGTTTTGAAAAAATCAACTTTTACGAAGGGCTGTTTTATGAAAGCCCGATTCCGGAGAGTTCGCAGGATTTGGTGACGATGTGGCACTTTCTGGAACACTGTTATGACCCGAATAAATCGCTCCAAATGGCAAAAAAAGTTTTAAAAGATGACGGCAAATTAATCATAGAAGTTCCGCGATTGGACTCAGCAACATTCAAGCTTTTTAAAAACAAATGGCCGGGCGTTCAGGCACCGCAGCACACCGCGCTGTACAGCAAAAAGACGTTTTTAAAACTGCTCGAGAATAATGGTTTGATCGTAGAAAAATATCTACCGTATGGCGCGTTCCCGCCGTACTTTTATATTTTCACCGGTGCGTATTTTAAAACAATTGGTAAAGGTTTGAATCTGGATAAAATCATTGCGCCATATTTCGCAGGACAGTTTTTGCTGACGCCGATTTTGCTAATGCAAAAGCACTTAAATCTTTCAATGCAAACGGTAGTATGCAGGAAAAACTGATCACCATTTATCGCATACTGATCGCGTTCATAATGATGAGCGTTACGGGAAGTTTTGCGTTGCTTTTGCGGATTATTTCAGCAGGTTTACTGACAGATTTTAACCGTCGTTTTCTCGTTGCATATTCGTCGCGGGCCATTTTAAAACTGATCGGTGTTCGGGCTGTGTTGCCGTCGCATTCAGCATATCCCAAAGAGCAGGTTTTTTATACGTTCAATCACAACTCATATCTTGATGTGCTTATAATTACAACGCTCGGCATGGCGAATACACGGTTCCTTCTTTCGGAAAAAACGCTAAAATTCATTCCTTTAACAATTTCCGCACTTGCTATCGGAACGCTGTATATTCCTTTAAAAAAAGACGCTGAACGGCGGATGCTCTTTTTTAAAAATACGGAAGCGAAGATTGTAAAAGAAGGTTGTTCGGTATTTGCATCATCGGAAGGCGTTCACGAATTTGTTCATGGAATTGCGCCGTTTAATAGGGGAATTTACCACATGGCAATAAACTGCAATTTGCCTGTGCAGCCGGTGTATTTTCACATTCCGCGTGCAGTAAATTCACTGGAAGGCGCGAGTTTTAAAGGTGGAACAGTGCGCGTTGAGCTTTTACAAAAGATTGAAATAAATGACTGGAAAATTGACAATCTCGCTGAACATTCGGAATCGGTACGACAGGTCTTTTTAAACAAATTCAATGCAGAACATGGAAAAGATTCTTAAAGAAAATACTTTTAAAAGCAGCGAAGCCGTAAAGCAATCTGCAAGTAATGTGCTGGCAATCGCGCATTTAATTTTGCCTGTAATTCTTGCTGTTTCCGGTTTGATGATTTCTTTAAAAAGTTCGCATTGGGCGATATGGATTTTGGGGCAAATGCTGCTCGGGATTTTCTTTTTTCAGTGTTTTATTTTACTGCATGAAACCGGGCATTACAGCTTTTTTAAAAGTCGTTTACTGAATAAAATCTTCGGGCATATTTTTGGTTTCCTGAGCTTTATTCCTTTTAAAAGCTGGACGGCGATTCACAATCTGCACCACCGCTGGACGGGTTGGCGCGACAAAGACCCGACGACGGAAGGCACGGTTTCATCGGAATTTGGCAGGCTGACGGGCGCGCTGGTGAATGTGTCGTGGCGCATCGGTTTCCCGCTGTTTACGATCGGCTATCGTTTGGGAAATTACTGGAATCGCACAAAACTGAAAAAATATTTGCCCGAAGCGAAGTTGAACGGAGTTTTTAAAAACCAGATTATTTTGCTTGTGCTGTATGCGATTATGTTTGTGCTTTTGGGGAAATGGATTTTAGTGAATTTGGGATTGGCGTATTTTTTTAGTTTGATGATCTCGGATATTATTATTTTGAGCCAGCATTCGCATATTGATATTCCGGTTTCGGGTGGTGAAGAAGTGCAGCCGATCCGCTATGTGGAGCAGATTCCGTACACGCGGAGCTTGGGTTTCAACTCGCTTTTTGCGCGGATGATTTTGCTGAATTTTAATCTGCATGAACTGCATCACGCGCAGCCGGGAGTTCCGGCGTATCATTTGGATAAGGTTGCTGTGGAAACGCCGAATACGCGGGCTTTTAAAAAGTATTTACTGGCAGCGAAGAAGATGAAAGGTGTTGATTTTGTTTTTAAAACAACGTCGAAAACGGGAGTTGAGATTTAAAAAAAAGAAGCCGGAACAGTTTTAAAAACTATTCCGGCTTCTTTTTAAAAGTCTGCTGGTAATTTATTTCTTTACAATACTTCCCGTTTTAAAAGTATTGCCGGAAGAAATTGTGAAATGATATACGCCCGGTGCAAATTCTTTTGTGCTGATCCGCGCATTATCAGTTATTGTGGCTGTGTAAACAACTTCGCCTAAGATCGAATACACGGTAATTTTTGCCGGGGAATCGCTTTTAAAAGCAATGGTTACGTTATCAGTTGCAGGATTTGGCGCGATAGAAATTTCATTTTTAAAAGCTTCCTCCTGAACGTCGCTCGTCTGCTCCAGTTTGTAGATCGTTCCGTCGGAAAGCGAAACGTATGCGACATTATTGTTATCAAAAGCCAGCCCGGTAATTGTATATTCATCGAGGTTCTGCGGCAACCCGCCGATGATCTCTTCCCATGTAATTCCTCCGTCAGCTGAGAACTTCACGCCTTGCCAGTCAGCATTTCCGCCAACGGGAATCTGATATATATTGTTTTGATTATCGAAATAAAATCGTGCAT
>JAZKFS010000100.1:0-19710 GCA_040386315.1 Bacteroidota bacterium
TCGGCAATATCGGCTTTCGGCGCTTTTTCTGCAGTTTTTAAAAAGCTTTCTACTGCGTCGCTGAAATTTTCCTGGCGCTCGTACAATTCGCCCTGCGCGAAAAGTTTTAAAGCGTCGCCGGATTGTTTGTTCTGCTCCAGCATCACCATGCGTTGCAGCGCGTCATTGGCAACATCACTTCCTGTGCGAACGGAAACTAAAGCTAAAAGCGTTTGCGCCGAATCCATATTGCCGCGAAAATATTCCAGTTCGGCGAGGTTATACGCGGCGCGGTCGGCAGAAGCAGGGAAGCGCTGTTCGTAGTTTTTAACAACAGTTTTAAAACTTTCGGCAGCTTTGTCTAATTCATTTTCGATAAGGTAAATATTGCCCGATTCCACACCCGCCTCAGCAGCAAAGATCGCCTGTGGATACTGCGAGATCACCGTTTGAAATTCTTTTAAAGCCCGGTCATAATCTTTCATTTGCCGCGAGAAAAGCAGCGCAATTCTGTACTGGCTTTCCGCCGATGCCTGTGAATTCGGGAATTGCTCAATAACTGTGCGGTAGCGTTTTACTATTTGCTCGATTTCACTTTTTGGGAGATTCGGATTGGTCTGGATTTTCTGCTCTAATGTCCGCGCGTATCCGTAAAGCGCAGTTGAAAAGAACGGGGAGGATTTTCCTCGTTCCATCACAGCGTCATATGCTTTTAAAGCTACGTCCAGGTCGCCGTCATTACGCGAGGCATCGGCAAACTGGAGGAGTTCGCGCCCATCAGCTTTTGATATTTCGTCAATTTTTTTATAAACGGAAAATGCCGTTTCAGAATCCTTCGCTTCCCGCAAAACCCACGCGTACAGCCGCTGAATAGCGAGATTTTTCTGATTATTATCCGCGCGGCGGGAAACAGCTTCGCGAATATGCCCGGCGGCTTCTTTCGATACCATCAGCGCAGAAAGGCGCCCCTGCACGACTGACATTGCAGCGGGCTGCGCCTGGTAGAGTTTTAAAATCTCCTGCGTTCCGTTTGCATAATCTCCCGTTGCCGTGTAAAGCTCACTCAACTCATCGGAGAAAATATCCTCATTATCAAGCTCTTCACGGGCATTTTTAAAAGTGGCGATCGCTTTGTCAAACAGCCGCGTATCAATCTGCGACTGCGCCACGATAAAATACGTGTGCGTTTGTTTTGGCGCAAGATTTATTGCATTTTGCCATGCTTCGTCGGCGGGCTGTGTTTTTCCTGTGCGCCACAGCATTTCGCCGTAGAGCGAGTACAGTTCTACCGTTTTCTTTTTAAAAAGCTTTTCTTCAATCACCGGTACAAGCGACGTGAACTGGTTCAGCGCTTTTAAAGAACGCACCACACCCGCGAAATACTCGTCAGAATTTGGATACGCAACGTATAATTCCTGATACATCCGCGCTGCATTGCGAAAATCACCCGATTCCTCATAGGATTGTGCCAGCTTCGCACGACTGTCTGTTTGAGCGTTTGCAATTTCCGCACTAAAAAAGCACAGAATTACAGTAAGAAAAAACTTTTTAAAAAAGTCTCCCTTAGGAAGGGAGATGTACGCAGGACAGAGGGATTCTTTAAAACTATTTCTGTTCATTATGAATTTGTTCATCATCATTCTCAACGTAGGTAAAATCATCCTTGCCGAGAAGTGCAATTACCTTCTGCTGGATCGGTTCGCTCGGGATCAGGACGTCGCCATTTTCTGCAATGACAATATCAATTTCCGTGCGCATACCCATATCATCAGGAATGTAAATGCCCGGCTCGATAGAGAATGACGTGAGAGGGAGGATGCGTCGTGTATCGTGCGTTTCAAAATTATCCATATTCGCGCCCGGGCCATGTGTTTCCTCAGTGATATTATGCCCGGTGCGGTGAATGAAGTATTTTCCGTAGCCTGCTTTTTCGATCACATTTCGTGCCGCATCATCTACTTCGTAACCATAAACCGGTTTACCATTTCCGGCGCGTTCTTTTAAAAGTGAAACTGCCGCATCACGCGCATCGGCGATAATTCTGAAAATCTCCGCAACCCGCTCCGGCACTTCCTCGCCGACATATCCCACCCATGTAATATCCGAATAGACGGCATTCGGTGTATCAGCTTTTGCCCACATGTCGATCACAACCGTATCGCCCGTAACGATCGCTGAACTGTTTTCGTCCGTTGGGCCGTAGTGTGGATTTGCTGCATTTTTTGCAGTAGCAACAATTGGCGCGTGGTCAGTCACGAGATTATGCTTTTTAAAAACTTCCATGATATGAAGCTGCACGTCATATTCCGTAAAATTGCGCTCCATTTTATACATTTCGCGGATAAAGGTGAACGCGTCCATCATTGCATCTTTTAAAAGCCGCGACGTCGTTTGATTTTCCTCAAATTGTTCGCGCGTCCACACAGCGTCGAAATGCTGCGCAACATCCGCCGAACTTACCAATTCCTTTCCAAGAGTTTTTAAAAACTCCACTGTTCCGGCATCCACTTTTGAGATCGTCGGCAAATCTCCCATCGGTGAATATTCCAGCGCAACATTTTTAAAACTTTTTAAAGCGTCACTCACAGAATTCTGCCAGTCAATCCGGCTTGAATAGCGAACTTCCTTTGCCTTTACGTGCGCCAGTGTATGCGCTTCAATTCCGTTGACAATTTTTACCACTTCGCCTTCCGCCGGAATAATCACTGCCCAGCGCCGCGTACAATGCGCGTCTGCCGGAAGCCCGAGCGTTTTCCACGCGATCGGATTGCTGTGGCGAAAATCATATAAAAACCATGCGTCAATTGAATATTTTTTTAAAATTGATTGAATTTCCTGTGTGTTCATTGGTAGAAAGTAAAAAGTAAAAAGTAAAAAGGTAAATATTTTTAAAAAGAAGTTTTAAAAACTTTTAAAAGTTCAGCTGCCGCGCTCGCCGGGAGCATTTCCTGTTCAAAGACCAGTTTTTCAAATTCCGGCAGCTTTTTCAGAACATTTTCATTATGATAAAACGTTCGCAGAAGTTCATGATTTAATATCTGGTGCAGCCATTCTTTTGACTGTCCGCGCCGCATATCTTTTAAAAAGCTCCGACGCTCGACGTTTTCATAAAATTCACGGCACGCTGTCCACAGATCGTTGATTCCTTTTGCTTCTACAGCGCTTGTTGTCAGGACTTTCGGACGCCAGCCGTTCGGTTTTGCCAGCATCAGCCGGAGCGCACTTTTAAAACGGCTGCGGGCTTCTTCGGCTTTTAAAACATATTCGCCGTCAGATTTAGTAATGACAACGAGATCGGCGACTTCCATAATTCCGCGCTTAATTCCCTGGATTTCATCACCTGCATTCGGCAGCAGCAGCACCATAAAAAGATCTACCATTGAGGAAACTTCCGTTTCCGATTGCCCGACGCCGACAGTTTCCACGATTATCACATCAAATCCCGCCGCTTCGCACAGCAGCATACATTCACGGGTTTTCCGCGCAACGCCGCCGAGCGCACCGCCGGAAGGCGAGGGACGTATAAAAGCATTTTGCTCGCGGGCAAGGCGCGGCATACGGACTTTATCGCCGAGAATACTGCCACCGCTGCGCCTGCTCGACGGATCCACCGCCAGCACCGCGACGCGCTTTCCCTGCTCAATAAGATGAAGCCCGAATTCCTCGATCAGCGTGCTTTTGCCGACGCCGGGCGAGCCGGTAATGCCGATGCGAAGGGAATTTCCCGTGTGCGGAAGCATTTTTAAAAGCAACTGCTGGCTTTGGTAAAAGTCGCTTTCACGCGAGGATTCCACCAGCGACATTGCCTTTGCCAGCGCACGCCGCGAACCTTTTATAATTCCTTCGGAATAATCTTCCGTCATGTAACCTTCGGAAATATACTCTTAAAAACGAAAATTACAGAAATTTTTTAAAAGCTTACGTGAGAAGATGAAAATATTTGTCAATTAAGATAATTTCAAGTAAATTTTAAAAAATTCCTTTTCTTTAAAGAGTGAACAATGAAAGCGAAGTTGTTTTTAAAAAGCCTGGCGGGAATACCCGCAATTGAGCGGAAAATGCAGGAGAAGTATGGCGAATCCGTTAAAGTCACGCTTTATAATGCCAACGAACTGCGATGTAGCTTTGAAAATGCCGTTTTTTATGAATTATCTGTGCAAGAGCAAAAAGAGCTTGCAGGCAAAATAGCAGACTTCATGAACGAGATCGCAAAAACGGCATTCCCCGAAATTTTTGATTATATTTCAGTTGTAACGGTCAATTTCGCAAAGGGAATCTTTACCGACCATGTAAGGATTTCAAGCGATAAAAACCATTCCTTCCCGCTCCTACCCTGATTTTCGGTGTAAACGAGCTTTTAAAAAGCTTTTAAAATCAGGTTACGCTTACGTTACGATTTCTGCGCGTATTGTAGATCTTCATAAGTGGGGTTACGGAAATCCCGTGAACCAGAATTGATGTGATGACGACGCTCAACGTAATGGAAACGAGAATTTCAGCAATATCACGCGGAATTCCATGCTGAATGGCGTACATAAGATAGTACAGCGAACCGATCCCGCGAATGCCAAACCAACCCGCAAGGTAGCGTTCGTTTTTCTTTGCAGAGCTGAATGCTGTGCCGATCAATACGCAAATGGGACGAATAAACAGGAATAAAACAGGTACAAACCATAAAGTTTTAAAACTGAAGTGATGCCATGTAAACATCCCGGCTACGAGCAAGACCATGATAATTTCAAAAAGCCGTTCAAGTTGCTCATTAAATCCCAGGACCGCGCCAGCCAGGTATTGAGGCGCTGTTTCGGAATCTGTAGCAATTTCTTCTTTTGTTTCCTCTTTGCCCTCTACCACGGTGATATCTTCAGAATTTTTGCCTTTGGCCATGCTGAGTTCTAACTGGCGAAGCGCAAATCCTGCCGCAAAAACCGCGAGGAATCCGTATGTTTTTAAAAGCAGGGCAGCGCCATAACTCAGCCCGATAAGGCCGATGGTGAGAAATTCATCCAGCCCGAATGCTTCTTTATGTTTCTGTCGCAGATATAAAACAATTTTTCCTACCATCCATCCGAGTAAAGCGCCGATGCCAAGCCCGCCGATAACTGCCCACACAACATCAATACCCAGCCATCGCAGCCCGAAGTCGCCAAGCTCATGCAAACCCATCAGCCCAAGCCCAAGCATGACAAATGGGAAAGCCGTCCCGTCGTTTAAACCCGCCTCGCCACTGAGCATGAACCGCAATCTGTCGCGGTCGCCCGGATGCTCTACCTGAACGTCAGATGCCAAAACCGGATCGGTTGGCGCTAAAATTGCACCAAGCAGAACAGATGCTCCAAGCGGAAGTTTTAAAAGAAAAAATCCGAGCGCCGTGACAAGGGCAACTTTTACGATCATAGAGATCGAAGCAAGCCGCACAGGAAGCCACCATATCCGGTCATTGAGAGGAATGCGAAGCTTCATCCCGGTTGTAAAAAGCGAAATGAGAACGGCAATTTCCGTTACGCGCTCCAGGAAAGCCGTGTTTTTAAAAGGGTCAATGGAAAAAAGGGAAAATCCTACGGGACCTATGATCAGGCCAAATATCAGGTATATTATCGTTGTTGTGATCGGCAGATGTTTCAGCATTGACGAGAGCAGCGCGATCGTGATCAGCAGTCCGCCAATGACCAGAAACCATACTTCAAATGACATAGAATTTTCATTTTTTTTAAAAGGGAATAGGGAAGCAGGATAACGCCCATAAGTTCCTAACCGTTCACCACCACAGCACTTAGAATTAAAGTTTTTTTTCAGTTAATTCAAAAAAAAGCTTTTAAAAGTATGTATCTATTTGTAAATTGTACTGTTACTGCACCATGTAATTGAAAAATATCTCACTTCACTATATATTTTTCTCACTATTCTCATTTGCCTATGAAAAAGTTTTTAAAATGGACAGGGATCGTTCTGGGTACGATCATTCTCGTAATCGTCGGTACGTACACTGCCGTTTATTTTCACACAGAAAGCAGGATCAATAAGACATACGATATTAAAGTCGCTGCTTTTGACGTGCCAACCGATCAGGAAACGATACTTCAGGGTGCGCACTATGCCAGTATCAAAGCATGTACGCATTGCCACGGACCAAATCTTGCCGGGAAAATAATGATTGATGATCCTGCTCTCGGGAGAATGGTAGCGCCGAATATTACAAAAGGAAAAGGCGGGCTGCCGGCAGATTTCACAACAGAGGATTGGCTCCGCGCTATCAAGCATGGCGTCCGCAAAGACGGAAAATCATATTTCCTCATGCCGGCTCATGAGCTTTCCACACTTTCTGATTCAGACCTGCGTTCTATTCTGGCGTACTGCCAGTCTGTACCGCCGGTAGAGAGCAATTTTCCTGCATCGGAAATTCGGCCGCTGGGTAGAATTCTCACAGCGCTTGATAAAATTCCATTATTACCTGCAGAAAGGCTTGATCATACGAAAAATCACACAGTCAATGTTGCGGCGGGGGAAACTCCCGAATACGGAAAGTATCTTTCCGTTGGCTGTAATAACTGCCATCATGAAAATATGCAGGGCGGCGAACATCCTGTTCCGGGCAAACCATTAGTGCCGGATATTTCCGGCAACTCCCGCGTTGCACAGCTTTCTTTTGAAGAATTTGCAAAAATACTTCGCACCGGCGTCGCATCCGATGGCCACAAGATGAGCCCGGAAGACATGCCATGGAAAGTAACCGCAAACTACAACGACATGGAGCTAAAGGCACTTCACCTATATTTAAAAACAGTTGGCAAAAACCCTGTTGTGAAAGCGAAAATGTAGGTTTTAAAAAAAAGTTTTTAAAGAAAAATGCCTGACAGTTTTTAAAACTATCAGGCATTTCTTTTTAAAATCCTACCTCACTAACTCCTGAAACTCACCCCACTCACAAAACTTCTTTAAAACTACCACGCATACGCTTCAGGAGCCTGGTTCCCCGGCCCCGGCCAGATCTCATCAAGCTTTTTTAAAAATTCATCGCTCAGGGTAAATTCTGTTGCTTTCACATTCTCATCTAATTGCTCAAGAGTTCGCGGCCCGATAATCGGCGATGTCACAACAGGATTTTTTAAAAGCCACGCAAGCGCAACGTCTGCAGGATTTTGGCAGATTTCTTTGCAAAGCGCTTCATATTTTTCCACCTGCGGACGAATTTTCTGCAACGATTCCTGAAGCAGCGGGCGGTTACGCCGTCCGGCATTTTCCTTTTCAAGAATTCCGCCCAACATCCCGCCGCCAAGCGGGCTCCATGGCAAAAGACCCAAACCAAAATGCTCACACGCCGGAATTACTTCCAGCTCAATATGGCGATTGCGCAGATTATAAATGCTCTGCTCGCTCACCAGCCCAAGCGAATGCCTTTCCTTCGCAGTAAAATGCGCTTCGGCGATATTCCACGCGGCGAAATTGCTGCTGCCGATATATGTCACTTTGCCTTCGCGCTGAAGCTGTTCCATAGCTTGCCAGATTTCCTCCCACGGCGTATCGCGGTCAATATGGTGCATCTGGTACAGGTCAATATGGTCAGTCTGCATACGCTTTAAAGATGCCTCGCACGAACGCTTGATGTGATACGCAGAAAGTTTTCCGTTATTTATCCTGTCGCTCATTGTTGTATAAACTTTCGTCGCGAGAACGATCTTTTCGCGCCGCTCGGCGCCTTGCGCCAGCCAGCGCCCGATGATCTCTTCCGTTGCGCCGCGCCCTTTATCGCCGCCATAAGAATTTGCCGTGTCGAAGAAATTTATACCAAGCTCCAGCGCGTGATCCATTATCTTGAAGCTATCTTCTTCAGTAGTGAATGGCCCAAAATTCATTGTTCCAAGGCACAATTCGCTTACTTTTAAACCCGTTCTTCCAAGTCGTTTGTAGTTCATTTTGTTAGTTTTTAAAAATTTTTAAAAAGACTTCACGCAGAGTGCGCAGAGTTTTTGGCAGAGAAAATACTCAGGCTAATAAATTGTTATTTTAAAAACCAAGCCTTGCGAATCAATCCATTCTCACATTCATAAATCGCCACAGCAAAAACGTCTCGTCCGTCTGCGCGCCCCGTCACATGCTCATGGTCAATTGCAAAATTTCCCTGAACAATCCTGCTCAAAAGCTTGCAGTGCATATTGGAATTATTTTTAAAAAGTTCGCCGTAGCGCTCACGCATTTCGTCGAGTCCATTGCAAAATCGTTCGCCTGTGGATTGTTGGAATAATTCGATATCCGGCGAATACGGTTTTAAAAACGCTTCAATATCGCCGGCATTATACGCATCGAGCTGCGCCTGTGCTAATTCTTCTGCATTCATGTTGGTCAATCTGAGTTTTTCGTACTAGAAATCTTTATAATCAGTTCTTTAAATTCTCGATCTGCTTCAATAGTATCAATTTCTGTATCTTTAATAGTTTCTTCTAATAAAGTTCCGGAATCTTTTAAAGAGAGAGCTTTTGTGAATAGGGTTTTAGCTTCTACTTTATTGCCTAATAAGAACTTAGCATAAGCTTTATTACCTAAATACATTGGATGTACAGAGATAGTTAAAGCTATGTCTAATAGATTTACTGCTCTATTTAAAAGAACCTTAAATTTATTCTTACTTAATTTTTTTGCTTTTAAAATTAAAAAATAAGCAAAAGTATTAATACTTTGAGAGAGTGTTGGATCAAGAGTAGTATGGTTTTCCTTAATAATAGTTGATAATTTATCCGCCCAGACTAATGCGGTGGTAACTTTTTCTTCTCTTTGTAAGATAATCATAATTTTTAGTATTGAATCTAAATTTAGATCTAATAATTCAGGTTCATTACGATTACTTAGCTTCTCAACAACAGATTCGAACATTTCTAATGCTGCTTTATGATTTTCTATTTGAAATTCAATAAGCCCTAAATGGTAGTGACAGAAAATTAATCCCTTCTCGATATCAACTTTTTTATTAAATGTATTTTGCTTTAAAATGTAATCATTAAAAAACTCTGCTGCTTTTTCATAATGTTGCTTTTTATGATATAGTATACCTTTGTTAACTATTGTTATGGGTAACCATTCACTATCATTAGTTAGATTATAGTTATTAAAAAGAGCTTCATATGCTTTTAATGCCTCATCATAGTTTTCCATTTTCATATAAAGTTCAGCTGTCTTCATCAAATGCGAAATAATGAGGTCAGCATTAACACTAAAATGCTTTGATTGTAATTTTTGAGCGATATTTAAAAATAAAAGACAACCTGCAAGCTGAATATTTACTATTCCATCCGTTTTACTAATTGCAACAATAAGCGGTCCCAAAATAGATTCCCAATCCTCTCGGGATAAGCTACTACTTATAGTTTCATTATTTACGATTTCGTGTATGTTTATGATAGTTTGTGGAAAGTTAGCCTGTTGGCTAGCTTCAGATACCTTTTCCAGAAGTAATTCTGCTGGCTCCATTTCAATATTAATCACTAAATCTCTAATTCTTCTAAGCCTTTTAATTGTAGTATCAAACTTATAAATATCGCGAGGATCAAATTTTTCAATAGTTGGAGTTGATGTTTCAATTAATTGTAGAAGATGTTCAACTGGATTGGCAAAGATCTGTGGTATAGGTATTTCTAATGAAGAAATTAAATCAGTTAATACAGTTGTAGCTTCATATTCAAATTGCCTCATATGAGCAAAATAGTGAGGGTTCGATTTTTTTTGAAGTTGAAGCGGGAGAGCATTCAAATCTGAAGTTGTTAAAAAGTCTTTTAATTTTTCTATTTCTACAGGTTCTCCATTTACTTTTAAGTCGCTTATTTTTCCTATAAATGGTTCTATATTGTCTTCAATTATTAATTTGTCAGCAGGTATTCCTTTCTTTAATTGGAAAATAGCTGTATAAGTAGATGAATTTTCATTTTGTAGAGGTACTACAAAATTTATATTACTTGCTTCTTTAAGCCAATTTGGAAGTGCATCATAATCACTTGATTTATAACAAAACCAGTACGCTGTACTTCTGAAAGAACCTGCATTTATTCTATTTTTAATGCTACTCATAATGATGTCATTTTCCCAACCACTATAGCCAATGATAATCGGAGACCTATGAGACATTAGAGTGCTTACAAAAAGCATCATTTCAGACTTTGTACGATTTTCCATTTCGTAATCAAGATTGCAGCAATCGTAGAATTGATACGATCCGTGCACATGCAATATCTGAATTTCTTGATTTTCTTGTGGATCTATTCTTGAGGATGTAAGAGGGTGATCCGATACGATAGGATGTTCTCCAAATGTGGTCAGAGCACGAAATAAATGATCATCGAAGTTAGGAGTAACTACTAAATTTCCTAGCATTCTACTTGTTAAAATATGAGCTAATAGAAAGTTTGCATAAGAAATAGGTTTGCCTTTAATTTTCTCTTTTAAGAATTGTTGCCGTTGGGAGGGATCAGGAATAGCTGCACAAAAAAGATCGCTGTATCTTTTCATAGGTATTTCTGATTCAGAACTAAAATCAATTCCTTGATTTTTAAGCTTCTCCTTAAGTTCCTTTTCTATACCACTTGCTAAAGGGATTGAAGGGAATGAAATACCTGAACCAACAACAAAAAAGAACTGCGAAAGATGATTCCTTTCTTTTTCAAAGTTGATCGTTAATTTAAGTTTATTAGTTGCTTCCTGAATACTTATCTTCTGACCCATAATATTTTAAAATTATTTAACAGCAATTCCCGCAATATGCGGCGAAACGACCGGAATAGGAACAGTAAATTCCTCAAAATTCACACTTTTAAAACCCGCACTTTTTAAAGCAATATCTGTGCGGCGGTCGGGATGACAATTGTCAATGAGTTTTCGCCACACAGGTTTTACAAATTTCTGCATTTTTAAAAGAAACGTATCTTCATGCGCGGCGATATGTTCTACGAAAATCAAACGTCCGCCAGTTTTTAAAATGCGGTGGATTTCTTTTAAAGTTGCATTTACATTTGGTACGGAACACAAAACTAATGTTGAAATCACGACATCCGCAGTATTATCTTCCAAAGGAATATATTCAGCAGATGCATTCAGGATTTTCGCGCTTTTAAAATGCCGCTTTGAAACTTCACTTTTTAAAACTTCGCGTATTTGTTCGTGCGGCTCAATCCCAACGTACTCGATTTCGTCCTCAAAATACGGGAAATTCGCGCCCGTTCCGGCGCCGATCTCAATAACGACGCCCGACAGGTTTTTAAAGAGCTTTTGCTTGCGCTGCCCCATAAATTCTTCGTACAGCGTATTATGCTGTAGCATCCAGGGATAGAATTTCCTGCTGAGCCACGCCGTAAAACCTTTGGAATGGGACTGAACACACATGAATTTGTGAAGATTTTTAAAAAGAACAAAAATACGTTTTTTAAAAGCAATCTTTTAAAAAGGAATTACGCAGCAGGCGCAAACGTTCGGCTTTTTAAAAGAAATTTTACCAAATTTTTAAAAATATGGACGAGAAAAAAATTGAGGTTTTCGACTGGGTGCGGATGCTGAAAACGGATGACCTGCCGTGGGAATTTCTGTGGGAAATCGCCGCGCGAACCGGCATTATGTTTATAGCGCTGATTATCGTTTTAAAATTCACCGGGCAGCGGGGAATTAAGCAGCTTTCTATTTTTGAACTTGCGCTGCTTATCGCGCTTGGCTCTGCGGCTGGCGACCCGATGTTTTACGAGGATGTCAGTCTGCTGTTCGGGTTTGTGGTTTTTATGGTGGTGATGCTGTTATATCGCTTCATTACTTTTTTGTCGGCGAGGTTCGACCCGATTGAGGAATTTCTTGAGGGAAAGCCGCTGCTGATAATTGAAAACGGCAAATTTAACCTGGAAAATTTTAAAAAGTATGCGTATCCGCACGACAAGATTTTTTCGGAATTGCGCATAAAAAACGTAGAGCATTTAGGCCAGGTGTGGAAATTATATGCGGAAACGTCGGGGGAAATGAGCGTTTTTTTTGTTGACGATGAAGACGTGACGCCGGGTTTGCCGATTTTTCCCGAACTGTATTTCAATCCTTTAGAAAAAATTCCGGCGGCGGGGCAATATGCATGTACAAACTGCGCGAATGTGGAGCATTTGTCGCCGGGCGAAAATACCTGTCATGTTTGCAATGATAAAAAATGGCTCGCCGTTCGCGATTCTAAACGAATTACGTGATTCCTTTTAAAAGCTTGTTTTTAAAAGATTTGCGGCAATGAATCGTGAATTGACCAAGTTATAAAGCTCACCTTTTTACAATCTATTTTTTAAAACCATGAACGTTCCAAATAACAATTCAGATTGGGCGCCGAAAAAGATTATTGCCATCGGGGCTGTTGTCATCACGCTGCTTATTGCTGCGCCGATATCCATGCATTATATGGTAAAAGCGCCCGTGGACGGAGCGTTGCTGCTTGCAGAAAAAACAGCGGCGGGTTTTAAAGAAATGTTCAATTTCACACCCAAAGTAACGCTGAACGAAACCGTCGTTATTGAAGAAAATCTACCGATTTCCGAACTCGCAACCGTAAAACGCGACCTCTGGGTGGAGCATTCATGGCAGCACACATTTCTCGGCAGCACGAAAAAAATCACGGTTCGCGGCGTGTATGCGTCGAAAGCGGGATTTGACCTGAACGAAAAATTTACAGTGAAAATCAACCGCGACAATATGAATGTTGTAACTGATATGCCGGAGCCGAAAATCCTGTCGCTGGAATTAAAGCAGTATGACTTAGTCACCGACAAAAACGGAACCTGGAATAAGCTCACAGCGCAGGACCGCGAAAATGCTGTTCGCGCACTTCAGCGCATTGCCCGCGATAAGGCAGAAACTTCCGGCATCAAGCAGGAAGCCAAAAGCTCAGTGGAAAATCGCATTCGGGAAATTGCGCAAAGGAATGGAGCGAGGGCGGAGTTTCTTTAGTTTCGTGATGCGTTTTAAAAGCCCAAATATACAAACTCTGTGAAATCAGAGTAATCTGAAAAAATCTGTGATTCAGAATAAAAAAAGGCGAGGAGTTTTAAAAACTCTTCGCCTTTTTTGTTTTTAAAAAGGACATTTTTTAAAAGTATTAGCGTAGAATTACAACCTGCTTCGCCACACTTTTCCCGCCGGACTGAACTGCAACCGTATAAATCCCATCAGGAACATCACTTTTGAAATCCCATACAAACTCACCGAAAAATTCCGTTTTAAAAACCAATTGCCCGAGAGAATTATAGATAGAAAGTTGCTGTGGCAATTCTGTATTAAAAAAGGATATCTTTAAAGAAGTATTTGCAGGATTTGGTGTGATGGTGAGTTCAATATTTTTAAAAGGAATTTCTTCGGTAACGGAAACGGGGAAAGAGTAGTTAGCCCAGATGCCTGTAGAAGTAGTAATAATTAATGAGTCAAAACCCGAAGCATACATTTGCAAAATTGAGTTTTTTTCTAATCCTGATGAGAAAAGATCCCATGTTAGGCCCGTATTATCAGAACGATAGATTTTTCCGTTGACGGAATATCCATAAGCAGTAGGTGTACCTTCTAGAAAAACTATATTTTTGAGAGCAAATCCTTTAGCGACAGTATCCCAGCTCCTGCCAAAATCAGTGGACCGCATAGCAGTACCATTGCTAAAAGTAAAGGCATATTCATAATTCTCTTTAAATTCGACCGGTGAACCATAGAAGCGAAGGGAGGTATCAAGTTTTTTTGTTCGCTCGTTGTAATAAAAAAGTCCCGCATCGGTATTGAGAAGTATAGCCTCAGAACTATTTCGCGACAAATAAAAATCCCAGATGAAATTTATTTCGTCCCTGTTAATGTCCCATTCTGGCGAACTATATACTATTTTCCAGCTTTTGCCATTATCAGTGGTTTTAAAAATCTGTTCAGTAATAGTCTCTGTTCCACCTATTGGTTTATAGAGGAGTTTTTTGTAATAGAAAGTATTTTTATCTCTCGGGTCATTCTTAATAAACGGCTGGTCATTAGCTTCATCATCAAAAAGATCTTTTGGAATTCGGTGTGTTTCCTGCTCTAACGTAACAGCGTCAAATGTTTCGAGTGAATCCCGTCCAATGGTTCTATAGTATTTTAAATTATATTCCGGAGGAATTGAAAATCTTGAGATAATCGTATCTATTGATGAAAGATGAGCTGAAATCATCGAAAGCGAGTCAATTGAAAATATTTTTTTTGTTAATATTGGCCGGCCATTCCGTGTATATCCAGAACAGCCATCTCTGTACATAAGCCCCATATTAAATAATATCATATTATCCTGGATAGCAACAATATCCCGAAACCCATAATACACGGGTACAGAATTGTTGCAGTAGCCATCAATAATAGCTGAAATTGAGTCCCAGCGATTATTTTTACCTGAATAATGATATAAAATTGATTCTTGAAAATTATTCTTAGTAGCAAGTATTTGAAGGTTGCCAAACCTATCTTTAAAAGCCTTAACAGATTCTAATTTTGCACCTTTTGGTGAGATATTTTTCCATTCCTGTGCATATGCCTCAATTGTAAAGAGGAAAGCACAAAGGGTAATTAATAGTATTTTCATAGCTTTTTTAGCTTTATTATACATTAACGTATGATCACAACCTGTTTTATTACGCTTTTCTCACCTGACTGAACTGAAACTGTATAAATCCCATCAGGAATATTGGATTTAAAATCCCATACAAATTCACCTGAAAATTCTGATTTAAAAACAATTTGTCCGAGAGAATTGTAAATAGAAAGCTGTTGCGGAAGTTCTGTTTTTAAAAAGTTAATTTTTAAAGAAGAATTTGCGGGATTTGGTGTGATTTTTAAATTTTCTGAATTGATGGTATCCTCATGTACATTAGGAATTACATTCAGACCAAGTCTCCAAACGGCATTTTCTGTGGCTGCGTATATTGAGTTTTCTGTCTGGTCAAAGTACAAATCTATGATTGGTTTCTGAAGCGAATCGGATGTTACGAGTGCTTTATTTCCGGTCTCATAAATATAGTATAGATTCCCGGTTTCTGTTCCGGCAAAAATCCCAGTGGAAGTTTCACCGGTAGTAATTGAATGAATCGGAGTAGCAATTAATGTATCAATTTCTCCATTGGATACATTCACTTTCCAAAGCCCCTCATCAGAAGCAAGGTATATGCTGGCACTATCGAAAACAGGGAAAGCTATAGTATGAAAACCACCTTTAAAACCATTATTTAGTTGGTCTATAGGCGTGGTTGCTATTAATTTCCAGGTAGAATCTTTCCCATTACTTTTAAAAAGATTATCAGTATATGAATTTTGCTGGGTTGTAAGCACTGTCATATAGAAATCTTTGCTATTTCGCGGATCAATTCTGAATATCTTCGTATTTACCGGTCCGCAGTTGGCTGAATCGGGATTTGGTGGAGTGAGGGAAGGAAGAGATTCCATTGTAACATCCGGTGCTAACGTATCAAAATAATAGATCGCTCTTTCAGCAAAAAAATATTTTCTTCCCTGTGGAGTGACAGCCATAGAACTTGTGACACCACCAAAGCTGCACGAATTTTTGTCTAAAACATTATCAGAAATGTTGTTTACTTGTAAATCGTATTTTATCACTGTGGTTATTGAGCCATCAGGTTGATAGCAGTCACGCCCGTTATTTGCTATATAGGTATGGCCATTTTGGTCAATAACTACACCATGAATAAAAAATTTACTCCGTTCAGTAGTTGGTGGTGTGATACACTGCATTTCAACGCTGTTGATTTTCTTCCAACCCGCATTTTCGCCCTGTTTTGTAAAAAGTATAGTATCACTATAAGCAACGATATACTTGTCATTATTTACAGTGAAAATATCCATTTTTTTTAAACCCGTAATCCCATTTGGCGAAATTTGCTGCCACTGCTGAGCGTCCGCAGTAGTTTTTAAAAAGAACATACACAAAATAAGGAACGCTGCTTTCATACTTTTCTCTCGGTGTAGATTTTACCGTATAATGATACATTGTTTGGTGATAATTTCATTTTTTGTTTTTACTACAACCGTATAAACTCCGTCCCCAATTTCATTTTTAAAATCCCACACAAATTCACCCGAAAATTCTGTTTTAAAAACTAACTGTCCGAGAGAATTATAAATAGAAAGCTGCTGAGGCAATTCTGTTTTTAAAAAGGAGATTTTTAAAGAAGTATTTGCCGGATTTGGTGTGATGGTGAGTTCGGCGTTTTTAAAAGGGATTTCTTCTGCGACGGAAACGGGGAGAGCGTAATTTGCCCAGATGCCGTCTTCCGTTCCAACGATGAGCGAATCATTGCCTGAAGCGTAAATGCCGATGACTGGTTTTGTAGAAAAGCCGGAAGCAAATAGTGACCAGGTTTCTCCGGCGTCGTTGGAGCGGTAGATTTCGCCTGATTCTGTTCCGGCGTAGGCAATGTCAGAATTTTCTTTAAAAAAAATTGAGCGTGTTGGGATTTTTAAAAGCGTGTCGGTTTGGTTTGTGGAGTCGTTGTAGCGCCATAACCCCTTGCTTGTGGCTACAAACAACATTTCAGGATGAGTACCAAAAGCAAGTTGATAATGATTATTTAAAGGCCTACCCATATTATCTTCTTTCTTTTCCATTAATGAGATCAAATTCCAAGCCGAATCTCCCTCACGATAAGAAAAAACCCTGTTACTTTCGCGTGATCGGATTATACCATAAATAGTTGCTATTTGAGGATGAGCGGCAAAACCTGTAACATCATATTCAGAACGCTCCGTATCTGGTATAATTGAATCCCGCCAAGTAATATTGTCGCTGGTAAAAGTACCAAAACGAAGATTACCCCAATCTCCCATAAGCAGATAATTCTTCTTTGTAACAGGTGAATAGACACCATTGTACGTGTCTGTGTAACTTCCGAGGCTGAAAACAGAATCTGAACGATATTTCGTAAGCTGCTCAAGCGTCGTACGTTCGGCTCTGAATGCCACCCCATCAATACTTCCACACCCACCCCCTGAGTAGAAAAGATAGACCGTATCGCCATTGCTTCGGAAGATACTATTTATTGAGTAATAAATGTCATAAATCGGCGGCGTTCCCTGACTGAAGCAGTAGATGTTGTAACTCTTGCTAGTTGTCCAGGATTTACCATCTTTTAAAACATAAATTGAGGTATCACTGTTCACAACTACATATTGATGAGCATTGCCTTCAGAAGTAAACACCTGAAAATTACGCAATCTGCTATCGCTTTGTTTTGGCGAAATATTCTGCCACGTCTGCGCCTCAGCTTCTGTTTTTAAAAGAAAAGCACAAAGAATTATTAAAAAGATTTTCATAGTTTTCTCGGGTTTTTAAAGGCAATACTCAACTCTTTCCGCAACTTACAAAAAAAGCATAAACCCAAAACGAGTTTATGCTTTTTTAAAACTTATCTTTTAAAAACTACTTATTTTAAAAACTTGTTTTTTGCATCTTTCAGCTTTTTAAAAGCGAATGCAGCAATACCGCCCACCAGTACGACGATAATAAGGACAAGCCACAATCCAAATTCAATCACATCGCCAATCAGCTCACAGCCGGAAACCATCGTTGCCATTGCGACAAGAGCAATAACGAGAGAATAATTTTTTAAAAACATAATTTTTCTTTTTTAAAAGGTTTGAAATTCTTTAAAGCGAAAAGCCATTCCCCATTTTAAAAGTTCCTATTGCGTTACGGCGATTTGTTCTTTTATTTTTTCTAACACCGTTCGCGCTGACTTTAAAATCGGTGTTCCCGGGCCGAATACAGCTTTTACACCGGCAGCGTACATTTCATCATAATCTTTAGGCGGGATAATTCCACCGATGACGACGATAATGTCATCAGCGCTTTCCGCTTTTAAAGCCTCAATCAGCTCAGGAATTAGCGTTTTATGGCCTGCCGCCTGTGAGGAAATCCCGATAACGTGAACGTCCGACTCAACTGCCTGCCGCGCGGCTTCATCCGGCGTCTGGAAGAGTGGCCCGATGTCCACATCAAAACCAATATCTGCAAACCCAGTCGAAATCACCTTCGCGCCGCGGTCGTGCCCGTCCTGACCAAGCTTTGCAACAAGAATTCTTGGACGCCGCCCGTTTTCTTTTTCAAAATCAGAAACGTCGCTTTGCAGTTTTAAAAACTCAGGGTTGTCACCATACGCGCCGCCGTATACACCGGAAATTGATTGCACATTTGCCTCATAGCGTGAATATACTCTTGCCAGAGCATCGGAAATTTCGCCGACTGTTGCACGCGCACGGGCTGCGTCAACAGCGAGTTCGAGGATATTTCCTGTTTTGTTTTTTGCGGCTTCGGTTAAATTTTCAAGCGCTTTTAAAACATCGTCCGAATTACGTTCTGCCTTGATTTTTAAAAGCTGGTCAATTTGCTGCTGTCGAACAGAGGTATTATCAATATCAAGCACGTCTACCGGAGTATCTTCCTTTGGCTGATATTTATTCACGCCGACGATGACTTCTTCCGCTTTGTCAATGGCCGCCTGGCGACGCGCTGCGGATTCCTCGATTTTCAGCTTTGGAATTCCTGCCTGGATCGCCTTCGTCATTCCGCCAAGCGCTTCCACTTCGTCAATGAGCTTGCGCGCTTCGTCCACGAGCGATTGTGTAAGCGACTCCACGTAATACGAGCCGCCCATTGGGTCAATTACATTCGTTACATGCGTTTCTTCGGCGATGATGAGCTGTGTATTGCGGGCGATACGGGCGGAAAATTCCGTCGGCAGTCCGAGCGCTTCGTCAAAAGAATTTGTGTGGAGCGACTGCGTCCCACCGAGAACGGCTGCCAGCCCTTCGATTGTCGTGCGGATAATGTTATTGTATGCGTCCTGTGCTGCAAGACTCCAACCGGATGTTTGACAATGCGTGCGAAGCATCAGCGATTGCTGTTTTTGAGGAGCAAATTCCTTTTGAATGAGTTCAGCCCACAACACACGTGCTGCACGAAGTTTGGCTATTTCCATGAAAAAGTTCATGCCGATCGCGAAGAAAAAGGAGAGACGCGGCGCAAATTCGTCAATTTTTAAACCTTTTGAAACGGCGATACGTGCATATTCCAGTCCGTCAGCAATTGTGAACGCAAGCTCCTGAACCGCGTTAGCGCCTGCTTCCTGCATGTGGTAACCCGAAATAGAGATGGAATTAAATTTCGGCATGTGGTGGCTGGTGTATTCGATAATATCTGCCACGATGCGCATGCTCGGCTCCGGCGGATAAATGTACGTATTGCGCACCATGAATTCTTTTAAAATGTCATTCTGGATTGTCCCGCTCAGCACTTCTTTTGAAAAGCCCTGTTCCTCACCGGCTACAATGAACATGGCGAGAATGGGCACCACAGCTCCATTCATCGTCATGGAAACCGACATTTCATTCAGCGGAATATCTTTAAAAAGAACTTTCATGTCTTCGACCGTGTCAATCGCCACACCCGCTTTTCCAACGTCGCCCGTTACGCGCGGATGATCGGAATCGTAGCCGCGATGCGTCGCCAGATCAAATGCAACCGACAAACCTTTTTGCCCGGCAGCAAGATTTTTCCTGTAAAAAGCATTTGATTCTTCTGCCGTTGAAAAACCTGCGTACTGACGGATCGTCCATGGACGGTTCGTGTACATCGTGGCGTACGGACCGCGAAGGAAAGGGAAGATACCGGGAAGCGTGTTTTTAAAAGAAAGATTTTCCAGATCGTCGGCGGTGTAGAGCGGC
>JAZKFS010000100.1:19720-22637 GCA_040386315.1 Bacteroidota bacterium
TTGAACAAATTCATTGCTCTTTAAAAAGTTTTTGTTTATCTTTTATTTCTTTTTGCGCGAGCTTTTCCCAGTCTTTGATATTCATTTCATTCATAGTTGCTTTTAAAAAGTAATTTAGCTTTTAAAAATAATCTCCCCAAATTAACAAAATGTTTTAAAACATTTATATCTCTTAGCATTGCGTCAAAGAAATGGGGTACAAAAAAAGGGACAGTTTTTAAAACTGCCCCTTCTTAAACGATTTTTAAAGCCTATTTGCTATACGGCGTCTGAATATATTGTTGAGCTAACTGCTTTGAATTCTGCTTGTCCGGCCAGTTCAAAACTTTATTATATTGTTTGATCGCCAGATCGCGTTTGCCCTGAATATCCATGATCTGGCCGATCTTTAAATTCGTCAGAATGATAAATCCTGAAGGGTCCTGATCAAGCGAGCGGCTTGCTTCATCACATTTATACAGATATTTCAAAGCATCTTCATACTCGCCTTTATTCATCAGCGCCGCGCCCACATAATACAAACCTTCGCGCGTGATGAGTTTGGTATAGCCCGGCTTTTTATCAAGTGAATATTTTAAAGCTTCGCGCCATGTTTCTTCTGATTTGTCCGCATATCCAAGCTGCACATACGCGCGCCCGAGATAGCGGTGAAAATATGCGTTCGACGGATATTTTGCATGAAGTTCAGTCGCGAGTTTTAAAAGCTCGTCAGAATTTTTTTCAAACTGGTCATACACTTGCAGCAATACCACTTTCGCTTCTGTATTAGCATAGCGTGCTTTGTTTGATGCTGATACTAACTGCGCCAGCCCGGTTGCTTTGTCACCTTTTGGAAGGAAAAATATAATTGATTTTAAAGCCGGATATTGTTCCGGAAGCGCTGCTGCCAAATAATTATACAAACCCGTTCCAAGCAAAATATCGTGATTGCCCGGTGCGATCTTTTGCGATTTGTGAAGCAGGTCAAGAGCTTCTTTTCCATCACCGGCAGCCTTCACCCAGCGCTCGCTCTCAGCATACAATCTGCCGCGATAGCCGAGTGCGCCCGCTTTAAAAAACAAACCGGCAATATCATATTCATTTTTATCAAGTAGCGCCTGAGCAACAGAAATTGATTTGTCAATTTTTGTCAAAAATGCTTTTTCAAGCGCGGGATCGCGCTGGTTTTCGGCAGTTTTAATTCTCCACCATTCCACCATCGCATCAAGGAAGTAGGGCGCCGGGTTTTCCGGGTACATTTCGATCACCTTTTTAAAATCCGACGTTGCCTGGTCAAACTGTACGTTATAAATATGATCGCTTCCCGCCTTAATTAAACTATCTGCATCGGCCTTCATGATTGACCACTGTGCATGTGCCGGGGATGCCATACTTATCACAGCGAAAGCTGCTGCTGCGATTTTTCCTGGTAATGAGATTGTACGTTTATGACGATTTTGCATAATTTTTTTTTCCTTTTAAAAATGAAACCTTTCTTATTGAAACTCCCGCTTTAAAAACACAATTTAGAAGCAACTTCCCAAAAAAAAGTTTAACATCCAAGCGATTTCCCGATTATGAAGCCCTTTTAATAAATAATTCATTCCGGCGAAACAAAACAACCCTAACCCGCTGTAAATTCCGATTCTGCAAACCTCCTTTTAAAAACTCCTGCCGAAGCAAACGCCGAAGTTTTTAAAAAGCGAGGAAGAATAATTATTGCCAAAATCAAAACAAGCGTTGTAGTAAAACCCGCTTCAATACCGAACTCAGGTGAAAATATAATCCAGTGCAAATTCTGTGGGATTTTTAAAAGATCCATTTTTAAAAGCGGATCTCCAAAATTCAAACCGCTGACCCGAAGCCCCATCAGCGCCTGAGCGAAATTCCACGAAAAGTGGAACGCAATAGATGGCCACAGCGAGCCTGTCGAAAGATACATCGTGCAGAAAACCAGATTTGCTAAAGCAATATTGACTGATGAGAAAACCGTTGCGCCGGGATTTGCCAGATGCCCGTAGATAAAAATTGCCGTGCTGAGAGCAACAGCCATCGGCATTTTAAAACGCTCGACAACTGCCTGAAAAATTATCCCGCGAAAGAGAAATTCCTCGCCCGCGGCAAGAATAAATATTTTTAAAAGCAGCAGAACTAAAGGTAAAAAAAACAACGGATCTTCAACGCTTTTAAAACGTGCGCCAAGAATAATTGCGGTAAGAATTACACCTCCAATCGCAATAATTGCACTGAAAATTCCCCAGAAAACCTCGCGAAAAAACGTCTGCTTTTTAAAAGAAAGGCCAAGCCCTACGATACTATTTCCTCGCCGCAAATATTCTGTAAGGAGCGCCGCTGCAATGCAACTCAGCCACGGCAGATATTCAGGATAATTGCTGTATTCGGCAATTGAAAAGAGAACCCACAGCAGGAGGAAAAGGAGGATGCGGCTCCACCAACGGGCGGTGATATGGGTGAGGGGATATGCCATTTAAAACTCAATGTCTGCAATAAAGAAAATTACAGCTATTAGCCAAAATAAGCTTGCGTATATATTAAATTTCGTTCGTAAAAATCCTGAAATGCAAGCCGCAATAAAAATTCCAAAAACCATAGGTGGGATGAAAATTGAATGGAGTTGGAAACTATAACAAATGCTTGATAAAATTGCAGCTACTACTAATGGAATTGTAGCATTAAATCCCAATCTTTTTAAATTCTCAATGAATATTCCGCGCCAAAAGATTTCCTGAACTGAAAAAATAATGATTGCAATTGCAGTTGCTGAACTGATAAGACTTATAGCGCCAACAATAAAGACGATGACTGCAATTGAAATAAGTGAAAATTTATTATTAAAAAGACCTGCGTAATGCAATGAAGAAGTCCAATGGGTCAGTAGAATTAATGTTACACTAACAATAGCTGTAGTATAAATTAT
>JAZKFS010000101.1:0-19377 GCA_040386315.1 Bacteroidota bacterium
TACCAATATTCTGATAATATTCATCAGTAATTTTTTTTGCTGATTCTTTAGTGCAATCAGGCGTATAAACTAATTCTTCTCGTGGTTCAGAATAATTAAAAATACTGCAAGAATTCAGTGCAATGAGGTTTAAAATCAAAAAGCAAAATATAAAGTAGCGTATTTTTTTCATAATTTTTCCTTTTAAAAACACTTTAAAAAACGGGTACTCGGGACGGCAAGGGTGGCCGCCTACTGAAGGTGGAATGATGTACGTGAGGGAAACATGAAATTTCTTTTTAAAAATCGGTTTTTAAAAGGTGCAAATTATAAAAATTCCGTAGATATGGTAAACTAAACTTTTCGCCGTATTTTTGCGTCGTCAGTGCCACGATTTTTAACTCATACTACACATATATTTTTAAAAGCTCTCCATGAATCCACTCTTGCAGAATTACGACAATTTTAAGGACAGGCACAACGGGCCAGACGAGGCCGACCGCACGAAAATGCTCGCGGCTATCGGCGTGGACTCGCTCGATGAACTTATCGCGCAGACGATTCCGGCGAAAATCCGTTTGAAAAAACCGCTTCAGCTGCGCGAGCCGCAGACGGAGATGGACTTTTTGAAAGAACTGAAATCGGTTGCCGGGAAAAATAAGATTTTTAAAAGCTATATCGGCATGGGATATTATGATACGGTGACGCCGACGGTGATTTTGCGCAACCTGATGGAAAATCCCGGCTGGTACACGCAGTACACGCCGTACCAGGCGGAAATCGCGCAGGGGCGGCTTGAGTCGCTGCTGAATTTCCAGACGATGATTGTTGACCTGACAGGGCTGCCGATAGCGAACGCATCGCTACTAGATGAGGCAACGGCAGCGGCTGAGGCGATGCACCTGATGTACGCGTCGCGCCCGAAAAATAAATCTGCTGCGAATGTTTTGTTTGTGTCGGAGAATATTTTTCCGCAAACGCTGGATGTTTTAAAAACGCGCGCTACGCCGCTTGGTATCGAGCTTTTGGTTGGGAGTCACGAGACGCTGGAGTGGAATGATGCCATTTTTGGCGCGATAATTCAGTATCCGGCGGGTAATGGCGAAGTGTATGATTATAAAGCATTCTGCGAAGACGCGCATAAAAACAACGTTTTTGTAACGGCGGCGGCTGACCTGATGGCGCTTGTGCTGCTGACGCCTCCGGGCGAATTCGGCGCGGATATCGCGGTTGGTTTGGCGCAGCGTTTCGGCGTTCCGCTTGGCTACGGCGGCCCGCACGCAGCGTATATGTCGTGCAAGGAAGATTTTAAAAGACAGCTTCCGGGCAGAATTATCGGCGTTTCGGTGGACGCCAACGGCAACCGCGCGCTTCGTATGGCGCTTCAGACGCGTGAGCAGCACATCCGCCGCGATAAAGCGACGAGCAATATCTGCACGGCGCAGGCGCTCCTGGCGAATATGGCTGCAATGTACGCGGTGTATCACGGGCCGGAAGGCTTGAAAGCGATTGCTTCGCGGATTCATGGCTTGACGAAATTGCTTGCTCAGGGACTTGAAAAATTAGGTTTTAAAAGCGAGAATAATTTATTTTTCGACACGATTGCAGTTCGCGTGGACAATGGCGATGCAATTCGCCGTGAAGCGGTTTCAAAAGGAATTAATTTCCGATATTTCAATGATAGTGTTGTTGGAATCGCGCTTGATGAAACGACTGATATTCAGGATGTTCGCGATATTCTGACGGTATTTGCAACGTCCGCCGGACGTGACATGCAGAGCTTTGACTTTGAAAAGCTGGCTGACGCAATTTCAATAGATTTCCCGAATTCTTTAAAAAGAACGAGCGAATTTCTGACGCACAAAGTTTTCAATTCGCATCATTCTGAAACGGAAATGCTGCGTTATTTAAAACACCTTGAAAACAAGGATTTGTCGCTTGCGCACTCGATGATTCCACTCGGCTCGTGCACGATGAAGCTGAACGCAACGACGGAAATGATTCCTGTTACGTGGCCGGAATTTGGGAAGATTCATCCGTTTGTTCCGCGCGAACAAGCCGAAGGATATTCTGAAGTTTTTAAAAACCTTGAAGAAGCGTTGTGCGAAATCACGGGCTTTGATGCGATGTCGCTTCAGCCGAATTCAGGCGCGCAGGGCGAATATGCCGGCTTGCTTGTGATACGCGAATATCATCGCTCACGCGGCGACCATCATAGAAATGTCGTTGTCATCCCGGCATCGGCGCACGGAACAAATCCTGCAAGCGCGGTGATGGTAGGAATGAAAGTTGTCGTTTCAAAAACAGACGAGAACGGCAACATTGATTTTGATGATTTAAAAGCAAAAGTTGAGCAGCACAGCGAAAATCTTGCGGCGCTGATGGTAACGTATCCATCCACGCACGGTGTTTTTGAAGAGCATATCGTGGAGGTTTGTGAACTCATCCACGAGCACGGCGGACGTGTCTATATGGACGGCGCGAATATGAACGCACAGGTTGGCCTGACCAGCCCGGCGAACATCGGCGCTGACGTCTGCCACCTGAACCTGCACAAAACATTCTGTATTCCGCATGGCGGCGGCGGGCCCGGCATGGGACCAATCGGTGTTGTGGCTGACCTCGCTCCGTTTCTTCCGGGACACGCTGTTGTGAATATCGGCGATGACCAGGCAATTCCTGCTGTGAGCGCGGCTCCGTGGGGCAGCGCAAGCATCCTGCTTATTTCATGGGCGTACATCGCGATGATGGGTGGCGAAGGTCTGACAGAAGCGACGAAAGTTGCGATTCTCAATGCAAATTATTTAAAAGCAAAACTCGAAAAGCACTTCCCTGTCCTCTACCAAAACGCGAACGGACGCGCCGCACACGAGATGATCCTCGACACGCGCATCTTTAAAAACACGACCGGCGTGGAAGTGGAAGACATCGCAAAACGCCTCATGGATTACGGTTTTCACGCGCCAACGGTCTCCTTCCCTGTTGCCGGAACGCTGATGATTGAGCCGACAGAAAGCGAGCCGCTTGCGGAGCTTGACAGGTTTGTTGATGCGATGGTTGCAATTCGCGAAGAAATCCGTGAAATTGAAAACGGTGCGTTTGACAAAGAAGACAACGTTCTGCAAAATGCGCCGCACACGATGGGCGTTGTGATAGCGAATGACTGGAACCACAAATACTCACGCGAAAAAGCAGCGTATCCTGTTGCATCTTTAAAAGCAGGAAAATTCTGGCCGACTGTTGGCCGTGTGAATAATACGCAGGGTGACAGAACGCTTATTTGCACCTGCCCTCCGATTGAAGCGTATGAGGACGAAGACGCGCGCAGTATGGAAATGCAGGCAGAAATGGTGTAATTGATTTGGTGAGTTTTATTAAAGCCTTTTAAAGATGTAATGTTTTTAAAAGGCTTTTTTGTTTTTAAAAAAGAATCTGTGAATATTCGTAAATTACCATAAATTACAAGGGACTTTTAAAAACTTTAAAACCACACCATTTCACCATGATCGGATTTAACGATATACTCGGCCACTTCAGCAATCTGCTGTACGCTGCGGGTTTTACTATCAAAAACATGCTGTGGTTGCGTGTAGCGATCATAGCGGGTTGTTTAGTGGAAATCATTTATCGTCTGAACGTCACTGAATCTGCACTCTGGACAGATGTACCCTGGTGTACGCTATACATAATTTTAAATGCTATTCAGATCGTTATCTTGCTTCGTAACAGAAGTATGATGGATTTTACCGAAGATGAAAAGAAATTTTACAAGGCAACTTTTTCAAATTTCTCACCGGGTGATTACCGAAAACTGGTACGCTCGGCAGAGCGGAAGGTTTTTAAAAAAGATGAGATTTTAATTCAGGAAAATACAAAAATTAACCACCTGATATTTATTCTTAACGGGTTGGCGGCAGTGGAGTCACATGGAAAGTTTATTGCAAACGTACGCTCCGGCTCGTTCGTCGGTGAGATGAGCTTTCTAACGGAAAAACCTACATCGGCGGATGTAAAAGCAGCGGAAACAACAGAGTGCCTTGTCTGGCAAAAATCTGTTTTAAAAGAGCTGATGAGCAAATCAGAAGAGATCGAGAGCGGGCTGCGCATTGTGTTTAATACTGACCTTATTACAAAACTTGCCGCGAGTCCACAGTAGATATTTAAAGCCTTTTAAAAACTATTCAAAAATATACCGCACACCTTCTTTTGCAAAACCGGCAAAATCAATAATATTCTGCTCGCGCCAGTTGTCGGAATAATGCATCAGGTACATTTTCTTTTTTACTTTTTTTGACAATGTGCGGAGTTCCTCCAGCGAGGCGTGAACGGGATTTGGGAAAAATGATGTATCGTGGAACATCACCTCCGAACTCTCGGCATACTGATCTATCAAATCACGGTCAAACTTTGTATCTCCGGAAATAAATACCCTGCCGTCAATCATTAGCCCGTAGGTAATAAATGCCTGATTTGCCTCATGCGCTGTATCGGGAATATGATTTGTGCGGAAAAATTCAAGATGAATACCATTAAAGTCCAACTCTAAGGTCTGACGTGGATCTGACTCTTTTAAAACCGGCCGCGTAACGTCATAATAATCTTCAAAAACCAGTTTACTTCCAAATTGATTGACTTCATTCCATTCCATCCCGCCACGAAGTGTAGCATCCCAAAGGATATCTTGATATTCCTCAGAAATGATCATATGAATTTTAGGCCTTCCCTGTAGATTCACCGCTACATAGCGGTTTAAAAGCGTGAGATATTCAACTCCCCCGACATGATCACAGTGGCTGTGCGTGGGCAAAAGCACCTCTACATCCAGCGGATCAATCGAGAGATGCTTTAAAGCGCTTGGGCCTGTCGTACCGAAGTCCACCAAAATATGCGTATCACCTTTGATAATAAAAAAATTGGTATGATGGAGCGTCGTTGCAAATGCCGAGCCGACACCAATAAACACAATTTCAAGATTTCCGCTATTGCTAAGCTGAAGCTTGTTTTCGATAGGTGTAATTTTCATAGGATAATAGTGATTTTCTGCCTCATAGCGCGTACAGTTACGGCGTTTTTTCTACACGGCAGCACTGCAATATAAATAAAATTTTCCAATATCAGATACTATGCAAAATTCCTGCCAGAATTATTACGCGCGATCCTTTTCATTTAAAAGAAAATACGTCTTCATAATACCTTTTCCTTTTATCTCAATTTCTCCGCGCTCCTCAAATTCAAAGTTATCCTTCAGACTTTTAAAAACTTCTTCGGAAACATGAATTTTATCCGGCTCGCCTGTTGACTCCATCCGCGCAGCAATATTGACCGTATCGCCCCACAGGTCATAAGCGTATTTTGTTTCACCAATAACACCACCAATCACTTCGCCACAATGGAGCCCGATTCTCACTCGGATCTCGCCAATCTCACTCATCCACGTACGGTCGCCTTCTATATCTTGCGGAATATTTACAACAAGTTCTTGTAAAGCTTTTAAAAGCTGTAAACTCGCTTGTGCAGCTTTTAAAAGATGATCTTCTGTTTGCTCTGGTACGCCAGAAGCCGCCATGTATGCATCACCAATTGTTTTTATTTTTTCTAACCCATGTTCTGCAATTACTTTGTCACACGTAGCAAATATTGAATTTAAAAGATACAGTAGCTGACGCGGAGGAATATTTGAAGAGAGAGTAGTAAAATCAACAAGGTCAAGAAAAAGAATGGTAGTGTCGGGATAATAGTCGGCCAGAGGAGACTCGCCATCACGCAACCTATCCACCACTGATCGAGGAAATATTTTGTTTAATATTTTATATGTTGCTTTCTGTTCTCGGCGCTCTATCTCACGCTCTTTTTCTATTTCTGCGAATTTTCGCTGTGTTTCCAGGGTCGTTATTTTTTTTGAGGTTTCTTCGTTGTGGACTTCTTCTTTTAAAAGATGATATTTTTTAAAATGCATCTGAGAGCTTTTCCAGTCCAACGTTTGTTCGTAAACGTCGGAGAGAATTTTATGAACATTAAAAACAAGGGCTTTAGAATTGATCTCTTCACTCATAGCAAGTCCTTTTAAAAGATATTCTATAGCTTTCCCGACATCATGTCCCGTATATGTTTTTACTGCATAGGTTTCACCGATGTCAGCGAGTGAACTGGCAATTCCCCAAGTATCATCAATTTCTTCCCTGGCAGTAAGCGAGCGCATATGATATTCCAATGCTTTATCATAATCGCCTGTATTATAATACACACTGCCTATGTTACCGAGTGAATACGCAATGCCATGTGTATCGCCGGCTTCTTCTTTCAGAGTAAGTGAGCGCATGTGGTACTCAAGCGCTTTGCTTAAGTCACCTGTACGTTCAGATATAACGCCAATATTATTGAGTGCAGCGGCAATGCCACGCTTATTGCCGATTTCTTCATCAATTCTAAGCGAGCGCATGAAGTATTCAAGCGCTTTGCCGAAATCACCTATCCAATCATATACATTACCAATATTACCAAGTGAAGCGGAAATGCCATGTTTATCGCCTGTTTCTTCACGAATAGAAAGCGAGCGCATATAGCATTCAAGCGCCTTACTGAAATCGCCTGTGCTGCCATATACATTTCCAATATTACCAAGTGCATTTCCAATCCCACCCTTATTTTCAATTTCCTCCCAAATGGTAAGTGAGCGCATCCAATATTCAAGCGCCTGGCTATATTTGCTTGTGCTGAAATACATAACACCAACGTTATTGCAGGCTCGTGCTTCACCTGCTTTATCGCTCGTTTTTTCAGCTATGCCAAGGGCACGCTCTGACTGCTCCAGCATAAGGGGATAATTCCCTTTCAGGTAATTTCTCCAACTAAGGACTAACAAAGCTTCAATTATACCTTTTAGATAGCTTTCTTTTTCAGCGAGGGCCAGCGCTTCTTCTGCCACCAGCTGTCCTTCAGGTAGTAGGTCGGTTTGGAGTTCACGTGCGCGGGCGTTGAGCGCATCTATTTTTTCGGTGATAGATTGAATTTCAGCATTCTCAAGCATGACAGATTCCACTATAATTTTTAAAACTCTTTTTAAAAACAATTTTATTTATACCACGCATTCGCCTGACGGAAGCTATCGCCCGTTACATGGAGGATTTTAAACATACCTTTGGTGCGGTCGCCATAGCGGATTCGGTTTGCGGTACTGTCGCCAACGAATGCTTCCTTCATAAGTTCATCGTAGTCTTTATTGCTTGTGACGAAAACCCGCCCGCCCCGGTCAAATGCATTAATAACAACTTCTTTAAAAAGCCGCGAGGAAATATGGTAGCCGGAATTCATGTCGTCAATCACCCACACCTGCCCGGAACCCAGCTCCAGCTTTTGATTGAATCTATACTGCTCGGCAATGACAAAATTCGGCTCCAGTCCGTGCCTCATAAATTCCTTGCTGATGCCGATGGCTATATGGCTTTTTCCGATGCCAGCCTCGCCGACTATATAAAGCCCGGCGCCGATACTATCGTCATCAAGTTCTACCAGCCGCTGCGCATAATATAGGAGTTCTTCCTGCGAAGCGTTTTTCGGATAATAATTATCCAAACGTGAGCATATATTTTCAAGTGGCAGATGAGGATTGTGCAGAAAAAAATGCAGATCGAGTAGGAATCTTTCCCTGTCAGGAGCGCCGGAATTTTCAAAGCTGAATAGAACAGAATTTCCATCGGGTGTATGGATGAAATTTACTGTTGGGTGTTGTGCTTTAAATTTAGCCAGAACAGCAGTGGTGAGCAGTGTTCTGTCATACAGGTAAGGTTGCGCCATTTCTTTATTTTAAAAACTTTATTCTTTTAAAAAACAGAGTTAGCAAAATACAATTTTATCGGTAATTTCTTTTAAAAATTATCTGCATTGTTACAGCTCTTCTTTTTAAAAGAAAGATAAAGATTTCATGATGAAGATATTTTTTTCTCCAAAATATCTTTTTAAAAGGCCCTTTTCTTTTAAAAGACTTTTTCTTTTTAAAACGTCATTACAATGCTTTTTAAAAACTTTTCCTTTTTAAAACCTATGAATGATATTACCACGCGCACCGATATAGAACTTCTCGTCAATACTTTTTACGATAAAGTGAATAAGGATGATGTTCTCAGCCCTGTTTTCAATGATTTTGCCGAAGTGAACTGGGAGGAGCATTTACCGAAAATGTACAGTTTTTGGGAAACCCTGCTTTTTGAAGAGCGTACGTATGACGGGCGTCCTTTTCCGCCGCACACGTTTTTGCCGATCGCGGCATTTCATTTTGAGCGGTGGATCTTGCTTTTTAAAAGCACGGTAGATGAGCTTTTTAAAGGCGAAAAAGCTGATATGGCGAAACTCCGCGCTTCTACCATAGCGCATGTTTTTCAAAACCGGTTGGGAATAATCCCAACATCCTTATCTACATGATATTTGTAAAACTTTTTAAAACTGTTTTAAAAAAGTTCTTTAATTTTAATTTTTTAAAAGCAATATTCCCTTTTACGACGACCATATTATCTCTAATCTGAATGAATACTGCCGAAACTTCCCCGATTGACATTACCAGTTGCGAGCTTGAACCGATCCACATTCCCGGTAAAATTCAGCCGCACGGTGCACTGCTGGCAATTGATAATTCCACATACATTATCACCCACGCCAGTGCAAATTCAGGTGAAGTTCTCGGGCTGGCAGCAGAAGATATTTTACAAAAGCGCCTGCCGGATGTTCTTCCAGAAGAGCAATGGGCAGGAATCCAGAAATGGCTGCACGCGGAAGATTTTTCTATTGCAAATCCTTTAAAAATAAAACTGGAAGCCAACGGCAAAATCCGCAATCTTGACCTAATTCTCCACCGTACAAAGAATCTCCTTGTATTGGAGTTTGAGGAATATCCCGAGCAGGACAATGTTCTGTACGGCGATTTTTATCGTTTTTTAAATCTTGCCGTTTCAAAATTTCAGCAAAGCCGTACACTTCCTGAGCTGTATGAGATAGCCTCAGAGCAGGTACGTCAATTGACGGGATTTGACCGCGTGATGATCTACAGATTTGACGAGGACTGGAACGGCAGCGTGGTAGCGGAGGCGAAATCCGATGAGATAGAACCGTATATGGACCTGCATTTTCCTGCGTCGGATATTCCAAAGCAGGCGCGTGAATTATACGAGAAAAACTGGATACGGCTAATTTCAACAGCCGATTATCAGCCGGTTTCAATTCTCGCCGCAGATGAGCAGATCGCCTCAACACCGCTTGACCTTACATATTCTGTGCTGCGCAGCGTTTCGCCTGTTCATATCGAATATCTGAAAAATATGGGCGTAAATGCCTCAATGTCCATTTCTATTATTTACGAAGGTAAACTATGGGGATTGATCTCGTGCCATCATCACTCCCCGCGATTCCTGCATTTTGATCTGCGCAATGCGTGCGAGTTTCTCGGCAGGATGCTTTCGTATCATATCGGTTTAAAAGAAAATGCCGAGCGAAACGAGCACAGTAACCGCCTTCGAACCATCGAAACAAAACTTTTAGACCAGATGGCGCGTGAATGGGATATTGTACATGGGCTTACAGGCAACGAAACAACGCTTTTGCATTTGGTAAATGCGGGTGGCGGGGCAATATTTTTAAAAGAAAAGCTCACACTTCTCGGTACCACTCCGGCTGAACCTGAAGTTTTAAAAATGATCGAATGGCTGAAGACAAAATCTATTGATACGGTATATTACACTGATCGTTTTTCAGAGCAATTCCCGGATGCGGCGGAAGTGACTGATACTGCAAGCGGGCTGCTGGCTATTTCCCTTTCAAAATCCCTCGGGGAATACGTCCTGTGGTTCCGTCCGGAATTTAAACAAACGATCTCTTGGGCAGGCAATCCTGAAAAATCAGTTGAAATTCAAAATGACGGTGTTCGTATCAGCCCCCGTAAATCATTTGCGAAATTTGTTCAGTCCGTCAAAAATATCTCCCGTCCCTGGAAGGAAGCTGAAATTGAGATCGCTTTAAAACTGCGCGAGCATATTATTGAGATCATTTTAAAGAATTATACAGAGCTTAATCACCATACGCTCACATCTGAATTTAATAAAACGCGTCAAAAGCTTGAGCTTCGTGTTTTAGAGCGTACGACAGAGCTTGAAAAAACAAACCGGCAGTTATCACTTGAAATCCTTGAGCGCCGCAAAGCCGAGCAGTCGCTGCGCCATGCAAAAGAAATTGCCGAGGAAATGAACCGTTTAAAAACGAATTTTCTCTCCAATATGTCGCACGAGATCCGTACGCCGATCAATGGAATTCTCGGAATGATCCAGGTTGTTCAGAATGAATATCAGGGCGATGAAACGTTGATGTCGTACGTGGACTTAATGGAAAAAAGCGGGCAGCGGCTTTTAAAAACACTGAGTGGAATTCTTGATATGTCGCGCCTCGAGGCACAGAAAATTGATTTTAAAATGGAAGTCTGCAATATCAATGATTCCATTGGTACCAATGTTCGGAATTTCCAGGTACAGGCAGCGCAGAAAAATATCGCATTAAACTTTTATGAAAAAAATGTAATCTATGAGTGCCTGATTGATTGCGGTATGTTTGATCAGATCCTCAGCCACGTGATTGACAACGCAATTAAGTTTACGGAAAAAGGTAAAATTGATATAATGCTGGAAAAGATCGTTGATGAGGAAGGACGGCAATTTGCAGAAATAAAAGTAACTGACACAGGTGTGGGAATAGCGCCGGAATTTATTCACCGGATATTTACGCCGTTTCAGCAGGAAAGCGGTGGGCACAGCAGAAAATTTGAGGGTTCCGGGATCGGGCTTTCCATCGTCAAGCGCTACACCGAAGTATTAGGTGGCAGCATAGCAGTAGATAGCAAGCCCGGCGAAGGCACAACGTTTATTTTAAAATTTCCAATGTACAATGTGAGGCAAAACGTTAATGAGCGAGATGGAAACAGAGAACTCAGCGGAAACGAATAAAGCAGGCGTCCTCCTGGTGGAAGATGATCCCGTTACGTCATTTTTCATGAAAAAAATCCTTTCGCGTCACTACGACGTTCAGCATGCTTCCAACAGCACGGAAGCGCTCTCATTGGTTGAAGAAAAAACACCGCACGTTATCCTCATGGACATAAATCTCGGCGAGGAATCGCTCGATGGCGTCGGGATTTTAAAAGAGATCCGCAAAGAAAAAAAATATGATCCGGTGAAAATTCTCGCTGTTACCAGTTATGCGCTCGACGAAGACCGAGAGCGGTTTTTAAAAGAAGGTTTTGATGCATATATTCCAAAGCCTGTCAAGCAGGAGCCGCTTTTAAAAGAGATCGAATGTGTATTAAATACCGAGCGCAGCTAAAATTTACACGATATGACAATTCACGAGCTTTTAAAAACCCAAACGCGTCCGCATCACGATTCCATCGAGCAATATTCGCTTTCAGACAAGATCATGGATGGCACGCTTACGCTCGATGAGTATAAGACTCTGCTTTTTAAAAATTATATTTTCCATGCTTCTATCGAAAATTCACTTGAAAAGTTTTTAAAAGACCTTCCTGATTTTGGATCAAGAAAAAAAACCGGCTCGCTTTTAAAAGATCTGGCTGAATTGAATTATATGGGTAATTCTTTTAAAAAATTTTCACCGCCCGCTTTTAAAAACAAAGCTGAAGCACTCGGTGCAATGTACGTAATGGAAGGCGCAACGCTCGGCGGCGCGATGATCTACAAACAACTTTTAAAAAACGAAGAGATCGCGCGTGTCAGTTCGTTCAATTATTATCGCGGCTACGGCGAAAAAACAAGCGAAAAGTGGAAGAGCTTTTTACAAATATTATCAGACGAAGTCAAAACTGAAGACGAAGCTCACGATACGCTTTCCGGCGCAATTCAAACATTTCAGGCATTTGAAAAACTTTTAAAAGAATAGTTTTTAAAAAGAAGGATTTTAACACGGCTTTTTAAAAGCCGTTTTTTGTTTTAAAAACAATCGTATTTTTGAGAGCTAATTCTTTTTAAAAAGTGATAATTGATGTCGCAGCCATCCATCCCAAAACAGAAAAAAGAGATCAAACGCAACCGTGTTATCATTGGGAGCGTTATCGGTGTACTGTTTGCGGGTTTCGTACTTTTTTCGGAATATGGATTGTGGACGAGATTCGGGCTGGAATTTAAAAAGAACAGTTTAGAAGAAGAAGTGACAGAAGCCCAGCGAACACAGGATTCGCTGCTAAAAATGATAAAGGTTTTAAAAACCGATACGCTGGAAATTGAGCGCATCGCGCGCGAAGATTACGGCATGGTAAAGCCCGGCGAAAAAGTGTATATTGTGCCGGAAGAAAAATAATTTTACAAAGAAAATTTACTTTAAAAAGTTTTAAAAGATGCACATAGGAATTGACCTCGGCGGCACTCATATCAAACTCGGCGTTCTCTCGGACAGCGGTGAACTCATCTCGCGGCACCTCCAGCCGACGGAAGCTGATAAAGGACAAGCGCACGTTTTAAAAAACCTGGAAGACGCAATTGAAACGCTTTTAAAGGAATTTCCTGACGCGAAAACTATTGGGCTTGGAGTTCCGGGCGTTGTAGATTCAAGTGGCACGGTGTTTAATCCGCCAAATCTTCCCGGCTGGGGAATTGTTCCTATTCAGGACATTCTTTTTAAAAAATTTGGTGTTCCGGTGGCAGTGGACAACGACGCAAATGCCGCAGCCGTTGCTGAAGCACAGCTTGGTGCGGGAAAGGAAGTTCCGTATTTCCTATTCATCACGCTTGGTACGGGCGTTGGTGGTTGTATTATCATGGACGGCGCTATCTGGCGCGGTGAGCGCGGCGGAGCGGGCGAAGTCGGGCATATTATTATTGATGCGAATGCTTCTCCTATTCCGGGGAAACCTGCTTTTCGCACGGGCGTTTTGGAAGAATTTGTTGGTCGTACGCAGATTTTAGCGCGGGCAAAACAATGCGCTGCGCAATATCCTGATTCTCTTCTTCACAATTTTAAAAACCTTGATATTCCCGACATTGCCGATTCTGTTGAAAAAGGCGATGCAGCGGCGATAGAATGTTTTAAAAAGACCGGTGAACTGCTCGGAATCGGGCTTGCAACGGCGATGGCAATTCTCGATATGCGCAAAGTGATCGTTGGCGGCGGGATCTCGCGCACTCACCCACTTTTACTGGAAACAACACGGAAAACTTTAAAAGAACGCGCCATTCCAACAGTTTCAAGGGAATCGGAAATTATTATTGCGCAATATACAAACGACGCCGGAATGATCGGCGCGGCGCTACTTGGCAAACAACAAATGACACCGGAAACAGTGAATTTCGAAGTGTAATTATTTCTGAATCACAGATCTTGACGGATTGTTTTGATTTCACAGATTTATGTTTAAAACTTTTACGCTTTACGCATCACGAGTTACGATTCACGATTTTACTTTTACCTTTTTACTTTTAAAAAATGAAATCTCATATTCATACAGAGAACGCTCCGCAGCCGATTGGCCCATATTCTCAGGGAATGGCAGCACAGGGAACATTCCTTTTTCTTTCGGGACAGATCCCGCTCAAAGCTGATGGGACGATGGTCGAAGGCGAAATTAAAGAGCAGACGCACCAGGTAATTAAAAATATCCAGGCGGTCTTAGCTTCGGAAAATTCTGATTTAAAAAATGTGGTAAAATGCACTGTGTTTTTAAAAGACATGAATAATTTTACTGCGATGAATGAAGTTTTTTCGGAATATTTCGGTGAGATCCGCCCGGCGCGCTCGACCGTCGAAGTTGCGCGTTTGCCGAAAGATGTAGATGTGGAAATTGAAGTAATTGCTCTTCGCGCATAGTTTTTTAAAAGAGTTTTAAAAGAAAATGCTTTGTAAAAAGCTTATAGTTTTTATCATTTTTCTCGTACCGGTTTTAGTTTTCTCGCAGGAAACAGAGCAGGATTCGACGAGTAGAATGGTGCGCGTCGTTGATTCTACGCAGACGACGTTAGACACGATCGCGCCAACTCCCCTTTCTACAATTTTAAAGGAAACGGCTCCCGCGCAAGATCGTTTTGAAATGACGAAATCACCTTCAGGAGCGGTGTGGCGTTCGCTTGTGGCTCCGGGCTGGGGTCAATGGTACGTCGGTGACAAGTGGAAAACACCGGTTTTTGCCGCGGCGTATGGCACGGTTGCATTTCTGATTGTGCGAAACCAAATCAATTATAACGATAAAGATGATGAATATCAGGCAGCACTCACGCAAAATCCGGCAAGCGCTGACCTTTTAAAACGGCAGCGTGAAGTGTACCGTGATAATCGCGACCAGGCGGCATTTGCGCTGGTCGGCGTGTATATTATCAGCATGGTGGATGCCTATGTTGGCGCACATTTATATGATTTTAGTGTGGATGACGATATTTCCTTTGGTTTTAAAAATACTGCCGACGGCGCTGCAATGCTACACTGCTCCATTCGTTTTTAAAAGCGAATTTTCTTTTAAAAACTCCCTCTAAAAAAAATCTACACAGTGGAAATTCCTACCATCATTCTCACATTTCTTCTTTCCTTCGGTAATTTTCAGCAGGGCGCAGGAATTGCGGCCGATGCGACGGGAAATATTTATGTGAGCGATGCGATGACGGGAAAAGTAATTAAGCTGGGCAGCCGTGGCGATTCGCTTGGTTCGGCAGGTGGCTCGGGCTGGAGCGAAGCTGCGCTGGATATTCCGCGCGGAATTGCGGCAAATTTTATTTCAGGGATCTTCGTAGCGGATTTTAATAATCACCGCATTCAGCAGTTTCAGCGGGACATGAGCTACGTTTCCACGCTTTTTAAAAGGGATTCAGAGAATGAAAAAGAGCGGTTTGGCTTTCCATCAGACGTAGCAATTCAGCGAAATGGCGATATTCTCGTGTGTGACACGGAAAATAAACGTATCGTGCAATTCACCAGCGCAGGTGAACATCGGCGGACGTTTGGAGAATTTGATGCTGGAGCCGGGCGTTTAAAAAATCCGAGGCAGATCGCGCTCACTAATAATGACCAGATTTACGTGCTGGACAGCGATAATACGATCGCGCGGTTTGATAATTTCGGAACGTACATCGGGAGTTTTAAAGATGTTTTTAAAACACCGGTCACCGCGATATTTTCCGCCGGGGAATCTATTATTGCGGCAAGTGATTCCACTTTGTATCTTTTAAAAAGCCCGTCGGAAATTACTGAAATTCATATTCCGCAGCAATTCGTACAAACGTGGCAGGACGGCGCGGTTTTTAAAAATATGCTGTATCTCGTGGGAAAAAGAAATGGGACGATTTTCCTGATGGAATCAATTTCTGCTGAGGGCGAATAATTCTTTTAAAAGCTTTTAAAAAACTTCTACAATCCTCCTTTCAATCCATTCTTTTTAAAAACCCGTAACTTCCCTTATTACTTTTTCGTAATTTTGCAATAATTACATTTCATACTTTCTCTTCTTTTTAAAAGGTTAAATTTTTTTAATGGAAATCAAACTTATTCACAGTGAATTAGGCGCTGTTGAGGCAGACGCAGTTGCGCTTTTTGTCTATGAGGACGATGCACAGCAGATCAAATCAATTATCAAGGATATTCCGTCGGTGGAAGCTGTTGCGGATACGGAAGATTTTAAAGGAAAAAAAGGCAGCGTACAGGTTGTGTACACCGCAGACGCGATCAAGGCAAAACGCGTTTTATTGGTAGGACTTGGTAAAAAAGATGCTTTAAAAATTGAGCAGGTTCGCCGCTCGGCTGCCGCTGCTACAAAACGCGCTGCGGGAATGCAGTTGAAATCAATTGCCATTCAGATTCCAGCAATCGAAAATCTTTCAAATGAGGAAGTTGCGCAGGCAATTACCGAAGGTTCTCGGCTTTCTCAGTATAAATTCAATAAATATTTTACAAGCCCGGATGCAAAAACGCTGACAATTGAAAATATTATTCTTTGGAGCGATGATAATTCCGTTGTAAAAGAAGCAGAAGCCGGTGTGAAATTTGGAAGAAATCTGGCTGAAGGCGTAAAGCTGAGCCGTGATCTGGCTAATGCACCGAACAACGAAATCTATCCTGAAACCCTCGCCGAGCGCGTACAGGATGCCGGAAAAGAAGCGGGATTTGATGTTGAAATCCTGGATAAAAAGGAGATCACAGCTTTAAAAATGGGCGGTTTGCTTGGTGTAAATCAGGGCAGCACGCGTCCTCCGGTGATGATCATCATGAAATATAACGGCGGAAAAAGCGGTGATGCACCGTTTGGACTTGTTGGAAAAGGTGTAACATTTGATACGGGCGGATATTCTATCAAGCCCGCAGCCGGAATGGGCGAAATGCGCATGGATATGCACGGCGCGGCAACGGTAATCGGAACGATGTACTCGATCGCGAAAAATAAACTACCGATAAATGTTGTGGGAATTGTACCTGCGACGGAAAATTTCATCAGCGATAACGCGATGGTTCCGGGCGATGTACTTACATTTATGAATGGAAAAACTGCTGAAGTGGACAATACGGATGCTGAAGGGCGTTTGATCCTTGCTGATGCACTGTGCTATATGGATAAATTTAAACCACAGGCGGTGATTGATCTGGCGACTCTGACAGGCGCGTGCGTGATCGCACTTGGCAATACGACGTCAGGTATGCTTGGCACGGGCGAAGAAGTAAAAACAGCTTTAAAAGAGTCAGCGCTGCGCACGAATGAATACGTTTGTGAGCTTCCGCTGTATGAAGAATATGAAGAACTGATTAAAAGCGACTATGCTGACATCAAAAACAGTGGTGGACGTGCGGCAGGAACGATCACAGCAGCGCTCTTTTTAAAACACTTCATCGGGGACTGGCCGTGGGTACATTTAGACATCGCGGGAACGGCAATTGCGCCGAAAGAAACTGATTATATGCCGAAAGGTGGAACCGGTGTTGGCGTTCGACTTTTGACAGATTTATTGCGCAACTGGAAGAAGTAATTTTCTTTTAAAAAGAAAGTTTTAGAAGACTTTTAAAAGGGCTTGAGTTTTTAAAAACTCAGGCCTTTTTTTATTTTTAAAGGAAAATTCAGCACTGACAACACAGAAATAATGATTTAATTACAAATGTTGAAAACTTTTTTTATTTTTTTTTACAACTCTGAACTTTTTTTCAAGGCCGCGCTGTTACACACATGAACGGGATTTACAATAAAATTTTACCGATAACTTTTCAAAATATACCGATAACTTTTCAAAATATACCGTTCACCCGCGAAAAAATATTTGCATTTGATAAAAACTTTCGTATGTTTGTACCACATGATTATGAAATCGTTCTCTAAACATTCATATTAATACCGGAGACACCATGGATGCAGTAATGGAAACAGCACAAAAAAAGGAATTCGAGCGCGAAGCTCTTCCCCACATGAGTTCACTTTACAACTTTGCCCTTCGTATGTGTCGTGACCGCGATGAAGCGTCCGATTTAGTTCAGGAAACATATTTAAAAGCATTTCGATTTTTTGATAAATTTGAGCCGGGTACCAACTGCAAAGCGTGGTTATTCCGCATCATGAAAAATTCGTACATCAACCGCTACCGTAAAATTTCGCGTGAGCCGGATAAAGTTGATTATGATTCGATCGAAGAGTTTTACGATACTCTTCGCCCGGAGACAGCTGATTCCTCAAATCTTGAAGAAAAATTCTTTAATAATTTATTAGATGACGAAGTTTCAACTGCGCTACAGTCACTTCCTGATGATTTCCGTACGGTCGTGATCCTTTGCGATATTGAGGGTTTCACCTACGAAGAGATCGCGGAATTTGTTGACTGCCCTATCGGAACTGTTCGCTCACGCCTCCACAGAGCACGCAAGATGCTGGCCCAGAAGCTTACAGAATACGCTCGTACACGCGGCTACGTACCATTTGACCACACAGAAGCTGAATAATATGAAATAATATATACTATTTAATAATTTGCTTACAGACATTATTTTTAAAAAGTTTTCGTTTATCGGAACTTTTGAAAAGGTAATGTCTGTTTTCATTTAAAAGACATACAAAGCAAATTATCAATACAACATATATTATACTAAGGAGCTTTACAATGAACACCCGCGAAAAAAACCTGAACGCAGAACTTATTACTTCCCTCGTAGATAATCAGGGAATCGAAGATATGACTCAGGCAGAATTAGCAGAAATGGCTGATGTAACGTCAGCAAATCCGGTAGCGTACGAGATGGAACGCCTTACGAAAAAAACAGTACAAAACCGTACTGCACTTCGTATCCAGGCACCGGCGGAATTAGAAGCATCTATCCGCACATTGCTTAACCTGTAATTTTTTAAAAGCGCGTTCTTTTAAAAAACACTAACACAATTTTGGTACGTTTCTATTGGCAGGAATTTTTCATAATTTCCGCTTTTAAAAACGTACCTTTTTTATTTCATGAAAATCAAAATGAGAATGAGCACAAACCACATCTTTAAAACTACCCTTCTGGGCATACTTGTTACCGGATTTTCCATCGGTTGCAATGCAAAAGCTGAAAATAAAGCCGGGGATAATCTTGCAGCAAATACACCCGAAAAAACAGCAGTTGTTATAAATAACAACGAAGCAAAACCTACAGCCGCAGCGTCAAATACTTATAGCATTACAAAAGTGGGAACGGCAGGCGGAAATAAAATGACGGATTTTTCCTGGATGCAAAACGGGAAAACTGTTTCACTTGCTGAAGTTGCAAAAGGCAAAGTTGTCTTTTTAAACTTCTGGGCTACATGGTGTCCGCCGTGCCGCAAGGAAATTCCTGATATTATCGAGCTTTCAAAAGAACTGCCTGCATCAGATTTCGTCGTGGTCGGGGTTTCACTTGACTCGGATAAGGATGGCACAACCGCTGTATCACTTGTTGATAAATTTGCAGCTTCAAAGGGAATACCGTATCTAAACGTAGTTGGTAATGAAAAGCTAACCGCAGCGTATGGCGGCATCTCTTCTATTCCTACAACATTTATCATCGATAAATCAGGAAATATCGTTGAAAGAATTACCGGCTCGCAAACCAAGCAGGAATTTCTGGCAATGATCAGCAAATGTTTGAATAAATAATATCACCAAAATATTTTTAAAAGGCAGCTTTTTAAAAAGAGCTGCCTTTTTTTGTTTTTAAAAAGTACGGAAGATTTTTTCTTATTTTTGAAACGTAGATATAATTTAAACAGCACGGAAAAGATAGCGCACTCATGCCTTTTAAAAGAATTCAAAATTTCCTGACACAACAAGATTCGCGTACGTTTCTGTTCTGCATTTTTGCACTGGCATTACTCATTCGTTTATCAATTGCGTTTATCATAGGCGATATCCACCATCCCGAAATGTGGGAACACGGTGCCATCGCGCG
>JAZKFS010000101.1:19387-20784 GCA_040386315.1 Bacteroidota bacterium
TCCATGGATACGGCTATTCATTTCCCTGGCCATACGATTCCGCCATACCCGATCGCTTCGCCCTGATGCGGCAGGCACCTACTTTTGAGAGCGCATTTATACCGCCTCTCGGGCCATATCTCATCTATTTTGTTTTTAAAATTTTCGGTGATACGACCGCTGCAGTTGTAGCTATTTACATTATGAATTCGCTCTTCAGCGCAGCATGTATTCCGGTTGTTTATGCAATTGCAAAAAAAATAAGCACGGAAATGCAGTCCCGCTTAAGCGCCGTAGCAGCAGCCCTTTTTCTGCCGGGAGTATTTGCCGTTACCACGTTCAGCGCTTCGGCTCAATACCAGTTTTTAGCGCTTGTTGTGATCTACCTCTCCATTCAGGCAGCTCAACGCGGTCAGGCGAGATTATTTGCGCTGTTGGGAATATCGGCGGGATTATTAACACTTGCGCGGAGCGAATTTCTCATTCCAGCATTTCTGCTGTTTTTCATAAGTTCTCTTTTTTATTTTTTTAAAACCAGAAATTCAGCAGTTTTTAAAAACAGCATAATAGCAATTCTTCTCTATAGTGCGATCGTAGCACCCTGGACGTGGCGTAATTACCAGCTTTACCATAAATTCGTCCCGGTCGTTAGCCACCCGTGGCACGAGATATGGAAAGGATACGACGAATATTCCACCGGCGGAATGATGAGCACTGTTCCGGGCCGCCCCTTCTGGATCACGCCCGGCTGGCATGATGATATTATCCGGCGACTTGATTCCATTCCATACAATGCTCTGTTTGAAATTAAAGCAGACGCAGTTTTTAAAGATGAAGCGCTCGGTTTTATCCGCCGGAATCCCTCACAGTCTGCTTTGATGACCGTTAAAAAATTCATCATGCTGTGGACATTCGATTTCCATTATCCAATGTCGCGCCATCCGCTGTACATTCTCTGTATTGCTGCGGTTCTCATTCCATTTCTCGCCGGTTTTAAAAGGCTTTGGCAGCAATCTTTTAAAAACAGGGAATATTCCGTCCTCACTATTTATGCAATTATTCTCATCTACTACAGCGCCCTTTTTTCCGTTACTGTTGCACTCCCACGCTACCAGATCTACATTTTTACATTAATCCTGCCTTTTGTTGGCATCGGCTATCACACAATTTTTAATAAACTTTTTAAAAGCAGATCACGCGCTCCACTCATCCAGAACCAATGATCTTTCTTTTAAAAAATATCCACCAACTTCAATTTTTAAAGCTTTTAAAAACATCTCCGAAGCGTTTTTAAAACGCGATTCATCACTCGCAAACATCACGGCAATTTCCTCGCCTTTAAAAACTTTATCGCCTATTTTCTTTTTTAAAAGAATCCCCGCGCCATAATCAATTTCATCAGTCTGCTTCATTCGCCC